>JAUHZG010000045.1 GCA_030425845.1 Gammaproteobacteria bacterium
TCATATATTGTTATCTATTGTGACGTTCAGTGTTGTGTGTTTGGCGGGCGTGCAGGCGTTGTACGTTGGCGTGTCTAACTACCTCCTAAAAAGTAAGCAGACGCAAGGGGTCTTGCAGGCCTTACCTCCGCTTGAGTCACTTGAGCGCTTATTGTTTCAAACCTTAACGTTGGCATTTATCTTACTGACAGCTGATATTGGTCTTAGCTTTTATGTCTTTCATCGGGCAACGACAATGGTGTATTGGGATAAGGCCTTGCTGTCGATTGGCGCCTGGTGTGTGTTTGCTAGCTTATTGGTCGGGCGCAAGTGGTTTGGTTTGCGCGGGAGCATCGCGATACGCTGGACCTTTATTGGGGTGTTTTTAGTGCTACTATGTAGTTTGTATATTGCGATTCGATAATTTCAAGGAATAAGAATGAGTACACTGTCGAATGTCAGCTTGTGGTGTTTGTTGATTGGGCTGATTTTGGTTTCGGGCTTTTTCTCTAGCTCTGAGACGGGGCTGATGGCGATTAACCAGTACAAGCTAAAACATTTAGCCCGCTCTAAGCACAAAATTGCCCGCTTGGTGGTGAAACTTCTCAAGCGGCCGGATAGGTTGCTCGGTGTGATTTTGATAGGAAATACTTTTGCCAATAACCTAGCGTCAGTGACCGCCTTATTACTAGCCAAACGCTACATCAAAGACGAAGCGCTTGCCATTACTATCGTGTCCACCGGACTTACCATGGGGTTGTTGATTTTTGCCGAGGTATTGCCTAAAACTATTGCCGCGACATATCCGCAGAAGCTATCTTTTTTCGTGGCTTACCCGTTACGTTTTTTCTTGATACTGTTGTACCCTATCGTCTGGGTGACTAACACGTCGGTGAATACGTTGCTTCGCTTATTCGGGCTGCGTCCTGGGGAGCAGCAAGAGCTAAGCTTGAGTTCAGAAGAGTTGCGTACGGTGGTCAACGAAGCGGGCGATCGTATTCCTGACGATCACCAATCCATGCTGCTCAAAATTCTCGATCTTGAAAAGCGCGTGTTAGAAGATATTTTACTACCTAAGTCGGAAGTCTATGGTATTGATTTGGATGAAGACGAAGACGTTATTTTTGAGAAGCTTCGTACTTCCCCTTATGCACGTGTGCCTATTTATCACGAACACATTGACAAGATTGAAGGAATGGTGACTTTACGCCATATTATACCGTTGCTTTCCAATCGTGAAAGTTTTAGCGTGGAAGCGCTGATGGATTCGGCGGAGAGTGTTTATTTCATCCCAGAAGGGATTGAACTCACCACTCAGTTACTCAACTTTAAAAATAACCGCAAACGCATGGGTGTGGTGGTCGATGAGTACGGACAAGTACAGGGACTTATTACGCTTGAAGATATCTTAGAAGAAATTGTTGGGGAATTTACTACCAACCATGAAATGATCGCAAAAGATGTTTACCCGCAGACGGATGGATCGTATTTGGTTGATGGTGCGGTAGAGATTGGCGTTCTCAATGCGCAGATTGGGACAGAACTTACTTCGCATGAGGCGAAAACGGTAAGCGGCTTGTTAATCGAGTACCTGGAGTGCATTCCTACCGGCAGGACCAGCTTGAAGCTTGGCGGCATGCTATTTGAGATAGAAGCGCTAGTAGACAATACGATTAAAAGCGTGAGAGTGACTAAGGTCTAGTAATCACTTAGAGTGAGTTTATACCCATGCTAACTTTAATTTGCGGGATTTGTAGCAAAGAGATTTGCTCTTTGAGGTGGAGCGATCTGATGAAAAAGGTTGGTTGACACCTGAAGTCTTGTCGTTCCCCTTAGCGTATTTATAAGATTAAACCTAGGCCTACTTTACGACCTTCACTCAATAACACGTTATACGTGCGGCAGGCTGAGTCAGTACTCATGACTTCCACACCTATTTTTTGGTTGAATAGCGGGACAAGCGTCGACTGCTCTGGCCATACACAGGGGTTGCCCGTACCTAAGAGAACGACTTCGCATTGATGCTCAATGAAGGGCAGGAGTGAGGTTGTTTGTAGTTCTTCTACCGAATTGATGCCCCAGGGATTAATGAGGGCATTAGGAATTATGATGAGGCTGGCGTTATGTTCACCGCCACCAACAACGATGCTGCCAGATTTTATACTTGTGATTTTGTAGAGATAATTGGATGTATCTTCGCTAAATTGCATGGTTATCCTTTATAATGAAATCTTCAAAGCCTAGTCTAACACAAATAAAGGTCTTGGAAGCCTAGGTTGTAACCCCTGTCGATGAGAGTGTTTTATGTTTGAGCCAAGTGACAGTGTAAAGTTAGAAGAAAATGTTAGTGCGACATGGTCGGTGATGCGCCAGCTATTCGATAGTGCTGATCATCCCGTCTACCTAAAAGACAGTCATAAAAAAGTTGTTTATGTTAATCCGGTGTTACTCAGCTTGATGGACAGTCCTTTGCATGAAGTGATAGGCCACCCCGTGGAATCCTTTTTTCCCGATCAGCAGGTACGGCATTTTGAAGAAATCGAAATCAATGTGATTGAAACGGGCGAGCCTCGGCATTTTGATTCACAATTAGTTTTCCCTAATGGTGAGTATGTGGTTCACCGAGTATACATCAAACGCGTTTATATCGAAGGGGCTGCGTACGCCTTAGGCTACGGCTTTAGCATCACCGACGTCATCATAAAAGACGCACTCATGAATGAAAAGATGGCTGAGCTTGCTATGCAGACGCGATATCATTCCCTATCAGAACAAACTTCATTGATATCGCATCAGGTGAATCAACCGCTTAGCGCAATTAACATCTACACTGAAGGGGCTCTACGACTATGTCTTGAGTTACCAGACAACTGCCATATTAAAGAGAAATTGCGTCATGCAGTGGAGAGTATTGGTAAACAAGCGAATCAAGTGGCTAGAGTGATCAAAAGCTTCCGTTCACTGTATCAGCGCAATGAGCAAATGCAAGAGCAAGTGGATGTGAATGAGTTGGTGGTGGTTTCAAAATCGTTAATTCAGTCGTTGGCGGATAAAGAGAGTGTAGTTGTCAATACCAATTTGCTTAGGGCCTTACCTTTGGTGTTAGTGGATAAAGTTCAGCTACAACAGGTGTTACTTAATTTGGTGCAAAATGCAATTGAGGCGCATGCGGTTGATAGAAAACAGTCTACCAAGGAAAAAGTGCGGTGGATCCTTGTTTCTACTGAGCTCAGCCAGAGCGGCGGGGTGCGTATTATCGTAAAAGATAACGGACCAGGACTCTCAAAAGACGATGCCAGGCAAGTGTTTGATATGTATTTTTCTAGCAAACCGAACAACGTAGGACTAGGCCTGTCAATCTGTCAGACTTTTGTTGAACGTAACGGCGGGCGAATTTATTTGAATGAAGAGTACGATGAGGGGTGTGAGTTTGTGATTGAGCTTGAGTAGGCTTGCTTGAAAGGGAACACTTGATCTGATATTAGCGAACAGGAGCAACGAGGCGGCGCTGTACAATGTTATCCACTTCAACCGCATGCACAGCAGCGGTGGATGGGAGTGAAAGATTGTGCTTGTCACTTAGCAACTCTTCGGCGGTGATTAAGTGGTTTGAATTGTCGTAAGTCGCCTTATTTGCGGTGAGTTTACTGTGGGCCTGGCGGTGAGCTTTAGATTGCTTCCCAACTAAATGGTGGCGCAACCAGTCGAAAGCGCGCAAAATCAAGCAAACAAATAGTGAACGGTGTTTTCCGTGCTTATCAAAGACGGCTAGCTTGTGCGCGGCGACTCGATTATGTAGACGCAAACTGGATTCTGTTAGCTGTTTACCATGGCCAAGAAGTAAGACTGTATGCTTGTAAATGTAGTTTTGAGTTTGCTCGAAGTCTTGTGTTGGCTTGGGCTGCTCCTTTTGTGCTTTTTTCAGATAGTGTTCATAATCAATTGTGTTGTCTTTAAAGTAATCAGTAGCTTGGATATAGCCCCTAGAGCTCATAAAGTCTGTATTGAGTTTTTCTGCTATCTGTAATTGATAGTTTTCATAGTTTGCTAACAGTTCTTCTGGAGCACTTAGTGCTTGGAGCAGGAGAGTGGGTAATTTGATTTTTCGTGTAGTTATTTCAGCTTCCCATTGGTTTCGTTTAATTTCAAGATAACTTTGTCGTTGAGATAAGGCAAGCTGCTCATTTAACGCTACTAAGACTGAACTACTAAACAATATTAACTTTGCAACGGCATCTAACGCTTCAGATAAAGGTTTAGGTGATGCGAGCAGTATGGCTAGTTTTTTTTGCAGAGTAGATTTTTGCTCATCAGAGGGCGCATTTTCCCATAGTCTCTTCGTCGCTTGACACAGTTGATGTTCTCTCGACGTGTCGTCGTCAAGCACGCTTGCCATCGTGTCAAATTGTTTTGACGAGAGTTGAGAAGGCTCTGCTGAAGAAAGGACAGCTAAGACGACCGTGCGCTCAATTGGTTGTGCTAAGGCTTTAATAGCGGCTTTTGTATTTTCGCGCTCCACTTCACTTGACGGATCATGTTGTTGGATGAGTGAGAGCGCGGTTGTTAGTGTGTCGCACAGTTGTTGCCTTGCTGCTTGCATGGCTTTGGTTTTTAGCTCGTCACTAAGGTTAAGGGCTGTCCATACGGCCTGCTCTTCTAATTGCTCATAGGCTTCTTTTTGTTTTACATAAAGCCTGTCAAAAGCAATTGAAAGTGTGGCACCTTGGGCAGGTGCTCCTTCTGCAGACGTTAGTGCAGCTAGAGTTTTTGCAGGACTTGAAGCTGGGGAGGTTAGTCCACCCGCTGCTTGACCTATTCTAGTCAGGTGAAGACCTGCTACCCTCTCTAAGATGCTGAGTAACTGAGATAACGTTAAGTTTGGAATTATGTTTATCTGGTCCTCTGACAAGCTAAGTAAAGAGAGATCAAGGAATTGAACTAGAGACTGGTTGAGCTGTGCTTCAGTGGTCTTGCTGGTGCCAGCTTTTTCGTCGGCTTCCTCTCTTTGTGATTTTTTCTTAAGCAGAGAGTTGCGCACACTTGCGATTCTTTGCATGCGTGCTAGCAGCGCTTGTTCTTGCGCATCAGTTGTGATCTCTCTTGTTACTTTACATCTTAAGTAGTAAGGGAAAACAGCGCTATTTTCTAAGGCAAAGGCCAGTGTCTCAAGCGCGGCTTGCGAATTATCAGAAAGAGTACAGCCCTGTGGGCGAAAGGCACTATTCTCTTCATCAAGGATGTAAGTTTCACAAACTGTGGCAAGAGGCTTTTCGCCAACCTTGAGTACATATCTAGAGGTTAATTTAACGGTATTGTTTGTTGAAGTTGAAAACTGGCAGTATGCTACCGATTTTTCATCCTCCTCTTTTGTTTCCCCAAGTATCATTTGACTGGTTGCTATGCGCTCTGAACGTTCGCTGAATAGCTCCAAGAACTCCATAGGGTAGAGATTGAGAGAAAGAGCAGCCAAGGAAAAGCAAGGCTTCGCTTGAACTTGGTTCCATGCTTTTTCAATCGCGTCTTTGTGCTCGGCAGGGACGCTATCTTTATCCATCACACGATCAAGATCAGTAGCGAAAGGGGAGGTGCCTTGGTTTGGCGGGCGAAACGCGACTAACGTTCTATCGACAAAGTCACTTGCTGGAAAAGTTGGGTGAACATCCTTCAACTCGGCAAAGGACAGCATAATCCTGCTAAGGTCAACGGCTTTTGTTAATATCGCTCCAGTATTCATGTCAGCAAAATCCTTCTTGCCAGTTTGCGAGGGTTGCTCACTCTGCATGACTCCAGTTAATTCGTCATTATTATCTATGTGCTTGTAGTGACACTAGGTGGCCCCTTACAGGGAACTATTACTCCCTCGGCCCTGCACTTTTACTATTGGAAAAGAGTAATCATCGCTAGGACGAAGTGACGAAAGAGTATAGCAAAAGGACAAAAATTTACCAGTTATTTGTGCCCAGTGGGCTAATTATCAGATTTTTTCGTATTGACGCTATTATCCTAGAAACGGACGTTGGTTCACTCATTCTAGGGTAACACCCTGATTCATCAAGTATTATAAAAAAGTCCTCATCACCAACAAGGTGGCTTCAGATTTTTTTGAAAACACTCTAAATCAATCCGTTGCGCTAGAAATAGGCGCCCAACGGCCGTTTCTAGAATCCTCAAGACTGATGAGGTGGAGATAGTTGTGGTGCGGTGTTATGTAGGTTATTGTTTTAATTACTATTATAGAATGGGTTGACACACATGGAAGCAATCAATATTGCCTTATTTGGCTTAGGCACCGTGGGGGCAGGGGTAGTTAATCTGCTACAAGAAAATGCCAATGAGTTGGCGAGTCGTGCTGGCGTGCGCCTTAATGTGACGAAAGCCCTTGTCCGCTCGGCTAAAAAAGCCCGCGGATGCGATTCCAGTCATATCGCGTTTGTAGACAACGCAGACGCCATCTTAAACGATGAGACTATCGATGTCGTGGTAGAACTCATAGGCGGAACCACGGATGCCTTTGACATTATTGAGGGGGCGCTAAAAGCGGGAAAACCGGTGGTCACGGCAAACAAAGCGTTGCTGGCCGAGCGTGGGACGGAGTTGTTTGCGCTGTCGTGTGAAACAAAAACGCCTTTACTCTTCGAAGCAGCTGTGGCCGGTGGCATCCCTATTATCAAAACATTACAAGAGGGTTTGGTGGCAAATCGTATCGAGTGGATAGCAGGGGTCATTAATGGTACGTGCAATTATATCCTATCTACATTAGCGCGTACTGACGCAGAGTTTGATGATGTTTTAGCACAGGCGCAAGCACAAGGTTTTGCTGAAGCGGATCCTAGAGCCGACATTGATGGGATTGATTCAGCCCATAAAATCAGCCTACTCGCAGCCATTGCGTTTGGCACACAGGTGGATTTTGCACACGTAGATTGTGAAGGGATTGCTAACCTTTCGCGTGTAGACACTGACTATGCTGGTGACTTTGGTTTTTGTGTCAAGTCACTGGCGTTAGCTAGGCGCTGTGACAACGGTGAGCTTTTAGTATCGGTGAGTCCTACCCTAATTAACAAAAGCCACTTGCTGGCAAGCGTTAGTGATGAAATGAATGCAGTGATGTGCCAAACCAACATGTTAGGACCGAGCTTTAGTATGGGGCGGGGCGCCGGGAGTTTACCGACGGCTTCCAGCGTGGTGGCAGACTTAGTGGATATCGTTCGACATCGAGAAAACGCACAGCGCTTTGCCCTTATTCACCCCGTTGTCACTGCCGACGCAGGCTTTAGTGAAGACGCACTCGCGAAAAACGCTTCGCCTTATTACGTGCGTCTGCGGGCTCAGGATAAACCCGGCGTGATGGCAAGCTTAACCCAAGTGCTGGCGGGTGCAAAGATTAGCATTTCATCGATGGTGCAATACCCTTTAGACACCCAGACTGTGGATATTGTCTTGCTTACCCATATGACAACAGGGCAGGCGGTGAGTCAGGCGCTAGGATCGTTGTCGACTAAGATGTCTGAAATAGACGAACTTGTCCATTACCGGGTGGCAGATTTTCTCTATTGAGTCGGGGAAGCTTTAAAAAATCAATAACCTATCGCTGTAATGCAAAATAACCCGGTATTGCATTGAAAACGAATATTTAATTCGTTAACATTCTCTTTGTCGAGATTTTTACTCGATTTTACGGATGAAAGCGCATTAGCGACAGTGCTTGGCGCACTAGTAGGATTTTACTCGAGCAAGGAGAACAGATTGTTATGAATATCAGCCCAATGCCCCATTTACAGAGCCCCTCTAAACGTAAGTTGTCACTTACGGCGAAACTCGTTGAAGAAGTCAAATTCGAGAAGGATGACATCACGCGCTTAACCTCCAATGAGTTTCTGGCCAAGCATACGGGACAAGCGGATATGAATACAATGGCAACGTTGTTTAGTAAGTTACGCTGTGTTGATGGGATCTGGCAATTAATGGTGTATGAGCTTCTGGAGGAGCAAGGTTATAGTGTGAAGCGCATTGCTTATGAGCTGACTGTATCTGAGCGTACGATAAAGCGGCTGCTCAACGGAGAGACGTCTAAGCCGAGTATTCGTACTAGTTATAAGTTATTTTGTATTCATGCCAAGCTGCGTAAGGCAAGTTATCAGCAGTTAAAGCATAAATATCAAGACGCGAGCAATGATGGGTGAGCCAATTGATGGTGTATGAGCTGCTGGAGGAGGGGGCAGCGCGTAGCGCATGCTCCACCACGCTCTGGCAGGTTACGCACTACGTGCTAACCAACCCTACAAGTGGTACTTGACCGCCGGCCCCCATTTATACTACAAATAGCACTACCGAACTCCGATAAAGCAACGTTCAAAAAGGAAACTCTATGTGGCGCAAGTGGTCAGCCATTATTACGACGGTATTTGTTTGTCTAGTGTTTGGTCTGCAAGTGGCTGCCGCTAGCACCACCAAAGCGAGCTCTAAGACCAAGTACACAACCAATGCCAAAACCAACGTCCGGCGTAAACAGGGCATGTTTATTTTTTACAGTGATACGATTCATTTCCTACGAAAGCACACTAAGATTTTGCTTCCCATACCCAATGAAGATGAGCTGCGTAACATCCTAAACAAAAATGTAGTCTATTTCGTCAAGATGGTGAATAAGCGCCACTTCAATGTGTTATTTGATCTCAACAAAGAGTGCTTAGGATCACCCTCGTGTTCAGTAGGGTCGATAGCAGGGGAAAAGACCCGACACTCGATAGACTCACTGACAAAATACGCTAAAACTCGCAAGGTCAGAATCAACCGGCGCATAAATGGCGTGATTAAATTTCAACAGAGTGTCTATAAAAACAAAACCATCGTCCATGAAATGATGTGGAAAATTTGCGGCGTAGTGTACATGTTAAAACTTAAAGGTGAATCCTTAGACGTTTATCAAAAGATGGCGAAGACACTCTTACTTAAAATTCCTACTCGGCGTTGTACAGTTAACACGATGAAGACGGATATCCCTCAAGTACCGTAGGCGAGTCTCTCTTTATAGATTAAAACAAAGTTCCGCCCTTCTACAGGGAAATGCAATGTGTATTGCAAAGTGAAGTAGTTGGGGCAGACAAGACAACACAGGATACTAATCATGGACTCCAGCGCGCCACGAGGACCTGCCACAGCAAGCGACCCTTTGAGAGAGCCAAAATTCCTGGGGGAGATGTTCCCTAATTTTTATGAAGCCGCTCATCGTGAGCCGAATACCGAAGCAAGAAAAGAGTTAGCGGAGCTACGTTTGCAAGCGTTTCTTCAGCGTTTTCAAGCAAAAATGCGTCAAGATGAAAAAGCTGAAGAGGGGTTAGGGGGGGGGTTAGAAGACGAGGAGACGTCTGCTTTGGATGAAGCTGAATCTGGCACGTCGATATCACGTAGGCATGTACGAACAGTATCTGTTTTAACTTTCGATCAACAAAGCTTACTCTCGGGTATTTTGAAACAGTTTAAATCTAGTGAGGCAACAATAGTAAATGAAGCCTTGTTCATCGAGACCGTACACGCGCTTTTAGCTGGGGCCGGTTTCCGTGAACGATTTTCTTCTCGCTTTTTACCTGCTAAAGGTAAGTTAGTACCTGCGCGTTACACAGTAGGCACAGGAGCATTTATTCAATCGTTACGTACGGCGGCGACGGTGACGGAAGCGATGAATCTTTTAGGACGTCTGACCGATAAGCAGTTTTCGCTTTCACACAGTGGACTGATTGGCCTTGAGTTAGGGCTGTGGTTGTTTTTTGTGATGCTTGTTTCTATTCAGCAGTATCTAGTGTGGGCTGTGGGAGCAGAGTTACCCCAACGCGATTATGACAATAATGCTAAGCTGTGTCGGGAAAAAAAAGGTGATGCTCTACTGTTTACATTACCGGTGTATGCCTCTAGGTTGCTAACTTTTATTTGTATAGGTACGGCTATCACACGCTTTTGTGAGGGCTTTGTGTCAGCCGCGGGTTTATTACAAGGTGAGAGAAAATTTGTTGATCCCAATTCGTTTGATCGCTCTGATTGGTTCTTTGTGATCTTTTTAGGGTCGCTTACAGCTTGTGCTGATTTTATTACTCATACTACAATTGGATTATCAAACCATGCGCGAAGTATGCAAGAGCGTCATGATTTTTTGAGTGCGCCTATCGAGCAGCACTTTCGCTATGTCTTTAAGAATTTCCAGTTTTACACTAGTTGCTTTGGGGGAAGGGTAATAACCTTTAGCCCGGCAAGTGTCATAAGCAAGTTTATGTATTTGACCTATGCGTTAATTCAAGGCTACTTACACTACAAAGCCCCAGAAAAAGCGGCAGAACTCATTGGAGTTAATCCTAGTAGTGTTGGAATGATGTTACTACGAGTGTTATGTGGCAGTTTGACGGTATGGGCGGTTCAATGCTTTGAGGTCGAACATATGCGCGGTATCTTGGTCAATACCGATCCGCGCGGGTTAGAACGGCAAGCGACTTTTGCCAATGTTCATGCTCGTTATATGGCGTTAGACTCGAAGAAAAAAATTAGACTTTCCAATCAAACCAATCACACACACTATCGTTTAACACAGCGCGCTGCACTCGATAGCGCGCGAAAAGCGGCGTTGACTTCGGCGACATTATTAATGGAACACGAAGAAAGAGTGCTGAACCACGAGTCAAGTGGACTTATCGATCCCCGTGCGTCGCTACCCACGCAGTTACTGTATCCGCGTGCGGCCTATCGCTATAGTGTGATTGAATTTTTTGCCGGTTTTACAAGACTTCTGGTGGAGTTTATTCATCTGATCCCAGTGATGGAGTTGTTATATTTTAAGCTGTTGGTAAAGGCGGCAGAATGGCAACGAAAAATAATATTTGGGATGTTGCTTGGGTTAGTGTCTGTTGGGACGGCGAGTTTACTCTATGTGGGATTGACCAATGTGGTGTTGGGAGGAACGTTTTACGATTTGACGGGGTATGAGGGCTTTGCTAAACATACCCACTCAGTCACCAAGACATCGTTAGTGGCCAGTGTATCGTATCTAATGGGATTTGCGCTTAACTTTGGTCGTATGAGTAGTATGACACAATGGGCAAAGAAGCTTGATGAGTTATCGCGTGACGAGAGTTCACCGGCGCTGAGTGGCGTAGCACGCGATACATTTCCGTATGAAGAGTATAATCATCGCTACCAATACAAAAATTTCTTTTGGTCACAACGGGCCAGCACTTTTGTCGATTATTTTGGTGGGCGTCGAGTGAAGGCTTGCTTTAGATGAGTCTTTAGCGTCTTTTACACATTGAAGAATCTAGCCATCACTGCTGTGAGGCTGTAATATTCTATTTAAATCAATAGGTTAGAAAGATGGCGTCAAAAAAGCGGCAAACTTGTGACCACGGTTCAATTTTGATACTATACTCTACATCGAGTTACGGCGAATGGTCTGACTACCACAATATGGAGGTTACTATGCAATTTCGATTTATGGTTCCAGTTGCCGCTTTGGCTTCAGCGTTATTGGCTTCGGTTTCCCAGGCTGGGGTGGTGGACACTTTGGGGGCTCCTAC
>JAUHZG010000046.1 GCA_030425845.1 Gammaproteobacteria bacterium
GTTGGTTAGTTGGTATTTTTTACCTTTGTTTTCGTAGTTGAAGGTTACAGCAGCGAGTGATAAGTGCGAGATTGAACAACTTGCGAGAGTATAGTTTTTGTCACTTGCTTGTTTGCCAGCTTGCTTCGCTGTGCTTTTTGTCGTGAGAAGTGTTGTCGGCGTTAAATTTAATGTGAGATGGTTTAAATGTAGTTTTGCAATACGTAAGCGATGATTGAGCAGTGGTTTGATTTCAACTTGGATATTGCCTTGTTGGACTGTGGCAATAGGGTGGGTGATATGCCCCGCTTTGTAAACACTGGCATTATTTAATGAGATCCCAAGCACTGGATAAAAAGACCAGTTCAAGTCGCCATCCAATTTGAGTTTGAGATGGGTTTGACTATAAAAAGCTTGAGCGATTTCATCTTTAAAGTTATTTGGCGAGACTACGGCGACGAGTAACACTATTCCTACTAAGAGTAATAAGCTGATGAAGGCAAAGGCATAGCTTAGGAATTTGATAATGGTTCGCATGCCTTGGTTCCCCTTGTTTATCCTAGAAATCTTCACCCAACTTTGTTTCTAGGTTTAATTAATCTTGATGTTTAAATTGGCTCTGGCTAAGATAGCGCCCTAAATGGGCAGCAGTATAAGAGAAGTTGTCCTCTTTGGCTATCATTCATCTGAGAATACTATGGAAAATCAACAAGTTAGAAAGCCTATCCGCAGTTTCGTGCGCAGACAGGGGCGCAAGACTATATCCCAGCAACTGTCGTTTACACAATATTGGCCAACGTATGGCATTGATTATCAGCCTTCACCTATCGATTTTACGCAAGCCTTCGGCCGTGAGGCACCGCTGATAGTGGAGGTGGGCTTCGGTATGGGAGACTCGCTATGGCAAATGGCTAAGGCATCTCCGGAACTGAATTTCTTAGGGATTGAAGTGCATGAGCCTGGTGTGGGCCATTTGATTTCAATGTTGGTGAAAGAAGAGATCACCAATGTGCGCGTGATGTGCCATGATGCAGTAGAGATTTTTAAACACGCGATTGCACCGGCAACTGTTTCGCGGCTGCAGATTTACTTTCCTGATCCGTGGCCGAAGAAGCGTCATCATAAACGTCGGCTAATTCAACCCTCGTTCTTGGACTTGTGCGTTCCTTTATTGCAAGCGCAAGGGATCATTCACTGTGCGACTGATTGGGAGAATTATGCTGAACAGATGCTTGAAGTATTAAGTGCACGCGAGGATCTTAAAAACGTGGCAGGCGTGAATCAGTACAGTGAGCGTCCTGCGTATCGGCCACAAACTAAATTTGAGACGCGCGGTCAGCGTCTTGGCCATGGAATTTGGGATTTGCTTTTTCAGGTTTGATTGTGGCTGTTAGTAAGGCGGCTACCTGCTTTTCGCATACCCTCGAAAATGGATTGGCTAAGTACTCTCGGGAAATCGTCAGGAAGCGCAGAGTCAACTTGCTTTACCTCTGTTTGCAAGTCATGGCTGAGTGAGATGGCGCCAATACAATCTTCGCCTATTGCTTCTAGTAAGTCGAAAGGTTGAGATGTTTTAGTCTGAAATAGCCGCGCAATCTTGGCGCGTGTTTCCAGGTTATCAGGTAAAATGAGCCCACACTTTTATTCTATCCCCTTTAGGGTATGAGTTGTTTTCATCCTCTTTAGAGCATAGCTCTAACTAGTTGAGTCGGTGAGGAATTTTCTGATTTGCTCGAAGTATTCCTCCGGCACATCTTTGCTGAGCGAATGCCCTGCATTTTCAAATACCGTGAGGCGCGAATCTTTGATCTGCTGATGCATGATCATGGCTTGGCAGGGAGGCGTGATCCAATCGTGACGGCCAGCGAGGATTTGAGTCGGACAGTTGATCTGCGGTAACTCTCTTATAACGTCAAACTGAAACAGATAATTGCGAAAAGTGCGATTAAGCGGGGCGGGGTTAAAGCCACTGATGTCGACGTAAGCGCTCCTCCTGTCTAGAGTATATGAGTAAAGTGTCGAGAGTTCGTGAAAAAAAGACTTTACATTGGCTTGAGTGACTTTGCCTGGCCACAGTATTTCATTACAAATTTTGATTTGTTCTGGCGTACCCACTCTGGCTAACACTTTTTTAGCCACATTGATAAAGCGATAAGAGGGCGAACCGGTTGAGAGGAGTAGCTTGGAGACGAGCTCGGGATAGTCTAAGGTGAAGCGTAGCGCGGCACAGGTTCCAAATGAAACGCCATGTAAGATAATGTTGCTAAGTTCTAATCGCTTAATTAATAGGTACGCTTCAATAACATAACTTTCAACACTAAACGTATGGTTGACCTCAGTAAAGTCATTATGGCCGCAGCCACGTGGGTCAAAGAGTACAACATTACAGTGCTTGGCAAATTCTTTTGCCATAGGTAGATAAATGTCATAACCAAATCCTGGACCACCTGGGAAAAGCACCATGGTTATATTACTTCGGGGACAGTTTAAGTACCGTGTATGAATGTGATAATCATCAAAGGCGTAACAAATACGTCGATCAGAGGTTGTCATCAAAGAGTTCTCTATATAAATGCGCATAGCAAAGCGTTGCCCAAGGCATCGTCCAGATAAGGCCGACGAGCAATAAAATCATACCGGCACCCCCAATAAGCGCAATCAGCAGTAAGCAGGCAGGAACTTTAAACCACTGTTTTGAGACGATGCGTATTGAGTGGCGGATGGATTGGATAATACTCATCTCTTTATCGATGATTAACAAGAAACAAAACATACTCGCTAAGTAGAGATAGATACCAAACAAGATAATGCCAATGCCAAGGCAACTGATGAGAGAAATAATAATAATGGACTGAGTCAATGCGGTGAGTGACATTAAAAAGATACCAAGGGCGACAAAACAAAAGCATAGTAATATAGTGCTGATATAGGCTCCCGCTAGCGGTAACAAGTAATGAAAATATTTGAAAACCATACCTGGCTCATAGGGTTTATCTGTCAAATGATGGATGCCCATGAACAAGATCCCGCAATACATGGCCAATGAGATAATAGCAATAGGGAGCTCGAGAACAAAACTTAAGGCTTGGTGAAGAGTTTTGTTCTCAACAAAATGACCCAGAGCAGCGAGTAAGAGGCCACACACAAAATATAAACCCATCTCAGCGGCTAGTGCGACTATCTGCGCTATCCAATAGGGACCTTTGAAGCCTGAGAGTTTTTCATAGCCTGTGGAAATCACGCGTCCAATGGAGATTGCTTGCATAGTGGTTACTTCCTTATTTCCTTTTTGCCGATCAGAATTTAACGCTCTGCATGTTCATTTTCACTGCGTGCTATTAAGCCATGCCACCCAGTTCACTAAGCACCCTTCATAAATAATTGCACCACATTATCAGTAAAAAGTCTTCCTTTTTCAGAAAGCTCAAATGATTCATCACCTAATACAATCAATTCATGTTCAGCCGCTTCTTGTAAGGGCGTGGCTAGACACGCACGTGAAACACCGGTGCGCGCTTCAAACTCTTCATAGCGCACTGGTTGCAACAAACGTAGGGCATTTAGCATATATTCGAACGGTAACTCTTCACGCGCTATCACTGTTTTGACTGCAACGAAATCATCCGTTGCACTTTGATAGGCTTTTGGGTGTTTGTGTTTCATCACACGCACAATCTCGTTCGTCGCATGCAAGGTTAGCTTGCTGTGCGCACCTGCACCAATCCCCAGATAATCACCAAAGGTCCAGTAGTTAAGATTATGCCGACAAGGTGAGTTATCCTTACTGTAAGCAGAAATTTCATAGCGTTCAAAACCATGCGCTGCTAGCAGAGCAAGTCCTTGCTCCATGATAGTGTATTGTGATTCTTCATCAGGCAATGGTGGCGGTGAGTGCGCGAAGGCGGTATTGGGCTCGAGCGTGAGTTGATACCAGGACAGGTGATTCGTCTCTAAACTTAGCGCCGTACGCAGATCAGCCATGGCTTCGTCAGGCGTTTGTTCGGGTAAGGCATACATGATGTCGACGTTGATATTGTTAAAGCCAGCTTGCTTGGCTTTAGCTACAGCGTCAGTCGCCTCAGCGCTGCCGTGGATGCGTCCAAGTGCCTTGAGGTGCTTGTCATTAAAGCTCTGAACGCCGAGAGAGAGCCGATTGATCCCCGCCTCTAGGTATTGCTCAAAGTTGGCATGTTCTAAGGTTCCGGGGTTCGCTTCCATGGTGATCTCAGCATTGGGTGAGAAGGGACACAAGCCGCGCAAAGCGTTAAATAAGATTTGATAGCTAGCACCGTCAAATAAGCTTGGTGTGCCCCCACCGATAAATATTGTCTGGATAGGGCGGCCCCAGATCAGTGGTAGAGAAGACTCAAAGTCAGCGATGAGCTTTTCGATGTAAGCTTGGGTATTGAGATCTTCCTTAACCGCATGGGAATTAAAGTCACAATAGGGACATTTTTTGATACACCACGGCATATGGATGTAAAGCGAGAGCGGCAGAGGTTGTAGTGACGGTGGGTTGCTGTTAGTCATTTCGGGACCAATGTTGACGGAAACTCTGTTCGCAGTCAATATAAGAGGTCCTACTCTGATTTCAAGGACAGAAAATGCAGGATCAAGCGAAGAATTTCACCAAGAAGATTTTCTGTGGCTATTTAGTTGCCTTCATTTTGTGTTTCGTGGCGATGGTGGGCTATGCCTCTTTAGTGATGGCGAAAATGAACTTACCGTCAGAGCCGACCTTGATCTGGCGCGCATTGACGCCACTGGCCATTGTGAGTTTGATTTTGATCTTATCTCCGGTGCGGAGAACCTTGAGTGTGCTTGGGTTGATTGGGTTTTTGTGTGCGATCTGGTTTGTACTGGATTTCGGCTATTACTTAAACTTCCATGCGATGACGACTGTCAATAGCACAGTAGGCGCTAAGCAGTTATGGGTGATCCGTCATGATATTTTGCAGTCGTTTTCGGCTATCTTGTTTTTACCCGCGCTAGTCTTTTTACTCGCTTTCCCGGTGAATAAACGGCTGCGTCGCCACTTTGAGACACAAGCGGACAAGGCGATGTGGTGGCAGCTAAGACGCTACTTTATTGGTACTGGTTTGGTGGGCGTGATCTTATTTACGATTGCCTTTAGTGTTGCGTGGGTTACCCCCATTCATCAAAAGACACATGACAAATACAAACTCAAATGGGTACTGCCAAACCAACACTGGTTATCGCGCTTTTCCTCGACTGGCTTTGTGCGTGCGTTTGGGATTTATAACTATCACGTAAAAGATATTTATAAATTTGTAAAGAAGCGCATTTCACACCGCAGTGTGCCGCAAGACTATATCAAACAACTGCATAAGATCTTCAAATCACGTCACTTGCTTAACAATATTAAATCACCCTTATTCGGTACTGCTAAAGGGTACAATGTAGTGATCTTACAGCTAGAATCTTTTCAAGACTTTGTGCTGGGACTGAAAGTGGGCGGTGAAGAAGTGACACCCGTGCTCAATCGTTTACTGAAAAAATCTTTACATACTAATTATTTATTCGATAGCTCCAGTGTCGGGCGCACCTCAGACACAGAGTATATGGTGATGACCGGCATGTTACCGCACTATGGCGTGCCCACGGCGACTAACTTTGCAACCAATACGCATAATGGGTTAGCTAAACTCTTACATGAGTTGAATTACAAAACGCACTCATTTTGCGGCTCGGAGCTTTCTTTTTGGAATCGCAATGTGACTCATCAATCGTATGGGATTAAGCAGTTGCACTTTCAAAATGTCATTGCACACGAAGGCTTGTTAGGGCTTGGCGTCTCCGATGGTGATGTAGCGAATTATATGGCGAAGAAACTCAAAACCTTGCCGCAGCCGTTTATGGCGTATTGGATCTCGGTAACCAGTCATTTCCCTTATGATCATTATCCAAAGGCGTACGACAAGAAATTTAACAATGCCAAAGTGCCTGATCCTATCGTGTTGCATTATTTGCGATCGGTCAACTATGCTGATCATGTGCTAGGTGAGCTACTGAAGAAGATGCAAGCTGAAGGGTTAACGAAAAAAACCATGTTCATTATCTATGGCGATCACGATGCTGGTTGGTTTGCGAGTCAGCACATGAAAGGCTTTATCGAAAAACGCCTGGATAAGGCTGAAGAAGATAAAGTCGTGTTTATGATTTACATTCCTGATCAAGTGAAGAAACTCTTAAAGTATCAACCAGAGTTCAAGAATCGCGTCGGTGCTTTACATGATATCTTCCCTACCATTTTGCACTTGGTTGGCGCGAAAATTCCTAAAGCAGTCTATGGTACGCATTTGTTTGTGAAAAACTGCGAAAGAGCCTTAGTGCCGCTTGCGGTTCATCATAAAGCGTTTGTCTACAAAGGGGCTATCTATCAAAACGGTAAGAAGTACGCGCTTACTCCCGAAGAATGTAAGGTAGAAAAGGTACCCGCGTACCAAGAGGCGCTGTTTGAAATTTTCTTAAACCAAATCGTGCATGAGAATAACTTGTTACCGAAGATTGCTAAAGAGCTGAAGCCATAGTTGACATTATCGGACCTGATTGACGCATCCAAGGTTGCCATTACCAGGCTTAGCCAGATAACCAACGGCTATCATTCTCTGACTCGACCAGGTGATCCCTGGCTGTCATTATCTGGCTTGACCAGGTAATCCATTAAAAAAGTAATTCACGCGCTGCGCGCTAATCCTCATTCAGTCTGGCTGACAATATCTAGCGCTCTGTGTATACTTAACCCCTACTACAACACTCAAGGGGGAGATTTCATGTCACAGTCAAAGCGCGTCAAAGTAGCTATCACAGGAGCCGCAGGGCAGATTGGTTATGCGTTATTGTTCAGAATTGCATCAGGTCAGATGTTCGGTCCTGACGTGGATGTAGAGCTACAGCTACTTGAGCTTGAAGCGGCACTACCGGCGCTAAATGGTGTGGCGATGGAGCTTGATGACTGTGCTTTCCCATTACTAAAGAAGATCGTTTGTACTTCGTCTATTGAAGAAGCCATGAGTGGTGTGAACTACGCCGTGTTAGTCGGGGCGGTGCCTCGTAAAGCGGGCATGGAGCGTGCGGACTTACTTTCTGTTAACGGCAAAATTTTTGGCCCACAAGGTAAAGCCGTTAACGATCACGGTGCAGACGATGCGCGCGTGTTTGTGGTGGGTAACCCTTGTAACACCAACTGTTTGATTGCCATGCATAACGCTAAAGACATGCCGCAAGACAGATTCTTTGCCATGACAATGCTTGATGAAAACCGTGCAAAAGCGCAGCTCGCGCAAAAAGCTGGGGTGGACACTTCTGATGTGGATCGCATTGTGATTTGGGGTAACCATTCAAGTACACAATATCCTGATTTTTATAACGCACGTATTAAAGGCCAAGCGGCGACTGACGTCATCAAAGACGAAGCGTGGCTCAAATCAGATTTCCTAACCACCGTACAAAAGCGTGGCGCCGCTATCATCGAAGCGCGTGGCGCGTCTTCGGCTGCTTCAGCGGCTAACGCTGCAGTCGACAGCATCTATGCGTTGACTCACGATACTCCAAGTGATGATTGGTTCTCTATCGCGCAAGCGTCACAAGGCCAATACGGTGTGGATGAAGGGCTTATCTTCTCTTTCCCAACACGTGTTGAAAACGGTGAATTCAAAGTCGTCGAAGGCGTAGAGCATAATGCCTTTGGCCAAGAGAAGTTCCAAGCAACATTAGACGAGCTGCGCGCTGAGAAGCAAGCGGTGCAAGAGCTAGATCTAATTTAACACTCAATGAAAGCCAAGTCAGCGCGGATCCCAAGAGCCTTTATCGACGATATCTTAAATCGCGTAGATATCGTCGAGGTGATTGACTCTAGGGTCCAGCTCAAAAAAAAAGGGGCAAACTACGGCGCGTGTTGCCCCTTTCATAATGAAAATACGCCTTCTTTTTCTGTAAGCCAAACCAAGCAGTTTTATTATTGTTTTGGCTGCGGTGTCAGTGGTAATGCCATTAGCTTCTTAATGGAATACGACAAAATGACCTTTGTTGAGGCAGTGAAAGCACTGGCTGATAAGATCGGTGTACAAATTCCACAAGAGCATATGCCAGAGCAACGGCAAGTGGGCCTTAACGTCTATGAAGTACTCGATAAAGCCAAAACCTTTTACACACAGCAGTTAGCTAAACCCGCCCATCAAATGGCTCGTGACTACATGACTACACGTGGGATCAGTGATGCCTGCAAAGAGCGCTACGCTATTGGCTATGCGCCACCAGGTTGGGATAATCTACTCAAACACACAGGCGACAGCCCACAAACTAAAAAAGCCCTGCTAGAAGCAGGTCTTGTGATCCGAAAAGACACCGGCAGCATGTACGATAGATTTCGTGATCGCTTGATGTTTCCTATTCGCGATCGGCGTGGACGCACACTAGGCTTTGGTGGCCGTGTATTTGGTGATGGCGAGCCTAAATATCTTAATTCACCTGAGACTACTGCCTTTCAAAAAGGGCGCGAGTTGTATGGTTTGTATGAAGCGCTGCAAGCCGCGCGTCACCCTGAGTTATTTTATGTAGTTGAAGGCTATATGGATGTGGTCGCTTTAGCGGATGCAGGCATCGATAATGCGGTCGCTACCTTAGGGACTGCCACCTCGGCTGAACATATTCATAGTTTATTTCGTTATGCCAGTCATATTGTATTTTGTTTCGATGGCGATAGGGCAGGGCGTGAAGCAGCCTGGCGCGCACTTAAAGTGACTTTACCCTTGATGAACGATGGGCGTGAAGCGACGATTATGTTTATGCCGGAAGGTGACGATCCCGATACCTATGTTAAACAACACAGTCAAGCAGGCTTTGAAGCGCTTCGCAATGAGAGCCCGTCGCTGATCGAATGGCTGTTTGAACGCTTGCTCGACAAAATTAATACCAACAGTCTCGAAGGTGTTGCCAAATTTATTAATCAAGCTTTACCACTGCTAGGCAAATTGCCAGCGGGTGTGTTGGCTGATCTGGCATTTGAGCGTTTAGCCAAACTCACGCGTACCAATGTCGCTGAGCTCAAGTCACGGCTCTCGCATTTGCGCCGCATAGGCGAGGGGGCGAGTCAAGATGAGCCAAAGGCGCCACCGGTTAGGCGGCCCAAAGTAGCCTCTACTCGTCGCACACCGATGCAGCTGTTGGTGAGTTTAATTTTACAATTTCCTGAGTTTGCCGCCGAGCTACCTAATGACATTTTGTACGCTAGTGACAGTGACGTACGTGGCCTTGCGTTACTCCAGACCTTGGTGTTGATGATTCGTGAGCAAAGGCTTGCGAATACAGGGGCGGTACTGGAATGTTGGCGCGATAAGCCCGAAGCGAAAATGCTGACCAAACTGGCTTTAATTGATTATAATTTAGACAAAGATAGCCTGCTCAATGAATTCAAAGGGGCCGTCGGCAAAGTCGAGCACGAGCTGCTTGGCGAGGCGATAGAGCGCTTGATGACTAAGGCTGCGCTAGAACAGCTCACTGATGCGGAAAAAGTAGAATTGAATCAATTGCTTATGCAGCAGCAGCGACTTGCTTGACATCGCTGGAAATTGTCGCTAGAAACCGTTAGAATTGCCGGTTTGAACTTCGCGCCCTATCTAACATTTGAGCAGGTACATTAATGGATCAAGATCAACAGCGTTCACAGCTAAAACAACTTATCGCACTCGGTAAAGAGCAGGGTTATTTGACTTACTCGCTAGTCAACGACTACTTGCCGCCAGACATTGTTGATCCTGAACATATCGAGAATATTATCAACGTGCTCAACGTCATGGGTATTAAGGTTTACGAGAGTACGCCAGATCAAGATACCTTGATGATGGACGAAGTGAATGATACCGATGATGATGCGGTTGAAGAAGCGGCTGCGGTATTGGCGACTAGCGACAGTGAATTTGGTCGTACTACCGATCCGGTGCGTATGTACATGCGTGAAATGGGCACGGTAGAACTGTTAACCCGTGAAGGTGAGATTGCTATTGCAAGACGTATCGAAGAAGGTCTGCAACAGATGATGATCGCATTGGCGGATTATCCTGAGAACGTGACTGATATCTTAGATCAGTATGCGAAGGTCGAAACCGAAGAAGTACGTTTGGCCGATATCATTTCGGGTTACACTGATGTCGACGCCAACCCTCCACCGAAAGAGAGCGTTGAACAAGCGGCTAAAGATGAAAAAGCAGAAGATGCGAAGGCCAAAGAGCAAGACGATGATGATTCTGAAGATGGTGATAGCGGTGATGGTGGTATCGATTTTGATAGCGGGCCGGATCCGGAAATGGCGAAAGAGCGCTTCACCAAGATTGATAAACTGTGCAAGAAAGCTATCGCTGCGCAGGAGAAGAGTGGACGTAACTCTAAAGCAGCAGTCAAAGCACGTGCTGCACTTGCCGAAGAGTTCAATAAAGTAAAGCTAGTCCCACGCCAGTTCGAAAAACTTTCTCGCAAAATGCGTAACATGCTCAATGAGATCCGAAAACAAGAGCGCTTTATATTAGGCATTTGTGTACGTAAAGCGAAGTTACCACGTAAAGACTTTATCTCAACTTTCCCTGGTAACGAAACTAATACAGATTGGATTGATCAACACTTAAAAGATAGCGCAGCTAAACACCATGTGCTTCTCACAGAGTTTGCTGATGAAGTGAGACGCGCTCAGCGCAAGTTGCGTATGATCGAAGAAGTTTCTCAGCTTATGGTCGATGAGATCAAAGATATCAACCGTCGTATGTCTATTGGTGAAGCCAAAGCGCGTCGTGCCAAGAAAGAAATGGTCGAAGCCAACTTGCGTTTGGTGATTTCGATTGCGAAGAAATACACTAACCGTGGTTTACAATTTTTAGATCTAATTCAAGAAGGTAACATAGGCTTGATGAAAGCGGTAGATAAGTTTGAATATCGCCGTGGTTACAAATTCTCAACTTATGCGACCTGGTGGATTAGGCAGGCTATTACGCGTTCGATTGCCGATCAAGCACGTACGATTCGTATCCCGGTACACATGATTGAAACCATCAACAAGCTCAACCGTATCTCGCGCCAAATTTTGCAAGAGACCGGACAGGAAGCAACGCCTGAAGAGCTAAGCAAACGCATGGAAATGCCAGAAGACAAAGTACGTAAAGTGTTAAAGATTGCTAAAGAGCCAATCTCCATGGAAACGCCTATTGGTGATGACGAAGATTCTCACTTAGGCGATTTTATCGAAGACACTAATACACAGTCTCCAATCGAGAATGCAACGTCTTCAAGCTTAAGCGAAGTAACGAAAGAAGTGCTAGCAACGCTAACGCCAAGAGAAGCGAAAGTGTTGCGTATGCGTTTTGGTATCGATATGAATACCGATCATACGCTTGAAGAAGTCGGTAAGCAGTTTGACGTAACGCGTGAGCGTATTCGCCAAATCGAAGCCAAAGCATTAAGAAAATTACGTCATCCAAGTCGATCAGAACGTTTAGTAAGCTTCGTCGACGATCATGATGACACAGCAGCATAAATTATTTATAC
>JAUHZG010000047.1 GCA_030425845.1 Gammaproteobacteria bacterium
CTGCCGCTTTACGAGTGGTTGCCTTTTTAGTGCTGCGTTTCGCTGCCTTTTTAGTCTTTGTTGCCATGGGTGTAGTCTCCGTTGTGTTGGGTGAATAATTAAAGCAAGTGCCATCATAGCAAGATCCTTATATGAATTCACTCTCTCTCTCTAAATATTTTCCTACGCTTTAAACGGGGCATACGCTATCATGGCGCCAACTGTTAACGTTAAGTTTTTACTTTAAGTATTGTTATGACAAAACCTCTTAAAATAATCTTTGCCGGTACTCCCGATTTTGCTGTGCCGGCACTCAAAGCACTTCATCAAAGTGAGCATGAGATTGTGCTTGTGATGAGTCAACCTGACAAACCCAAAGGACGTGGCCGCAAAGTGATTGAGACACCCGTGAAGCAGTATGCTCGCGAAAATGCTCTGCCTACGCTACAACCAACAACACTTAAGTGTGAAGAAACTCAAAGTATAATCAACGCATTAGCGCCGGATGTCATGATTGTGGTGGCCTATGGAATGCTATTGCCAAAAGCACTGCTTAGTATTCCGCGTTTAGGCTGTTTGAATATTCATGCTTCATTATTACCGCGTTGGCGAGGGGCGGCGCCTATTCAACGTGCACTGTTGGCAGGTGATCAGAAGACCGGTGTCGGTATTATGCAAATGGAGCTGGGATTAGATACGGGGCCTGTTTTTGCTGAAAAAGAAATCGTTATCGAGGACACGATCACTGGTAGTGAGTTGACCGCTGCCCTTTCTCAAATGGGAGCACAATTGTTAATACCGACACTAGAGAAGGTCGCGGCGGGTGAGTTAGCGGCAAAAACACAGGCAACACATGGGGTGACTTACGCTAAAAAAGTTACCAAAACTGATCTGTGGTTAGACTTTTCAAAATCGGCCACTTGCCTTGCGCGGCAAGTGCGAACCTTTGATAGCAAACCCGTGTGCCAGACGATGCTAGGAGAAACCCTAGTAAAAGTGTGGCAAGCACAGGCATTACCTGAATCATGTTCAGCCGCGGTAGGTACTATTGTGGCGGCAAGTGCGGATGGGATTAAGGTCGCTTGTGGTGAGGGGAGTTTGCAACTAACTCAATGCCAGCTACCAGGTGGCAAAGCCCTGTCGGTGGATGCATTACTGCGTGGGCATAGTACACTTTTTGCCGAGGGGACTCGTTTTAGTCATGAGCCATAATCCACGCGCGCGCGCTAGCCAATTACTCTTACGTGTTCTCGAAGAGGGGAAGTTACTCGACGAGTTGTTGGCGAAAGAGTCTGGCGACGAGTCCGCCCTACTGCGCGAACTCTGTTACGGTACTCTGCGCTGGCTACCGCGCCTTGAAGCGGTGCGAGACGCCTTATTGAGTAAGCCCCTACGATCAAAAGAAGCCTTGGTAGGGTTGTTATTATGTGTAGGTTTGTACGAGCTGGAATATTTGCAGACTAAACCTTACGCCGCGGTGAATGAGACCGTGAGTGCACTAAAGCCGCTGAAAAAAACGTGGGCTAAGGGCCTAGTCAATGCGGTGCTTCGAAACTTTTTACGTGAACGAGAGGCCATTCTTACTCAAATTGAGTCTCAGTTAGAAGCACGTACCGCGCACCCTATTTGGTGGGCCAAGAAACTAAAGCAAGATTGGCCTGAGGACTTTGAAAGTATTCTCTCCGCGAATAATGCACGTGCGCCCATGGTGTTGCGAGTCAACCAACAAAAACTTTCACGCCAAGACTTTATCAATCACTGCCAGCAACAATCACTGGCGCTAACCGCGCATCCCATTGCAACGGATTGTGTTGTATTAGAAATACCTCACCCTGTGATGACACTGCCGGGGTATGATGATGGCTGGTTTAGTGTGCAAGACGGCGCGCCGTCATTGGCGGCACACTTGCTACAACTCGCGCCTGGTCAATCATTATTGGATGCTTGTGCGGCACCGGGTGGTAAGACAACACATTGCTTAGAGGTTGAACCCCAACTTGAATCTGTGGTAGCGCTGGATAGTAGTGAGTCACGACTAAAGCGCTTGCAGGAGAACCTTCAACGTTTACAGTTTGGCGATAAAGTCGACGTACTTCATGCTAATTGTGTCGATTTTGCTGAAACCACGGACAAAAC
The DNA here is from genome assembly GCA_030425845.1 of Gammaproteobacteria bacterium. Lineage (GTDB taxonomy): Bacteria > Pseudomonadota > Gammaproteobacteria > JAUHZG01 > JAUHZG01 > JAUHZG01. The sequence continues at coordinate 2,116 of JAUHZG010000047.1, forward strand.
GTTTGATCGTATCTTATTAGATGCTCCCTGTAGTGCTTCCGGGATTGTCAGGCGCCATGTTGATATTAAGTTTAATCGCGAAGAGCACGCTATCGCGGATCTTGCGCAAACTCAGCGTTGTTGTCTTGAAGCAGTGTGGGAGCTGTTAAACGAAGGCGGTTTGTGTCTTTATGCTACTTGCTCGGTCTTTAAAGAAGAAAATGTCAATGTGATCACGAGCTTTTTAGCAGATCACGAAGATGCTGTTGAAGTACTCTTACCGGAGTCTTTCGGACGAGCAGAAGTCCATGGCCGGCAAATTTTGCCTGGGGATGATGGCATGGACGGTTTTTATTACGCCTTACTCATTAAACAATAACACAACTGTTTTAAGCCAGTGTAGCGACTGAGGTAATACACTACCTTAATTAGCACGCAAGTGCGCGCGAGAGTTAGCGGCGGGCAATGCATCGAGTTTAGTCTTAAGTGTGTCCGGTGAGAGCGATAATAATATATAGCTTATTCCAGCAATCTTTTTAGAGCCAAGAAGCTGGTCATTTAACTCAAGTTGTAAGAGACACGCTCGCGCCTCATCTGAATCTTCAGTTAGCAAGAAAAATTTTTGTCTATCGGTACTTGTTCTAAAGTGCCATCCCGTTATACCAGAGGCCTGCGCTAGATGCGCCAAGATCGCCGTTTGCACCTGCATACTGTGGATAAGATCAGGCTGCATGTAAATTTGGATAAAGTATCGGTTGTGTTCATCATAGCTTAGTGCGACTGACTCTACGCCAAAGGTAAGCGAACGAAGTGCTTTTACAAGGATTTCTGCTTTTTGATCGCTAATGCCTCTTAGGGATAGATAATAGCTATCCTCAAGGCCACACTGGAGGCGGGTAGTTTCTGCAACCTGCGGATCGACCTGACGAATAAAATCGCGAATGTTCGAAGTCATTCGTTCTACAGTGTTAGGGTCAACTTTTTCTTCATTGAAAAACACGGATGAGGCAGCCTGCTGTGGATCTTCTTTTCCTTCGCAAGGAACGTGTTGCCAGGCTTTTGAAAACAACCTAGGGGCTTGAGCTTTTAGTGGCAAGACGAAACTTTTTACTAGTTTGACATCAAGAACATTCTCGATAAGGAGAAGTTGTCGTACAAACTCACAAAGAGAGGCTTTAGTTGCGTGAGGGCTTTCCTCTATAGAACTGATCACGACTTGAAAGGCGAGATTTAGTTTATTAATCGATATGTGAGTTCGTCCTGCTACACAATTGAATGTGATCGTGTAGGCCTCCCCAGTGGGTAATGTCAGGTTGGAATGAGTGAAGTTGTGGTGCCTCTCTCCTTTCCATGGCCACTTGATCTCAGTATGAATGATTAAACTGTCATTCGTCGACTGAATCTTAAGATTGTCCTGAAAGTGGATCTGACAGAAATTTTCGGTAAAAAATAAACGTACATTTTCAGGCATATCAGGTTCAGGTATTCGTAGCGTGGGTAGAACGAATAGTTGATTTGCAACAAAAGTCGTTTGTGGTATCTCGCGTCGAATTTCCCCTTCTTCCACAGCGAAGTAAAATGACCTTGTAGGATAGAGATGTCCGTTAGCCATATTTTGGAATTGAGAACCAAGTAAATAGTTATCTCTTGGTGTCAACGCTAAAGGACACTCTTCCATGGTAAAAGGTCTCTGCTGTGAGCGACTGTATAGGTGGGGATGTCGCGCTTGTCCAGTTGCATGATCGAACACAGGCCAGTAGGAGCTATAGTCATACCCAACCATCTCATTTGGTGAAATGGGGCGACATGTGGCAAGGACTCGTAAGAAAAATGCTTTTTCTTTACCTTCATAACTGATCACGATGGGGAGCACCTCAAGATGGCAATTGGCGGTCATAATATCTGAACGGAGCTCATCTGGAATTTTGTAATGATTTATTGGTATCGCTTCAGGTAAGTGTTGTGCTATGTGTGCGTGTGAGAGAGCGATTTCTGATGGTCTAGGAACGAAAATGGCATCTTGCTTTGATGGATGAGAAGGGTCTTTGCCACGTACACCATCTTGGCAATAATGTTTGTGACTATAAATATCACTTTGTAACGTAGGATGTTGTTCCCGCTCTTCTAGCAGAACAACATCACCATTGAAAATCGCAATACCTATGTCTTTAGGAATAGCTTTAGTGGCCACTAGTTTCTTCCCCAGATCGGTTCCATCAGGTAAGAGATCGTCTTCGTTGCGAAGAGAGTGCTGTAGCAGGTTTGCGTTGTGGCATATGGTGTTAAGTGTGTGAAAGGCTTGCTCGCGATCAGGGCAGTTGGCGTGTGTTACTTCGGCTAACCTGGCAAATGCAGAGGGTGAAATACGGATCTTTAGTTTTAAGATAGGAAGCTCGAACACCACCCAAGTGTTTGCTTCTTCTATCTCAGTATGGCATGGCAGTGTATGTTTACCCATGGTTCATCTTGCTCAATCTAACTAAAAGTGACGGCAGTCTACCACGAACGATAGAGTGCCCTGTATTCACGATTAGTAAGTGTTTTGATTAGGTTATTCTTAAGAGTGGCTGGTAAAAAATATATAAAATTCAGGTGGTTACGATTTAAAAGGCAAATTCGGTTGTATCGCCCGAATTTTACATTTACTATGTTGTTATGGTCAACTACAAACGAAATGCGGCAGCAAAAATAGAAAAACTCTTAGCGCTTTTTCCTTGCGTGGCGATTATTGGTGCCAGACAGATAGGGAAGACTACGATTGCCAAGCAACTAGGGCGAGGTTGGCACTATGTGGACTTAGAAAAGCCTAGTGATTTGCACATGATTCACCAAGATGGTGAGCTGTACTTAAAGCAATTCCCTGATAAGGTAATTTTTGCTGAAGCTCAAAATTGGCCACAGCTCTTTGATATTCTTCGTGGTGTAATAGATGAGAAACGTGATCAAAAAGGTCGCTTTATCATTACGGGTTCAAGCAGTCCTTTGCTACTTTCGAGTATTTCACAGAGCCTGGCTGGAAGGGTAGGTATAGTAGAGCTCGGTACGCTTAAAGTGAACGAGGCGAATGAGATGCCCATGAGTGATTTTTATCAGCTTTTCACTCATGAGCTAGATAAAGATTTGCTGCCAAAAGGCGAACCGCTATTATCACGTGAACAGATCACAAGGCATTGGTTGAAGGGGGGCTACCCTGAGCCTATGACATTTGATGATGAATCACATGCCCTATGGATGCAAAACTACATTGACACTTACGTTAATCGTGATATCGCGAGTCTTTTTCCAAAATTAAACCGTACGAAGTATCATACCTTTGTTACGATGTTGTCGAAACTATCAGGTACGATTCTTAATCGCTCTGATTTAGGGCGTGCGTTAGAAATTAATGAGAGTACTGCGCGTGAATATCTTCGCGTGGCGGATATGACTTTTATCTGGCGCGAGCTTTTGAGCTACGAGAGCAATGTCATCAAATCGACGGTGAAAATGCCAAGAGGGCATTTCCGAGATAGTGGTCTTTTGCATGCACTCATGGGCGTGTTAACTATGAATAAGTTATTGCGGGATTCAATTATTGGTCGCTCATTTGAAAGCTTTGTGATCGAGGAGGTTCTAAAGGCATTGAACGCGATGACTTTAACAGGCTGGCATGCGTATTACTATCGAACACGCGCATGTGCTGAAGTGGATCTCGTGTTAACAGGACCTTTTGGTACTCTCCCGATTGAGATTAAGCATGGTGTGACCACAAAACTCAGTACATTAGGATCACTAGAAATGTTTATTGACAAGCACCAGCTACCATTTGGTCTAGTGATTAATCAGGCGAGGCAAGCTATGTGGCTTTCAGACAGAATTTATCAACTACCTGTTGGTTTCATTTGATTGCAACAGTAAAAAATTACTTCTTGGTGTACACGGTCGCGGGAGTGTCTGTATGCCTGTAGAGACTACAACCCAGCGTGAGTCTTTAGCAGCAAACGGCAAACTTATCTGCGAACACTGTAGACATCAGGGCATCCTTATTGGGGGCTTGGTGGATTTAGTTAACTAGATTTAGCCAATTGCTAATGTCAAAAATTTCTTGCGGACACACGGCGTGTTGCATGGGATAGGTTTTCCAATCGACATCGTATTGCCACTCTTTGAGTTTGTTGCAAGAAGCTTGTCCCCATAACAACTGTACAACTGGATCGGTTTCACCATGAGCCATAAAGACAGAGGTTGCTTGATTGGCGTCACTGCGTGTGTTCTCTAATGCTGACATCAATGGTAGATAAGTTGAAAGCGCGGCAACCCCTGCAAGTTTATGTGGACAAGTTAACAAGAGAGAAAGCGCGATAGCGCCACCTTGTGAAAAGCCGCCCAAGGTAATATTCTCATAGGCGATCCCTTTCTGGTGCTCTGCTTCGATAACATCGATCACGAGTTCACAGCTTTTAGCGATGCCTTCTTTATCTTCACGTGAGGTCAGATCAAAACCGCGTATGTCATACCACGCGCGCATGGTCATGCCGGCATTGATAGTGACGGGTTGCATTGGGGCATGCGGGAATATAAATCGTGTACAGTTAGACTTGGCAAACTGTAACTCCGTGGCGAATGGCGCAAAATCCCCTCCATCTGCGCCTAATCCATGTAACCAGATAATGCTATGGGTGGCGCTTTGAGCTGGTTCGATTATAATGCTCTCTAATAATGACATGGGTTCCCTTATCTAGTGGCTAGATGAATGATTCACGCATAATAAAGCGTGGCGCTTTATGAGGTCAAGTGAGTGCTTGTGGGGAGCGCTTAGTGAAAGGTTTAATTTACTAATGATAAATCAATTGAACACCGTACTCATGACAGGGCTGGTTTGCTTATTGAGCCTTAGCTTGAGTGGCTGTGGACAGTCGGGGGATTTATTTATTCCGACTAAGGCCACTGCGGCGAAGTACACGAAAGAGGATAGCCCGTTTATGTTTTATCCTAGTGTTGAAAAGAATGGGCCCTCGCGGCCTGTCCTCGCCGGGGAGCAAGCCGCGAGGCGTAGCACTAAAGCGCAAAATTAACTACAACGAGCTTGTGGCTCACACTGTTATACGCAGTGCGTGATCCACCATCAGAGCCTAGCTTATAGTCTTTGTACTAAATTGCTTGGCATAGTAAGAGGAATCAAAATGGATCATTTTAATTATCAAGGCGAAACACTCTACTGCGAAGAAGTGGCTCTCGCTGACATTGTGAGTCAGGTTGGCGCTCCTTGTTATGTGTATTCACGTGCGACGCTTGAGAGGCACTGGCATGCTTTCGATAAAGCCCTTGCCGCGCACCCGCATAAGATTTGCTATGCAGTGAAAGCCAACAGTAACTTAGCCGTATTGCAATGTCTTGCTAAACTCGGCTCTGGCTTTGATATTGTATCAAGGGGTGAGCTAGAACGGGTTCTACTCGCAGGGGGTAAGCCAGAAAATATTGTATTCTCGGGTGTTGGCAAAACAAAAGCAGAGATCACCCGTGCTCTAGAGGTGGGGATACACTGTATCAATGTCGAATCGGAAGCCGAGCTGGCACTCATCAGCCAGGTGGCAAGCGAGTTTGCAGAGGCGGCCCCTATCGCACTTCGAGTAAACCCGGATGTGGACGCCAAAACACATCCCTATATCTCAACGGGGCTGAGCGAAAATAAATTTGGTATCCCGATGGACAGTGCGCTTTCTCTCTATAAAGAAGCAGCCGCTGATCCCAACTTGCACGTCACAGGCATCGATTGCCACATTGGCTCACAACTCACTGACGTACAACCTTTCCTCGATGCCTTAGATCGCGTCTTAACATTAGTCGATGCTTTAGCTGACGATAATATTACTATCGATCATATTGATATCGGTGGCGGTTTAGGGGTTCGTTATGCACAGGAAGAGCCGACGGAGCCATTCGACTACGCAGCCAGTGTCTTAGAGAAATTAAAACCGCGTACACAAGCTTTATACATGGAACCCGGTCGCGCCATTATGGCGAATGCAGGGGTGTTTATCACGCAAGTCTTATTCGAAAAGTCCAATGGCGAGAAGCGTTTCTTATTAGTGGATGGCGCTATGAATGATTTATTACGACCTTCTTTATACCAGGCTTACCATGACATCGTGCCTTGTGAAAAGCATTCCTCGCGTAAGACGCGCGTAGTTGATATTGTTGGGCCGGTATGTGAAACAGGTGACTTTCTTGGTAAAGCGCGAGAGCTCAATGCTATCGCGGGTGATTTACTGGCGGTACGTGGAGCCGGTGCCTACGGTTTTGTCATGAGTTCACAATACAATTCAAGACCTAGGGTCGCGGAGGTGTTAGTAGATGGCGCGACATTCCACGTCGTGCGTGATCGTGAAACCATTGCAGATTTATATGAACATGAAAGGCTATTAGATGAAAAATAAATTACTCGTGGGGATATTCGCCGCACTGTGCGCGACTGCTGTACTTGCTAAGCCGGCATCTTCAGAACAGAAAAAACCAGTCTCTCGCTCGTATCGACGGATTATTACTAATTGGTTTATCCCTCAGTACTGGGAAGGTTCAGCAAATTTAGGTTTTGTCCAAAATACTGGTAATACGCGTAACACAAATTTTAACGGTAAATTGTTGCTAAAGTATAATCGTAATCGCTGGACACACCTTCTTGATTTGGAAGGTCAGATGACCAATACCCAAGGCCAACGGACAGCACAAAAATATTTTTCTAGCCTTGAGAGCAATTACGAGTTCGCTAGAAAGGAATTCTCATTTGTAAGGCTAAGTTATACTCGTGATAAATTTAGCCCTTACACTTATACTACAGTAGGCTCATTTGGTTATGGTAAGCGCCTGCTAGAGAGTGACGTCATGAAGTTAGATTTACAAGCAGGTCCAGGTTTTCGTACCCTAAAAGAAGCGGGTTCAGATAAGCTTGATAATCATTTGATCCTATATACACAATTGAATTATACCTGGAAGTTGACTAAAGCGAGCAGTTTCACTGAGAGCTTGACCTCTGAGTTAGGACGCCCAAATAATAATTTCGTTTCTAAAACTGCGCTGAATACAAAGGTCATAGGGAACTTGGGAATGCAATTAGCGTACAACGCGACGTACAACTCCCATATACCTCCTAGGAGTAATAATACGGAACACTTGGATACAACTACCACAGTGTCGTTAGTTTATTCATTTTAGGAGTTCGCGTGAGCAAGCCACTTTTTTTTACCAAGATGCATGGGTTGGGAAATGACTTTATCGTATTGGATAATACAGCGGGGAAACTTTCTTTTAGCCAAAACGAAATCAAACAACTTTGTACTCGCCATACGGGCATTGGCGCCGATCAGTTACTATTAATCGAGAAAAGTGACAAGCCCGAGTGTGATTTCTACTACCGCATATACAATGCCGATGGCAGCCTTGCCGAGCAGTGTGGTAACGGCGCACGCTGTGTTGCCAAGTATGTCTATACCCAAGGTTTAAGCGTTAAACCCTCGCTGACATGGCAAACGAAAAAAGGCACCATGGTGACAAAACGTCTCACTGAGAACACTTATGAAGTTGAGATGGGGGCTCCAGTCTTTACGCCTGCTAATATACCTTTTCAGATGTCAGAAAGATTATCTCACTATACATTAGATATAGAGGGCCAATCTTATCTAGGTGGTGCGGTTTCGTTTGGTAATCCGCACTTTGTGATGAAGGTTGATGATATTCAACAAGCCCCTGTGGTCTCTGTCGGTGCCGCTATCAACGCGTCTACTTATTTTCCTCAAGGGGTGAATGTCGGTTTTATGCAGATCGTCTCCCCTTCGCATATCAAACTGCGAGTGTATGAACGTGGCGTGGGTGAAACAAAGGCCTGTGGTAGCGGCGCCTGTGCAGCGGTTACTATTGCCGTGCTTCAAGGCGATTGTCAGGGGCCCGTCACCGTTGATTTATTAGGCGGACAGCTGCTAATTGATTGCGCGAGCGACTTTGCTTCAGTTAAGATGGTAGGAGAAGCGGCACACGTATATCAAGGACAAAGATAATCTCATGAAGATCATCATCTTAGGCGCTGGACGAGTCGGCGTATCACTGGCTGACTCGCTAGTGGGAGAGGGCAATGATGTTGCCGTCGTTGACAACAAAATAAACAAACTACGCCATCTACAGTCACGCGTTGATTGTCAGACATTGATTGGACATGCTTGTTCGCCACATATCCTTATTAAAGCTGGGATTGAAAATGCTGATATGGTTATTGCTGTTACGCGTGATGACGAAGTGAATATGGTCGCTTGTCAGATGGCGGCAAGCTTGTTTAACACACCCACCAAGATTGCGCGCATTCGTAACCCTGACTACATCGAATATATGGCGCATACCGACAATACTTTATTCCCGATCGATTGTAGTATTAGTCCTGAGAACTTGGTGACTGATACTATCATGGGGCTATTAAAGCAACCGGGTTCGCTTCAGGTGCTATCTTTTGCGGATGGCGATGTGCAGCTTGTTGCGATTAAACCCATGCCAAGTGGTGCACTGGTCGGTAAAAGTTTGAAAGAATTGCGTGAAGCCTTGCCTGATGTGGCATTTAGTATCGCGGCTATCTATCGCGATAACCGTTCGCTGCCCTTAGAAGATAAGACTATCATTAATCTTTTTGATGAAGTGTTTTTTATCGCAAGAAAGTCAAACATAAAAACCATCATGTCGATGCTACGTCGACTTGAAAACCCGTATCAACGAGTGATGATAGCGGGTGGCACCAGTATGGGGATGCTGTTAGCTCGTAAGATTGAGAATGACTTTGATGTAAAACTTATCGAGAGTGATCAATTGCGCTGTGAAGAGTTAGCTAAAACGTTGAGTAAAACCACTGTGTTGTCCGGTGATCCATGTGATCGCGTACTCTTATCCGATGAAAATATCGAGCTTGTGGATGTGTTCGTTTCTGTGAGCAATGACGACGAAGACAACATCATTGCAGCGATGCAAGCAAAACGTTTAGGCGAACGCAAGGTGATCACACTTATTAATCGCACTGCCTACGCTGATCTGATTGAAGGGGGCGATATCGATATTGTTGTTTCACCACATCAAGCTACGATTGGGAGCATCTTAACTTATCTGCGTCGTGGCGATATTGCAAGTGTGCACTCCTTACGGCGTGGTGCGGCGGAAATTCTCGAAGTCATTGTCCATGGAGATAAAAAAACTTCAGCCATCATTGGTAAGCAACTTGGCCGGCTTAAGTTACCCAAGGCTGCCCATATCGGTGCGATTATTCGCCAGGGAGAAC
>JAUHZG010000048.1 GCA_030425845.1 Gammaproteobacteria bacterium
TCGACTTTTCTGATATAGATGAAAAGATGAGTCATGCCACACACGACATCACTACACTCGCCATGCAACGCCGTGAACACACTATGGCCGAGCAAACCACCTTGCTCGCTCACCATCTTACTCAGCCGATCACAGCTATTAATCTCTTTGCTGATAATGCCAGGATGCTGTGCGAACAAGTCAGTGACGAAAAACTCAAACAAAAGCTAACCAACACACTGAGTCGTGTAACCACACAAGCTAAAAATCTTACCGCTAGCCTTGATAACTTTCGCCATATGCGCAAAGAAAAACTTCCACAAGAGAGAACCTTTGAAAATGTAAACAACAGCATCGACACTGTGTGTAAGCTATGTGAGACTATCGCTAGTGCCCATGGCATCTCTCTTAATCGTGAGTTAGCACTGGAATTACCCAAAAAGTACCTTAATAAAGTACGCTTTCATCAAGTGTTACTTAATCTCATTCAGCATGGCATTGATGCTCTTAACCGACCAGAGGAAAAAAACAATCAAGCGAAGTGGATCCGCATCAACAGTGCATTAACCATTGATGGTAATATTCAAATTGCGATTTGTACAAACTGCCAGCATTTCGACTCGCACAAAGAAGAAAAGCTGCTCGACCCATATTATTCCTACCAGGATCTGGACAACCAATTTGGTTTATCGATTTGCGCGCGCTATGTGCATGAAGAGGGAGGCTCATTGACAGTCAATCATGCCTACCAAGACGGTTGTGAGCTTGTTATCACACTGCCGTTAATGCAACACCACGAGCAACTTTGATAAATCTTTTGCGCCTATGTTGATAGAGTATAATACCCTGTTGTATTCGACTGTGACGCCAGAGACGAACGGCTTGCTCGGTTGCATCTGTCAACCAGCAAATACAAACAAGCCGGAGCTAAAAACGTGATCACCAGCGAAAGGGCCAAGCTTTTATGGTTTCCTTTATTTGCGATTAGCGCTTGCTGACATGTGATGCGAAAGGCGGCAAATGCGACAGCCTGAGCTTCTTGGCATAAATCATCTGCCGTCGAAGTATTCATACCAAAGGGCACCGGTTCATCACAGATGGTTGCAAACAACCTGCTTTGAGTAGCTGAGGCATATTCTGTGGTAAAACCGGCTAAAGCAGACGGGCAGCTTTCTTGTCGATAAACTTGCTCCGCATTGGCATTGACCTGATTTAAAAAGGCTCTGATCGTACCACTCACTATTGAGGCATCATCAAGTGGCCCATCATAGTTATCCTCAAAACTAGGTGCCACTAACATACCCGGATAATAACAAGCAAAAAAAACAGCCAGCCCAAAAACCGCTAGCGCGGCGCTTTTAACGTAGCGATTGCTTAATTGTTCACGAATACTCATCACTGTTCTCCTGCATCAAAACGCCTGGCGCGATAATGGCGTTAATTTCACCGACAGTCAATTGTTCTTTCGATTTAATCAGACGCAGCTTTTCACAACGTGTTTGCTTTTTAAGCCAGTGTTCACATTTAAGTACATCCGAGAGTGACCCTTCAATTAACCAACACGCCGCCAAACGTTTAGGAGGAAAGCTACGCGTATATTTACACTTAGGCGAACCAGCAGTATGTTCTTGATAACGTCGCTTAATATCGGTGGTATATCCCACATAAAGCGTGCCATTCACACATTCGATGACGTAGAGGTAATAGGCTTTGGCCATTGTTAGTCTTCGAAGCGGCCAGCGAGATCAACAAGCATCTGTCCAAACGCTTCACTCGTCTTAACCGGATCGAAAGTCGTATACGTATAAGTGGCCACCCCATGCACTTGGAACGGATCACGTGCTAACACCTCGCGCATCACAGGCTCATCAGCAAGCGCCACTATCACCCCGCCAGTACGTGGACTCTTCGGTCCAGAAGCCAACAAGTAGCCTTTTGCATAGCACTCCCCTAAAAAGGCGCGATGTTCGGCTAAATGCTTTTCAACTTCGTCTAGAGGCTTTTGGTACTGTAAATCGATGATAAGCATGGGATATCTCCATTTTGACATTGTCATGGCTGTGTTATGATTAGAAACAGTATTGTAGCAATGAGAGCCAAGTGATCAAACGTTTCTTAAAAAAAATCAGCCCAGAGCACGATAAAATCCGCGAACACAAATCGCTTCGCTTCTTGCGCCCGCTCTTTGCCAACAGCAAGCTATGGCAATTTAACCGTCACAGCGTCTCTCGTGCGGTGACGGTTGGGATATTTTGTGCATTTTTGCCCATCCCTTTTCAAATGATCGTCGCCGCCATCATTGCTGTATTTTCTAACGCAAATCTCCCCTTGTCTGTGGGACTAGTCTGGCTATCCAATCCCCTCACCATTCCTCCGATTTTTTATTTTACTTACAAGGTCGGAACTTGGTTGATGGGAAGTTCTTTGCATAGCACCGAGTTCACCTTTACCACAGAGTGGCTCAGCCATCACTTCAATCAAATATGGCAACCTCTGCTAGTGGGCAGTTTGTTCTGCGGCGTAGTCGTTTCGGTCGTAGCGACCATAACGGTAAAATTGTTATGGAATTTCTATACTATCCGCCAATGGCGCTCTCGAGGCCAGAAGGACGATTAGCATTCCATCAAGGTGGCGAGCACTTTCAACGCTGTACTGAACTGCCCTATGCAATAAGGCTTGTTTCGCTTAATATTAAGTATCATTGAGTGTATGATTAATGCTCTTGTTCGCGCTCATCTTCAACTAAAAAACTTTTGAGTTCCATCTGAAAATCGAGTTCAATTTTGGCAAGATCATCATTAGTCGGCTCTATACGGATAGGCCGCGCTTCGAGGTTAAGTAGTTGGAATAGGTTTTGCGTCATTGCCAAGTAACCTTACTTCTCTCATTAACAGCAAAATGCTCGTTTCAGGTTTAAGTATAGCAGCTCTTTTTTGGCTTGCCACAATAAGCAATCACCTTGATTTTTTAAGCAACTTCACTACGGACAAGTGACAACTGCCCGTCACGTAGTTCATAGGTAGTCTGCATTTTCGCCGCCAAGGCATTGTCGTGAGTCACTATCACCATACTCGTTTGACATTCTTGGTGCAGCTCTAACATCAATTCAAATACTTGCGCTGCTGTTTTATTATCAAGGTTACCCGTTGGTTCATCGGCTAATAAACACGCAGGTTTGGCAACTAAGGCTCTGACAATAGCCACACGTTGACGCTCGCCCCCCGAGAGCTCGTTAAGTTTATGTTTTAAGCGTGTTTCTAGCCCCACCTTTATCAGCAACTGCTCGGCCCGTGTGCGCGCATCACGCACATCCACCCCTTGTATTAATAAAGGCATACAGGCATTTTCGACCACCGTAAACTCCGGAAGTAAATGATGAAACTGATAAATAAACCCAAGCTGTTGATTACGCAAACGACAGCGTGCTTGTTCAGATAAGGCATTGACATCCTGCTCGCCGATAAAGACCTCTCCACTACTAGGTTTATCTAATCCACCTAGCAAGTGCAATAACGTGCTCTTACCGGAACCAGACGCACCAATGATCGCCACGCGTTCACCTTTCGCCACACGTAGTGATAGGTTAGTAAAAACTTCCACGTGCAAGCCCCCTTCATCAAAGCGCTTGCTTAAGTTGTGACAAGAGATTGCTGTTTGATACTCACTCATAACGTAACGCCTGTGCCGGTTCAGTGCGCGAAGCACGATAAGCGGGATAAATTGTCGCAACGACACTCAGTAATAACGATAAAATACCCACATGCACCACATCCATAAGACTAAGGCGTGATGGTAAAAAATTCACGTAATACACACTAGAAGAGAGCAATTGCCGATGTAACACTTGCTCAAGCAATGCAAACAAGTCAGTAACATTAAGTGACAGTAAGACCCCGGCAATAACCCCTATCACCGTCCCAACCAGACCGATCACAGTTCCTTGTACCATGAAGATCCCCATGATAGTCCTCGGCGTGGCGCCAAAAGTACGTAAGATAGCAATGTCGCTTTGTTTATCAGTGACAGTCATTACTAAGCTTGAGACTAAGTTAAAAGCCGCCACCGCAATGATTAACATTAGCATGAGAAACATCATCGTTTTTTCCATGCCGATCGCTTTAAATAAGCTGCCGTATTGCTGAGTCCAATTAGACACAACGTAATCCTCTGGCAAACTCTGTAGTAATTTAATCGTTAATGCCGGCGCCTGATACAAATCATCTAACTTTAACCGTAGCCCAGTGACTTTGTGCCCTAGTCGATACAAGCGACTAGCATCACGCAAGTTAATAAAGGCCAACTGACTGTCAAAGCAAAACCCATTGCCCACATGAAACAAGCCTACTACTTTAAACTGACGATAAACCGGCATCACGCCTAACACGCCCACACTCACATTAGGTGTGGCAACAATAAGCTTATCGCCAACCGTCACCCCAAGACTTGCTGCCAGCTTGTTTCCAAGCACTATGCCAAAGCTGCCCGGCGTCAGCGCGCTTAACTTACCTTTTACCATTTTCTCTGCGATCAGTGAGACTTTCTTCTCGAGTGAAGGAGACACACCGGTGATAAGCGCCGTACGCACCAACCCTTCGTGCGTTATCATCGCTTGCCCTGTCACATACGGCGCACTGGCAAGTACATGGGGTAGCTTATCCACTTTCTTCGCTAAACGCTGCCATTGGCCTAGGCCTTGATATTCGGTAATTGATACATGGCTAGCCATCGCGAAAATGCGCTGTTTGATTTGATAGTCAAAACCATTCATCACCGATAACACGGTGATCAACACCATCACCCCTAAAATGATCCCCAGCATCGACATCAGACTAATAAAAGAAATAAAGTGATTACGCTTTTTGGCTCGGGTATAGCGAAGCCCGATGAATAGCGGTAGTGGTTTAAACATTGTCTCCCAGACTCAATAGCTCATCTTAACACGTCACCCTAGCACCCCTGTTGGATAAAAACAATATGATTTCATCGGCGGGGCAAGCGCCAAAAGCGCACCGCACCACGACTTCAGCACAACTGCACCCCCACTGCTATACTTAAAAGAGAATGCCGCTAACACCAGCGTGGCCATGTAAAGGAGTCTGTGCCATGACCAAGAATGAAGAACGTCGCTCTTTCTTTCGTATGGATGACGAATTAATCTTCGACTATCGAGTGATCGATGATGAGAATACCGAAGTCACCTTCGATGAAGAAGAGCCCATCATTAGCTGCATGAAGATCTTAGATGAAATCAAAGATATCGACTCCATGGGACAACCGATCTTGCAGCGGATTTCCATGCATAACCCCAGCATTGCTGATTACTTACGTAATAACAACCGCAAGTTTGATATTATTATCCGCTTTCTCACTGAAGAGTTATTAGCAAAGTTCGTCTTGCAAGCCGATAAGCGCTCACCGGTTAAAGTGAACTTGAGTGCCGGGGGGGTAGGTTTTTATGCCGACGAATCGCTAGAGAAAGGCACCTTGCTTAAAGTGAAGCTTATCTTGATGCCCACCTATGATTGTATTATCAATTCCGCCGTTGTCGTTGGCACTGAGGTCGTTAAGGGCGCCGAGAAACCCTACCGCGTATCCTGTAAGTTTGTCGAATTAGACGATCATGATGAGCAACGGATCATTCGTCACATCTATCACAAACAAATTGAAGAACACAAAAAAGCCAAGCAAGAAGAAAAAAATAAAAAGAACTAAATCTTGACCCAATTGAAAATGCTATTCGCAACTAATCACTAACTATACGC
This sequence comes from Gammaproteobacteria bacterium, assembly GCA_030425845.1. Classification (GTDB taxonomy): domain Bacteria; phylum Pseudomonadota; class Gammaproteobacteria; order JAUHZG01; family JAUHZG01; genus JAUHZG01. The sequence goes on from JAUHZG010000048.1 coordinate 5,742, forward strand.
AGGCGCTCGTTCTGAAGAAGCAGGCAGCAACCCTGCGCTTGCTGAATCAGCGATATCGCTAACCAGTCCACATGTTTTCAGTAGCTCATAGCCAAGCTTGCTAAAGCCCGCCATAGCCGGTAGCGTGTAAAATGCCATATACAAAGGCATAAATACGCCAGAGATCCCTAAGCATACCGCCTTGAGCGCAGCATTCTCTTTAGAGACATTATCAATCGTGATACCAAACACACTTGCCACGTCAGAGATATCTTCTGTGAATAGCGCATACACACCGTTACGGACTGACTCAAAGGCATTGAACATATCGGGCAGTTGTGCCAAGAAGGATAATACCGTTAACCCTAGCAGTAGTGGTTTAATTCGATTGATGTTCTTCCATTCTTCTTTGGAGAAGGCCTTCTTAACTTTGCCTTTTAGAAAGCTTCTCGGTGATGTGAGCAGCCTTTGGCACTCGCCACCACGCGACAAGAAATTAGAGATAAAAATAGGGATGGTCAACGCTAAGGTCAGTGCCGTTGCCCCTTCTTGCCCTAACACAGGAATTTGATCACTTAGAATCAGCACATTAGACAAGCGCAATCCGTTATAAATTTGTGCGACAAAACCAAGTACGCCTACCACAGAAAAGCTCTTGACGACAAACCCCGTTACTGTACAGCTCGCCCCCTGGTCTTCTGCGCTCTCTCCTTCAGGACGTATCTTAGGCAGAGTATCTTTCATTGCATACTGATAAGCGTACGAGTAAAAGTTTCCCATCAAACTCAAACCACCCGCGACACTCAAAATGCCTATCCAAGCATTGAAGTGTTTCGAAGTGGTATTATGAGAAATAAGAAAGTTTTGAAATTTATAAAGAGACAGATAACCATTAAACGCACAGGTTAGCATAGAGAGTATCGTGCATACTTTCACGAAGTCATGCCACCGCACCTCCTTCGATGTGAGCGGATGACTGATTGTAACCACATCCGCACTTTCACCATCGTTAACCGTGGTAGCGTTATCATAGAGCACCGCTTTGCCGTTATGATTCAATACATAAACTTCTTTCTGTTTGAAGATCTTCGGGACATCCAGCGGCTTCCCATCTACATTTCGAATAATCGCGTCGCCGTCAAAACAGCGCCAACTATAAATCCAGTTGCGATAAGCATCATATCTCGCAAAAAAGATACTCATGAATAGCGAAGAAGCAAGTCCCGCCCCTAAAATATAGTCCGGATGCGTTTCAAAGGGAAAAAACTGTAAGCCGTCTTGTTTTTGCGTTTGCGCGAAATAAACAAAGTTACCCGCACTCACAGCAAGGCGTAGACCAAACAATAGCGTATAAGAGGTGAGGAAACCGAGTTGCTTCGACTTATTATAGGACTTAAAGCCTTTTTTTTCTTCTCCACCTGGAAGACTAGCTTCGTCGAGTTCACCAGATAAACGAGTGTTTGGATGACTAGTAGGAGCAGACATAGATATGATTCCAAAAAAGCAGACTGACGAAGTCCACTGGTTGTGTACGAACTTGGCCGGAGTATAACTCTTGAACCTTAAAGGAATCTTAAAGTTTGCATTTTTTTATGAAAAAAGAGAGAAAAAATTTAGGTAGTAGGCTGTCAGTCCATTGACATAAGAATAACCCTATTCTTGTCTTAGTAACGCGATGGGTCCTTTATCAACGTTACAAGCCTCCTGACCCTCCTTTTATGAACTCATTGCTTCCCGCAATGAGCGTGCTAATTTATTGAAATTACTTGGGTTTGTCAATCACCAATTTTCACACAGTCGTGTTCACGTCAAAACGCCGCCTGAGAGCGCTTTTTCAAGCGAAAAACTAAAGTTTTCACGATCGCGGCCGATGTCATCACTTATGGAACCACTTAGCCAATCCAGCGTGATACACACGCCGGTCACGACAAATCAAGCACCTAATGATCCACTCGATTCATTAAAGCAGGCACGTGCGATCAACCCTAAAGATAAAAATACAACTAACGCTGAGGCTCGGGCGACAGCAAAAGATGACGCCCCCGCCAAACAAGAAGCCACTTCACGGGCCGAACTCGCCAGAGAGTCTAACGAAGCGAGACAAGCCGAGCTCGACCAGTCAACCGAACCAAAACCTCGTGCTATCCAAGCCTATGAAAATACTGAATCCATGGCTAGCCGAGACTCGCAATCGATAGCGTTAAAAGCTTGAAATTTTCTGCCAATACGATATGATAAAAAACTGAACAAATTTAGGGCTCTCCTTATATGCGCATATTATTAGTAGAAGACGATGAAATGTTAGGCCACGGTACTCATACCGGGATGCTCCAATACGGCTATCAGGCCGACTGGGTTAAAGACGGACATAGCGCCCTCGAAGCCACCAAAGAACACGAATACGATGCTATTGTACTCGATCTCGGTCTTCCTAAGCTTAGCGGCCTCAAAGTCTTGCGCCAATGGCGATCCGATGGCATCGTGACACCAGTGATCATCCTTACCGCCAGAGATAGCATCGAAGATAGAGTCAACGGACTCGACACGGGTGCCGATGACTACCTAGTCAAGCCCTTTGATCTCGATGAATTGTGTGCTCGCTTACGCGCTATGCAAAGACGAAGTATCAACGACAACAAAGCTGCTAGCGCCAATTTGCTCACCTACAAAAACATCAAACTCGACATCGCTGCCCACACCGTTTCATGCGATGATGAAATTATCAGCATCCCTAGACGTGAATTTGCATTACTGCAAAAACTACTCGAGAATGCGGGTCAAGTGATGTCGCGCGAGCAGCTTAGCCAAAGCCTTTACGGTTGGGACGATGAGATCGACAGTAACGCGCTAGAGGTGCACATTCACAACTTACGAAAAAAGTTAAACGCCACATTTATCCGAACGATACGTGGTGTAGGGTACATGGCAGACAAAGAAAAGTAAGCAGGACAATACACGGACCTATATGAATATCTCGATACGGAAATTCTTATTACTTAACCTTTTACTCGCCATCACCATTACTACGACTATTACTGTTTTAGGTAACTACTACTTAGATCAAGGTGACATCCAAAAGCATCTCGATGCCTTCCTACTCCAATCTTCACTTGCGTTTAAAACGTTACTCAGCAATGAGTGTCGCGGTCATGATCTGAAAGCCATTCAACACAAGTTAAACAAAATCCCCAAAGAAACCAAACGCATCGTTTCTCGTGATACAAATCCACTGAATATGCGGAATTACCGCGACACGTTTGAGTTCCAACTGTGGACGCTAAGTAAAAAGCCCAAGCTCGTCCTGCATTCACCGAATGCGCCCAGAGAGCGCCTCTCACCTCCGGGTACCAAAGAAGGGTTTAGCGATAATTTCATCGGTCCACACCAATGGCGTACCTTTACCTCAACCGACAACGTACACAAGCTCACCCTGATTGTCGCTGAGCGTTATGATATCCGTAACTCGCTAGTCAAACACTTGGCCGTGGATGAGTTCTATATTATGTTATGGACTTACCCGATTTCAGGGATCCTAATATGGCTTATCATCGGCCGCGGGTTAGAAAGCCTGCGACGGGTCGCGCGCGAAGTCGCTAACCGGGATCCTAATAATTTAGAGCCGGTGGACGCGAACAATGTCCCCGTCGAGATCAAACCTCTCGTTGAAGACTTGAATAATCTTTTCTTGCGTTTGTCACAAACACTCGATAGAGAAAAACGTTTTGCCGCCGATGCCGCGCATGAGCTGCGTACCCCACTTGCCGCCCTACGAGCCCAGGCACAAGTCGCTCTCAAATCCACAGGCGAAGAAGACCGACAAGCCACCCTGAAAAATGTTATTGCTTGTGTTGATAGAAGTACCCACGTGGTTCAGCAGTTGTTGACGTTAAGTCGCTTGGTACCCGAGGCAACCACGATTGATGACTCACTACCGATGAACTTCTACAAACTAGCCGCCGAAATCATTGCACAACTTGCTCCGGTTGCGCTAGAAAAAGGCGTTGAAATTGAGCTAATTGGAATTGAGGCGGAATGTAACCTCAAAGCGAATGTGACGGCATTGAGTATTTTATTACGTAACTTAGTCGATAATGCGATTCGTTATACCCCCGAAGGCGGGCATATTCGTGTTGAGCTACGCGAGCACAATCAAGCCTTGGTGTTAATCGTGAGCGATGATGGCCCCGGGATTCCGGCGGAATTACGTAACCGCGTATTTGAGCGCTTTTACCGTGTGCTTGGTAATAAAACGACGGGGAGCGGCTTGGGGCTGGCTATCGTTCAGCAAATCGCTAAGCTCCATAATGCGACTCTGCGCCTTGGTACCCCGCGTACTGGTAAAGGCTTAGAAGTCATCGTGAGTTTTCCCAAAGATTAATCACACACAGCCCAACTCAAACCTACTTACGACCTCGGCTCGATATCTCTGTTTGCCGTTCTTTGTAATACGCTAACAAGATATCTATAAATGCTTGTGTTTTTTTCGGTAGAAATTCAGTGGGCTTATAAAAAGCATAAATCTCTAGCGACAGCTGCGTTAACTCCGGTAATATGGCTTTAATAGTTCCATCACGCAGCTCTTTCTCAAAGACAAACGGATACGAGTACGCAATTCCAATATCATTTAGCACGGCACTGTGCACGACACTTTCATCACTTGTTTGTAACTGCCCCTGGACCTCGACCATTTTGACATGCGAGCCTTTAGACTTATAAGGCCAAACATTACCTGCCGATGAAAAGCAATTATGGTGCTTAAGTTCCTCTATCGTTTTAGGTGTACCGTGTTTGCGAATATAATTCGCGCTCGCATACATCCCAACATTCATCGTTAAAATCTTCTTCGCTACCAAGTTATAATCAGGGAAGCGTTCATTCGCTAACTTCCATGCAATACGAATATCATAATCACTCATTAAGTCAGAGTCAGAGGCGGGCACGCACGTTAGTGCCACCTTCACCTTAGAGTATTGCTTTAGATAATTGGGCAGCACAGACTCTTTCAGCGACGCGGTGAAGTTCTGTGGCACAACTAAGCGCAAGGTGCCATACGGCTCTGCGCGCTGTGAGAGTAAGAGCTCTTGTGCCCCGGCAAACTGCCTTGGGATATCGCGAATCAACTCATAGTACTTCGTACCAAGATCGGTTAAATGCAGTCTACGTGTGGTGCGAGTAAGAAGTTGCACGCCTAACTGTTGCTCTAAGGTATTCACATGCTGGCTGAGTACTCCTTTAGAGACGCCCGCCTCCTCGGCCGCTTGGGTGAACGAGCCAGCTTCAATGACTCGAATAAAACTCAGCGCATGTTCTAGCTTCACAGAACTCATCGCCACCTCAATTAACCATTATTTCTAAACAATGTGTTTAGTATAGCCATATTTATCAAACAATCAACTTTTCATACACTGAGCTTGTTGTTAATCAACATCCTTTACAAATTAATAGGAGAAAACTTATGAAAGCTTCATCAAAAAAACTTATTGCTTTAGCCGTTGTTGCAAGTGTGGGTTTATCTAACCTCGCGTTAGCCACGCCACTGGGCTTCACTGACTCTTACGTGGTCACGGGGGGCAATGTGCTCACAAGCCGAGTCGACTCAGGTCAACTGACTATTAAACAAGTTAGTCCTAATGTGATCACCGTACATGAA
>JAUHZG010000049.1 GCA_030425845.1 Gammaproteobacteria bacterium
ATGCCTCGTGGCCACTAAAGTAAATAGCCATACCTCTCTATACCTACACGCCTTGAGTTGCTAGCCCTAAGATAACCAGACCAGAGTCTTTCACCGAGTAAATTGTCATACACCCACAAATATCAACACGCGAAGCCTGAAGACTCTTAAGCAAAAAAGGCCTTTATTGCCCCCCTGTAAATCCAAACTGCCGCCACGCTTCATACAACATAACAGCAACACTGTTGGATAGGTTCAGACTACGACTGCCCGGTAACATGGGCAAGCGCAGTCGCTGATCGGTAGGAAGACTAGCTAACACTTCATCGGGCAACCCGCGTGTTTCTGGGCCAAACAGTAAAACATCTTCGTGACGAAAAGTCGTCGTGGTGTAACAAACAGAGCCTTTCGTGGTACTCGCAAACACACGCTTGCCCTTCATAGCCTCAGAAAAAGCGGCAAAATCAGGATAACGCATCACATCTGCAAACTCATGATAGTCTAATCCCGCGCGACGCAAGCGCTTATCATCAATTGAGAACCCCAAAGGCTCGATTAAGTGAAGCGCAGCACCGGTATTCGCACACAAGCGTATAATATTACCGGTATTGGGCGGGATCTCCGGTTCATACAAGGCGACATGTAGCACGCAATACTACCTAGCCGATTTCTTTTGAGGCACATTCAGACTTGGTGTCGCCCCATCATTACCCTCTTCAACAAAGGGATCATTATCGTTATTGGCTTCGCCTGAAATACGAGCCTTACGATTTTGTAGGTATGCATTACGCTGGAAGATGTACGGATCTAGCGATGCTTGATCCACCACACCTTGCACATCAAGCAAGTTTGAACGCTGGTTGATAATGTTCCCACCTATCAATGATGCACGAATAGCAGGATCAAGATTAGGATAAGGTGAAACTAAAAAGTCAGGTACGATGCCCAAAGCATCTCTTACAGTGGATGGACCAAAGAACGGTAACACTAAATAAGACGAGTGCTTGTAACCCCATTTCGCAAAAGTCATTCCAAAGTCTTGCGGATCACGCTCAACACCCGCTCTATCCGCGACATCAAAGAGTCCACCTAAACCAAGTGTTGAATTGATCCCAAAGCGCCACAACGTTGATGCCGCTGCTTTGAAGTTCAACTGTAATAAATCATTGGCAAAAGTAGTGATTTCACCTAGGTTACCAAAGAAATTGCTCACACCCTTGCGAACAGGCCAAGGCGTTATACCTCGATAAATGGTGGCCGCAGGTTTTAAAACGACATTATCGAAGGCTTTATTAAAGTGATAAGCATGGCGATTATAAGACTGAAGCGGATCTTGCTTGCCAGTGGTCGCGCAACCCGCACTTACCAAACAAAGAATCAATACTATTACAAATTGTTTTATCATGGTTACTCCCCCTCTTGCCAAGCTTTACTTATGCTTCTTTTACCTCTACGAGATTTATCTGTGATCATGCTCTGGTTTCATTAATTCTACCGAATTACCTTCGCTATCTGTAATGTAAATAGATCGCGTCCCATCTCTATGGGTCGTCAATTCACCAAAGCTCTCAGCGCTCTCATGAAAAAACCCAATGTGAGGGGGGTGATCTTCGGGAAGTACCAACGCTACACGTAAATTTTGAAAACGCAGCAAACCCCACGTTTCATCCTGATATTCTAGTATACAGTCGAAGTGTTCCTTATACCACTTTGCCGCTCTATCAATGTTTGAAACAGGGATCGCCACATGGTGTAAGGTCGATAATGTCATGCCTCTTTCTCATAAAAGCGTGCTAAATGAGCAAATGCATCTTCAGCCGTATCCACTTTACAAAATAAGTCTAGATCGGGTTTACTTATCATCCCTTCTTCGCACAAATAGTCGAAGTTGACGGCATTGTCCCAGAAGTCTTGTCCGAATAATAAAATCGGCATAGGTTCGATCTTGCCAGTCTGGATCAGAGTCAAAGTTTCGAATAACTCATCCATAGTGCCAAACCCACCAGGAAACGCGATTAAAGCTTTTGCTCTCATCAAGAAATGAATCTTTCTCATTGCAAAGTACTGGAAGCGAAACGAGAGCTCTGGTGTGATGTACTCGTTGGGTGCCTCTTCGTGAGGAAGCACAATCGTCAAACCGATACTCTTCGCCCCTACGTCACTAGCACCTTGGTTTGCTGCACCCATGATCCCTGGCCCACCACCGGTGACAATCACACCATAACCACCATCACCATCGGTGAGTTTCTTTGAGATCATGGCGGATAAGCGGCGCGCTTCGTCATAATAACGGCTGGTCTCGACAAGCTTTTTCGCTTTGCTAAACGCCAGCTTAAGTGACTCATTGTCAGGGTCGGATTTAAGATCCCCCTCAGCCTTTTGCAACTGTGCCTGTGCTTGGTCTCCCGGCAATGTTCTAGCACTACCAAACACCACAATAGTCGAGTTGATCCCCTGCTCTCGCATGGTCAGCTCAGGCTTTAGCAACTCAAGCTGCATACGATAAGTGATCAACTCATCGTGTTTGAGGAATTCCACATCGGTATAAGCAAGCTTATACGCACTAGATCGCTGCTGCGCAGTCAATTTTTCAGACATCTTGTCGCCTAGAATTGAATATTAAACTGTTTCTTCAGAAGTTTGTGCAGTACCCGCATGAGAGGTTGCATTCACGCCTGATGAATTAGCCGTATTCTTAGCTGTTTCGATTGCACTTTCCCAAACGTCTTGATTACGCTTAGCTAATGTTTGCGCATCTGCATCAGCCATGTCCATTGAGACTTGCTCTGAGAAGAACTCAATGCATTGATTAATAAAGCTATAAGCTTGCGCTGAATGCGGACTATTGTACAAACGAACCAATTGCTCCAAGCTTTCTTTCGAGAAAAGTTGGCAATTGTTTTGCTCTTGCTCAGAAATGATCTGTAGCAAGGTTTGCGACGATAGATCGTTTTGCGTCTTAGCATCAACCACTTTGATCGAATTGCCTGCAACAACGAGTTTTTTTACATCCTGTAAGGTTATATAACTACTAATAGCCATGTCATATAAACGTCTATTAGGATATTTTTTGATGGTACGTTCTTCAGTCATAATCATCTACCATGTTATTCGTACTTGTTATACCCACCGTTTAAGAAAGAATCCTAAACGCCACTTCCAGTTCTTAAAGCGACCGCTACGCAAGCATAGCCCGTCACTTCAATTGATAGTGTAACCTTGTTTTGTTGCATTTGACAATTGCAAATCCCCAATAGTTTCAAATGATTGGCTATATTCTAGTGTTTGTGAATGAACATTGTACAAATGCAACATCCGTTGTCTCATTTACCCGTACCCACTTGTAGACTTACCCCCTACAAGCCAGTTAAAATCCGACCAACTTCGTTGATAGAGGGGAAACCCAATGGAATCACCTAACCAAACCACCGTGGTAGTTGTCGATGATGACGTAGAGATCCGTGAGCTAGTGGGCAAATTTCTCTCCCAACACCAACTCAATGTACTACTCGCCGAAAATGGTGAAGAACTATTCACTATTCTAGAGAACAACACATGCGACTGTATTGTTCTCGACGTGATGATGCCAGGTGACGATGGGTTTGAGGTATGTCGCAAACTACGCGCCAGCTCTCAAATTCCGGTGATCATGCTAACAGCTGTCACTGATGACACAGATAAGATTATTGGGCTTGAACTCGGCGCAGATGATTACCTCACCAAACCTTTCAATCCCCGTGAACTACTCGCCCGCATAAAAGCTATCTTAAGAAGACACCCAAATCAGGCTGTTGCAACAGAAACGATTAACGCGCAAGGCCCCGCAGGCACCTGCTACCTATTTGAAGGTTGGCGCCTTGATAAAGAAGCACGCAACCTCACCGCCAGTGATGACGTAGAAATCAGCTTGAGTACAGGCGAGTATGATCTTCTGATTGCAATGGTGCAGAACTCTGGTCGCGTACTGAACCGTGATCAGTTACTTGATATGACAAAGAACCGCAGCGCAGGTCCCTTTGACCGTAGTATCGACATCCAAATTAGCCGCTTAAGACAAAAGATCGAAGCCAATCCCAAAAAGCCCAAGCTCATTAAAACCGTGCGAGGTGGTGGCTATATGTTTACCGCAAAAGTGAAAGTATTACATGCCTAGCAAGTTGCGAGCCAAGCCTACGATTTCTGCCAAAGCTGTTTTGGTAACACTCTCATGTATGGTACTACTACATTTAGGTGTCTTAGTCTTTTATACACAGTCTAGCCGTAGAGCACAGCATGAACTCAATCAAGATAAAGTCATCGAACAAATGATCAATATTGTAGAACTTGTTGGCTCTACCCCCCTAAAACAACGCCATGAAATATTAAAAAACCTTTATGTCCCCTACATTGAAGCAACACTAGATCCTCAAAAAAAATGGCAGTTCGTCGCTGAGCCGGGTACGCTGTGGCGGCTCAAGCACAAGCTAAAACCGTTCCTCGGCCATATCAAACTTTCCTATAAGTTGGATAAAGAAACTTGGTTAAACTTAGATGCAACGGTTGATAATTATGGTCTGGGTCTGCAGCTTGGTTTAATTATCTTAGAGCTTGTTGTCGCTGGAGCGTTAATTTTCTCAGCTTGGTCAGTCAACCGTTTCACCGAGCCTTTAATGCGATTTAAAGAAGTGGCGGAACGTTTAGGTGTCGATGCTCAAACCGATGTTGTGATTGAGTATGGTCCCTCCATCATTAAAGAAACTGCTGACGCAATGAATAAAATGCAATCCCGCATTAAGCAATTACTTGATCATCGAACAAAGATGCTTGCTGCTATTTCACATGATCTACGCACGCCTATCACCAGACTAAAGTTACGCGCGCAATACATCGAAGACAAAGAACAATACAATAAAACAATCAAAGACCTTGATGAAATGGAAACTATGATCTCGCAGATCTTATCCTACGCTCGCTCAGAGTATGCCTCAGAAAAGCTCACACGCATGGAACTTAATTCACTTATATTGACTATCGTCGATGAATATCACGAACTGGGTCATCAGATAGAGTATCATGCCGATAATCCTCGCGTTATCATCCTCGGAAGACGACTCGCACTCAAACGAGCCATCACCAACTTCATTGCTAATGCGGTCAAGTATGCTGAGCGCATTACTATAGAGATGAAAGAAAACAACGGTGCGCCCATCATCACTATCGATGATGATGGCCCGGGGATCCCAGAGGACGATTTAGAAAGTATCTTTGAGCCTTTTTATCGTCCCGATCAAGCGCGCTCATCCCACACCGGTGGTGTCGGACTTGGCTTATCAGTCGCGCACGACATTTTGTTAAACCATCAAGCCACTTGCAAGCTCAGCAACCGTGACAACGGTGGTTTGCGCGTCACCATCCACTTCCGGCGTAAGCCGCCTGCCAACCTTGGAAAATCATAAAAGGGATTAAGTATGTCTTGGCGCTTTTCTTTACTGATTGTTGTTGTACTTGGACTGGTACAAAGTGCACTAAGCTTTACTGCTATGCCTCTGGGCAATCACTTCGCTTTGACACAAGGCCACATCAAACTGTTAGACATGGCTGTATTCTATATATATATGTTAGCTATGTTGCCAGCAGGGATGTTGCTTGACAAAATAGGGGCACGTAAAGTGCTAACCTTCAGTTTGCTTATCACAGGGGCGGGCTTGCTATTGCTCGCCGCCGCCTCTACATACAAGATGCTATTAGCTGGTAGCGCCCTTATCGGGTTAGGGTGTGCACCAGGTTTGATTGCTTCATTACTACTGGCCAACGCCTGGCGCAATGACTCTCACTCTTATTCCTTTCGTATTGGACTCTGTTTCTCACTCTCCCTGTTTGCAGGAACCGTTCTCAATGAATTTTTGTCACGGTGGTATCCACTGCTGTCTTGGCGCTGGCTGTTTGGTCTCAGTGGCAAGCTTTGCTTCTGCCTCGCCCTTCTTACTTGGTTACTTGTTCGCGATCGTCCTGCCCTCACCCTCTCTAGTCAACAAAAACTCACCAAAGTTAAAACCTCACGTCAACATGCGTTTAGTGAACTTTTTACCACACCAAGACTTTGGTTAATTGCCATCATCAGTGGACTGATGTACACCCCAGCTATTAGTTTTAGCTCATTATGGTTTAGAGCTTATGCCGTCACAATAACTTCACTTCCTCACACCAGTATCCCGTTGTATACCGACTTACTGTTTTGGGGGGGAGTCATTGGCGCGCCACTATTAGGTTATGCTGCCGATAAAATGGCAGTACGTAAAAGTATTCTTGCCATAAGCAACTGCATTTGTATTATTGGCTTAATTATTTTAATCAATGCAAATCATATCCCTGCCTGGGAGTTTTCAGGTTTACTCTTTCTTTTAGGATTCTTTATGGGCGGCTTTGCCATTAACTTTAGCCTCATCCATGAGAAAATAGCTCAACAGCATGCTGGTTTTGGTTTCGCTTTTGCCAATATGTTGTGTTTATTTATCTCGGTATACCTATTTCGTGAATCAGTGCATGTGATCTTAAAAGTCAAAGGACCAATGGCGCAATTGTCACAAACACTGCTAACTCACCCTAACGATTTCAAAACCGCTTTGCTTGTTCTTGTCGGCGCACTCAGTCTTGCATTAATTCTCACATTCTTTATCAAAGAAACACATGCTGTCGCTGAAAACTGGCAATCAGATTAACTTCATCGATCACTTCACTCAAATTAACGATTTTGAAAAAAATCACAAAAGATTGTTGTTAAAGATCATCGTTACTACCATATAAATTAATCATTCGTTAATCCCATAGTACGAAATTGAAAAAAAGTTTAATTTTTTTTCTTTTTTTTTATCAAAAGTGTGCAATTTGTGAAATTACCCGCTATCATTAAAAAGTGTGAAGGGAAACATCATTGGAAACATTGAGGAGAGGAAGATGGCTCAACGTAAAACAACCGCGAAAAGGAAGACGTCGGCTAAACGTAAGACCACCGCTAAGCGTAAAACAACCGCTAAGCGTAAGACAACCGTGAAGCGTAAGACTACAGCTAAGCGTAAAACAACCGCTAAGCGTAAAACTACCGCTAAACGTAAAACAACTGCTAAGCGTAAGACTACTGCTAAACGCAAAACAACTGCTAAGCGTAAGACTACTGCTAAACGCAAAACAACTGCTAAGCGCAAGTCAACTGCTAAACGCAAGACTACTGCTAAGCGCAAGTCAACTGCTAAACGCAAGACTACTGCTAAGCGCAAGTCAACTGCTAAACGCAAGACTACTGCTAAGCGCAAGTCAACTGCTAAACGCAAAACAACTGCTAAACGCAAAACAACTGCTAAGCGTAAGACTACTGCTAAACGCAAAACAACTGCTAAGCGTAAGACTACTGCTAAACGCAAAACAACTGCTAAGCGTAAAACTGTTAAAACTCGGTTAAAATGTGTCCGTAAAAACTACCCAATATAACGAAGGGCCTAAAAAATGATTATAAAAAATACAATTTCTCTTGATGAACAGGAAAGAGCGCTCGCTTTAAATACTCGATGTGATGAAAATGAAGCAGTTTCGACTTTACTTAGCCTAATTACACTGGATGATGCTGCATTTTCCCGAATACATTTAGAGGCGACACGCCTTGTCTCGGTAGTGCGTGAACATCGACTTGAGCAACATGGTATCGATGCCTTTTTATATGAATACGATCTCTCAACCGATGAAGGGATCACACTCATGTGCCTTGCCGAAGCGTTTCTACGTATCCCCGATAAAACCAATCTCGACAAACTCGTCAAAGATAAACTCACGTCAACCAACTGGGGTGCCAAATTAGGCGGGAGTGACTCCATGTGGGTAAACACCGCAACCTGGGCCTTAATGCTTACCGGTAAGGTACTAGCGTCCCCCAATAAGAAAAGCGGCTCACTAACCAACGTATTTAAAAAACTTATCCAACGCAGTGGCGAACCAGTGATACGCAAGGCCGTACAAAAAGCCATGCAATTGCTTTCTAGTCAGTTTGTCATGGGGAAAACCATTGAAGCCGCGTTAAAGCGTGCCGTCGACCAAGAGAAAAAAGGCTACCGCTATTCATACGACATGTTAGGTGAAGCAGCTCATACCGAAAAAGATGCCATTCGCTACTTTACCGCGTATCAAGATGCCATCAAAATAATAGGCCAAACTCACCAAGGTGGCACTAGCGTATTCGATAAACCCGGGATCTCCGTCAAAATCTCTGCGCTACATCCACGTTATGAGTTTGCACAGCAGCGACTATGTCATGACACCCTAGTGGCGCGCTTAAAAACACTCGCTGAGCTCGCAAAAGAGCATGGCATAGGCCTCACCATAGATGCTGAAGAGTCTTATCGACTTGAACTCTCGCTATCACTGATTAAAGACGTTTTTCGCTCCCCCTCCTTAGCGGGTTGGGAAGGTTTTGGCGTGGCAGTTCAAGCCTACCAAAAACGTGCTCCTTATGTTCTCGATACTCTCGCCGCTTTAGCAAAAGAACACAAAAGGCGCATTAAAGTCCGCTTAGTCAAAGGCGCCTATTGGGACAGCGAAATCAAACTCGCACAAGAAGAAGGCCAAGACGGTTATCCGGTTTATACCCGTAAAGCAACTACCGATGTCTCTTATCTTGCTTGTGCAACTAAGATGGCTTCCATGACAGATGCCTTCTATCCTCAGTTTGCTACCCATAACGCACATAGCATTGCGGCCATTAAAGAAATTATGCAAGACAAAGGAGACTATGAGTTTCAATGTCTGCATGGCATGGGCCACAGCCTTTACGATCATATTGTGGGAAGAGATAAAGACAACATACCGTGCCGAGTCTATGCGCCTGTCGGTAAATATGAAGACTTGTTACCCTATCTAGTCAGACGCTTGTTAGAAAATGGCGCCAATACTTCGTTCGTGAATCGTGTGATTGACACCAAAGAAAGTATTGATGACATCGTCGCCAATCCGGTGGCTAAGGTCGCCGCCTGGAAAGATAAAGCTCATCCTCAAATCCCTCTACCGCAAGCTATTTACGGTGACACGAGAAAAAATTCATTAGGACTCGACCTCACCAATCCCTTAACCCTCAACACTCTTGAAAGCGCGTATGTGCGCGTCAAAGAAGATAGCTCTCTTTGGCAAGGAGCCGCCTTGATTGCCAATGCGAATGAATCGCACTTCACCGAACCGAAAGAGATCATCTCACCCTTTGATAAACAAGCTATCGGGCATATGCGAGGTTGCAATGAAGCGGGCTTAACCCTGGCATTAGAAAATGCCAAACAAGCTCAGGCGCAATGGGCGAAGACTCCAGTCGCGGAACGCGCCGCTATTTTCCACGCGGTGGGTGAAAAGCTACAAGAGCGTATTCATCAGTTTATGGCGCTCGCAAGCTTTGAGGCAGGTAAAACCTTATCGGACGCGGTGGCGGAAGTACGCGAAGCTATCGATTTTTGTCACTACTATGCCTCTCTCGCCGTCGATCAGCTCAGTACTCCCACTTCTTTGGTTGGCTACACGGGTGAAACGAACGCGCTTAGCTTGCATCCTAGAGGCACTGTGCTTTGTATTAGCCCGTGGAATTTCCCACTGGCTATCTTTTTAGGACAAGTGAGTGCCGCACTCCTTACTGGGAACTGTGTCTTGGCAAAGCCTGCTGAATCCACTTCACTGATTGCCTATCATGCGGTAAAACTGTTACGTGAATGCGGCGTCCCAGAAGCAGTCTGTCAACTGATCCCAGCAAGGGGTAGCGTCGTCGGCAAACGACTAGTCGCAGACGATAAGGTTGATGCCGTCATGTTAACCGGCTCGACTGAAACCGCAAGGACTATCAATCAGACACTGGCTAATCGTCAAGGTGCTATCGTACCCTTGGTGGCGGAGACAGGTGGGATGAACTGTATGATCGTCGGCTCATCAGCTTTGACCGAACAAGTTTGTACCGACGTCTTGTTGTCGGCGTTTGGCAGTGCGGGTCAACGCTGCTCTGCCTTGCGCGTTTTATATGTGCAGGAAGAAGTCGCAGACAAACAAATCGACATGCTAAAAGGGGCGATGAATGAGCTTGTAGTTGGGCTTCCCTACGAACTCGCCACAGATGTTGGCCCTGTGATTGATGAGAGCGCTTATCAATCACTGATGGCGCATATCGAAAAAATGAAACCCAACGCCAAGTTACACTACCAAGCCCCAACCAATAAAGCCACGCTCAATGGTTATTTTGTCCCGCCGACGTTGCTTGAAATCGACTCAATTTCACAACTGGAACAAGAAGTCTTCGGCCCGGTATTGCATGTGATTCGTTATAAGTTACAAGACTTAGATCAAGTCCTAGAAGCCATCAATCAATGTGGCTACGGTCTTACACTTGGTATCCACAGTCGTATCAACAGCACTATCGAGCACATCATTGCAAATACCGCCGTAGGTAACACCTATGTTAACCGAAACATGATTGGTGCCATGGTCGGCGTACAACCCTTTGGTGGGGAAGGTTTATCAGGGACGGGCCCCAAAGCCGGCGGCCCCAATTACCTAAAGCGCTTATGTGTAGAACGCACCGTCACTATCAATACGACTGCCACTGGTGGTAATGCAACATTGATGTCACTTGAAGAGTAGTATGCTGTTACCTACAATGAAACATCAACCTCACATTAAGGGATCCTCATGACTATTATCAAAACAGAAGACTTCATCGACAGCATTGCCGATGCACTACAGTATATTTCTTGCTACCACGCGCCTGACTTTCTAAAGTCCCTAGTCCATGCGTATGAAGTCGAAGAGTCCAAAGCCGCCAAAGATGCGCTGAGACAGGTATTGATTAATTCGCGCTTGGCCGCTGAAGGACGGCGCCCTATGTGTCAAGACACAGGGATAGTCTGTGCGTTCGTTAAGGTAGGCAATCAAGTCCAATTCGATAATTACGATAAGACAATCACAGAGCTAGTTAATATCGGTGTGGAAAAAGCGTACCTCGATCCTGAAAACCCATTACGCGCTTCTATCGTTACCGATCCACTAGGCAAGCGCACCAACACCAAAACTAATGCGCCTGCCGTAGTACACATTGAGCAAGTTATCGGTTCAAGTATCGACGTTAGCATTGCCGCCAAAGGTGGAGGCTCTGAATTCAAATCCAAATTCACGGTACTTAACCCAAGTGACAGTATCGTCGATTGGGTCACCTCTGTAGTTCCTTCTATGGGAGCAGGCTGGTGCCCACCCGGCATGCTGGGGATCGGTGTTGGCGGTACCGCTGAAAAAGCCATGTTGTTGGCAAAAGAATCACTGATGGATCCCATCGACATGCCTGAGCTTATCAAGCGTGGCCCCAGTAACCGAGTCGAAGAACTACGACTTCAG
>JAUHZG010000050.1 GCA_030425845.1 Gammaproteobacteria bacterium
TAGCATCACCGATGCGGACAACCTTCTCTTCATCGAGGGCAATGCCAATGACGGAGTCACTTTAAACGGTGGCGGCTGGAGTACTGCTGGCACCCAATCTGCTTACGGTCAAGATTACAGTGTGTATGAACACAGTGGCGGAACTATACAAGTCTTTATCGATACAGACATCGTGATCACTATCTGATACACCTATCAGCTAATTTTCACAACAAGGAACCAGGGAGAGTCGCCACACCCTTCCACAAGTTGCTCTGGCAAATTTTGCAATTTTCTTGGCCCCATGATACAGCTGCCATTGTGCTCTCAGGCATCTTTAGTGGCAGCTGTTTATATTGTATTTATATTGGATAATGAGGGTAAAACCAGCCTCTCATTAGTCTATTCGATCAAAAAGGCCCAGTACGAACTGGGCCCTTAATTTCGAGAGCTGCTTATTCAGCAATCATCTCTTTTAAACCTTTAAGCGCGGTAACTTTCACCACGTTGCGTGCAGGTTTAGCAGCGATTTTAACTTCTTCGCCTGTGAATGGGTTGCGGCCCATACGTGCTTTAGTCGCTTTCTTACGAACACGACGTACTTTCACACCAAGGTTAGGGATAGTTAACTCACCAGAACCACGTTTCATTAAGTGGCGCTCAGCGTGCTCACCTAAGCTTTCAAACACAGCTTTTACTTGTGCTTTAGTCAATTCAGTCTCTTCAGCGATAGAAGCGATTAATTGCGCTTTGGTCTCTTTGCTTGTGATAGCTTTTAGTTGTTTAGCGACAACGGCTTTTTTCTTAGCAGTTGTGCGTTTTACTGCTTTCTTCGCAGTAGTTCGTTTAACCGCCTTCTTCGCAGCAGTTTTCTTAGCAGGTGCTTTTTTAGCAGCTCGTGGCATTTTTCATCTCCTTAAATGTAACTTCACGAAAGAAGATTTTAAGCTGTTTTTTCAGCTTCTTGCAACATTTTTACCCCCAAAAAAAGTGATTTTTATTAAAATTCGTTGATTTTTTTATCGCCACACGCAAAAAAACGTGTTGATAGACGAAAACTTCACAAAAACTCGGTAAAAACGGCGAGCGTGTCAAGCACGATGCTTTGTTAAATTGGGCGTGAAATTCAGCACCAGGAGGAAGGTAATCGCATGTCAATTGAGTCATTAGTTAACGAACTTGTCACCTTTACCGTCACGCTACGAGGTGTGATCGGTGGCAACTTACCCTCTCGAAAGGCCTTTTCTAGAGAAGTCGACACTTTTTTCTCAGGACTCCCCGAGGAGATCACCCGACTAGCCAATACTTATCACCGTTACTATTTAAGTTGCACACATGGAATAGAACATCACTATGCTGATATATCAGCAGATCACACCCAAGACAAAAGAGCTGCTTTTCTTGCCCGCGGGGTGAATCCTCTTTCACTCCTAAATGAAAGAGAAGATCTGGGCAATGCCTTGAGAGGCGTTATCTTACAGAGTGCGCTTTATGCCGATCTTAGTAGAGGCGTTGAGTTTGGGGCGCAATCATCCTCCTTTTGGCCTGTCGGAGAAGAGCCTAATAAAGCTAAATATGATTTTAAAAAAGCCCCCCTGTTACGCCAACTAGCCCATTGTATCGAGCTAACCTTGTGGATTTGTGCGTTAATCAGTTTATCCAAACCCGAATACGAGAAAACGCAACGACTCATTGAGAAGGCTTACCGCCAGCAAAAAGGCGATCTTAATTCAGATATGAGCGAACTGCCCGATTCGTGGGAAGAGTACGTAAAACTTTTCGCTGGTTCCGAACCCGCAGACAGCCTTAAATACCGCACAGTTTTTCATGTTATGCCCGCTTATGACAAGTTCATAGGCCAACTGCAAACCGAGTTACTTAAAGCCGTTAAAGACCTCGAAAACAAGGTTTCCAAAAAACATTCCAAACAAGGACAGGCGATTGAAGCTTACTTTAGCAATCTTATCCTTGAAGTGACTTGCTATGTAACACAAGCAACCGAAGCTCCGTTAGAAAGGAAAATCAGTTCTCCACTACCTCCTCCCCCGCCGTCAAATGGACAAGACGGCTCTGAAGCAGGCTCACCTCTACCACCGCCTCCGCCGGTGGAAAAAGGGTCCCCACCCCTGCCACCAACGCCAACTGCTGCGCATGTTATGCGGCGAAGTTTGTTTTTCACCGAAGCAGTGGGAGCTGATGACGCAAAGTTAAGCCTACCTAAGTTACCAGACTCACCAGAGCTTCCGCCTGCACCTGCTGCGAATCACTTAACCTCAGGGGAGAACCTACGTAGCAGAGCAAACAGCCATGACTCAAAAGCACAGCAGGACGGCAAAGCAAACGACAAAGCAAAGAAAAAAATTAAACCGCCACCACCAGCCCCCGTTGGCCGAAGAGGCACTACAGCCCCCTCACAAGGAGCAGGCTGGGATTAGCGCGCTTGGTGTGAGGTAAAAGTCAACGATAAGCCCAGGCCCAAAGCCACGCAGGCTAGCACCACCATAAAGCTCATGTGATAGCCATGCACGCTAATGTGTAAATGCGTTGCTTTGCCGCTGGCGCCGGTTGGGTCGTTAGAATAAAGGGTCAACAAAGCCCCTAACGCTTGCAACACAATCGCACTCAATAAATGCTTAAATAGCTCTGCAATACTAAAAGCTGTCGCGATAATAGTAGCTGGCACCAGTTGCTTTATCAGTACCATCCCAAGGCACGCCACACCTAGCGAACAGCCAATCAATGTATTCACCGCAGCCAACACAAAAACAGGCATGGGCAAATAAATCAAGGCAAATAAGGCCAACAACGCCACAAGCATACCGGCATTGATAATTTGTTTGGCTTTATCTTGCCACCAGCACAGTAGACTACAGCAAATAATACTGCCTACCCCAAAGCCAATATATTGTAACGATGAAATTTGCCCCGCTAAGTCATTCGATAGGTGATAACGTAACTCCAAATAAGGCTCTAACCAAAGCCCTGCGAGACTATCGATACAGACATTCGCCAAACCGATAAAAAGACAAATTATCAAAAAACGTCTATTTAAAAACAAAGCAAAATATTCTTTAAAGACAGTGGTAAACGCACGTTTGACATGTGCATGATGAGACTTTTTCACCCGACCACGCACCGTAAAAGCGATCAAAATACAAATAACATAACAAATAATTGCGCCGGCAAGCATCACTTCACGCCAAGCAATGTGATGAATAAGACCAGCTAATGGCCCTTCCCCGACGTAGGCGCCTAGCACACCAACCATCACTGTCACCCCATTGACTGTGATAAACGTTCGCTGGCTAAACCACTGACTCGCCACGGTCAAAGTACCAATCAAAGAAAATGCCGCTCCCGCGCCCATTAATCCTCGACTAATATATAACGCCGCCACACTGGTAGTCAGTGCAAACAATAGCGCACCACCGGCACAAGTAAATGAAGCAAGTGTCAGAGCAGTGCGTACACCATAACGATCGATAATGATCCCAGAGAAAATTTGCATAATGACAAAAGTGTAATAAAACGAGGCGGCAATGCTCGATAGCGTAAAAGGGGTAATACTAAAATGCTGAATGATCTGCATACCAAGTGGCGAGAGAGAAACCCGTAAAAAATACTGATGGAAATAAAATAGCGCGCTGACAAACCAAATCACGAAAGCCGGCAATAGAATTTGCCATCGATTGAATTTTTTAGACACAATTCTTCCTTAAAATCTTAACCTAGCACGAAAGCGTCCTGTGTTCGCCAATTTAGCTAACCTACCTATATACCCTCATTCTACTTCAATTTGCAGGTTTTTAGCCTTGATATTTTCACCTGTAGCAGAAGTTAGCAAGCTCCCAATAGTGCTGACTATTTATCGCTTTCTCATTCTGCTACTAGCACAAATGGCTTTGCTCTAAATCAAGCAAATTAAAGTCGCATGGATATACTATCACGACTTTGATTTGCCCTTATCAAACAAGTACAAATACTTGCCATATCCTTCTTTGCTCATCTCACTTTCAGGGATAAAGCGAAGCGCCGCTGAATTTATACAGTAACGTAATCCTGTTGGTTTTGGTCCATCATCAAAAACATGCCCTAAGTGAGAGCCGGCCTTGCGCGAGAGTACTTCGGTACGCACCCATAAAAGTAATTTGCGATCTTCTCGCGTCGTAATATCGTCTTTGCTAATAGGTCTAGTGAAGCTAGGCCAACCCGTACCCGACTGAAATTTATCGGTAGAGCTAAACAGTGGCTCCCCTGACACCAAATCGACATAAATTCCCGGTGTTTTATTGTCCCAGTATTCATTGTGGAAAGCACGCTCAGTCCCGCCTTTTTGAGTCACTTCGTATTGCAAAGGGGTCAATGTTTTTTTCAGTTCAGCTTGTGAGGGCTTTTGATAGGGTTTGGCTGCGGCCATAGTCAATCCTCCTAGTAATAAGCATAAAAGTAGTAGTCGCGCTAGCTTGTTGAGCCGATTCATCTGTGCCTCCCCAGTTATAAATGAGCAAGATAAGTATAAAACGTTCAATCCTCTTACACAAACATTTACCAAACTACTATGAATAATAATAGGGAGGACATATTTGTTGATCTGTTAAGAATCTCTTAAGCGTAGCCCGCTATGATGAAAGTAATATAACTATTGAAGTGAGGAATCATTATGCCATTGTATACACCTGTTGATGAGCGCGAAGCCGCTTTCACCACTTTCATCGGTGGGCGCAGTCTTCCGATTCAAGATATTGCGTTTAAACTAATCGATCTTTGTCCCGAAGTAGAGCTGTCAGCTATTCGAGCAAGTATCCGCAAAAACCTAGCTGATGATCATAAGTCAGCCTTTTTGTTGGATGTTTTAGTGCTACTAACCCGTCTTGTGCAAGAACGTAAACTATCGGGCCAATTTGCGTATGCACTTTTTAGCACGCAAGTCATGAGCTTTCCTCAAACATACGATAGTAAATTAAAGGGCCTAGCTCCAAATGCATACACCCTGCAAAATGTGATTGGACGAGTCATCAAAGCAAAGGATAATGCAAGAAGCCTCCACAGCCCTCACCTCACCCGCCGAGATCATAAAGCTCAACTTATTGCGTTCCTTGACGCACACCAGGAAGAAAAAGAAGTCGCCGACTTAAGCGACGCTCGTTCTCGGCTATCACAAACTATTACTGACTACTTAACGAGTAAACGAGCTGATCGCTCTATTGAAACATTCTTGACTTTTCTCAGTCAAGACAATCCTAGGGCCTTAGAATTAGTGACTCAGTTTCGTGCCATCGAAAAAATAGGCGAACCACAAAAGTATTGCCATCACCTCATGCGACTCGTGTTACAACTCGTGCGAGAAAAGATCATCACAGCAGAGGCTGCGCTGAGTATTGTTAAAACGAATTTCACGTTCCCTGAGCAATTTAAATTAGACGACAAGCCATCAACGCTACTCGCTCAATGTGAAACTCGCTTCACAAAGAAAGAGGACTACCAACAAAAATACTACACCCCCTATCGCCACGTCATTGCTGAACTCGATGCTCACCGCATACGCCAAGCCACCACTACTCCAACAGGTGAAGAAGAGAAAGCAAGCCTCGACAGTATTGTGACTCAAGAGAGCTTCGCGCAGGCTGCTTTTCGTATGCATTGCTTAGGGATCTCTATGCAATCTCCTGCCGCGTTACTTATGATCTTAGATGCTATTCAGAGAACAAAGATGCCCACCGCACAGTTTAGTCCCCTTATTACTGCTCTAAATGGGGCTGATTACGACCCAACCCCCCAATGTACCTTTAACCTACTGTCTTTTTTAGAGATGATTAGCGCTGCCACCTACAAAAGAGAAAGGGGGCATTTAACCACGGGAGAAGAAACTCTAGTCAGGAGCACACTCCTCGCTCAGACAGGAGGAAACGCATCACTGGCAGAAACGTGGACACGTGATTGCACGGTGAAGGGCATGGTCCTAACTTTTTTACTTGGCTTAAACTTTTTATCCGAACAAGAAATCACGGCATTAGGGAAAGTGAAGGGAAGTCGTGATCGGCTAGGCTATAAAGAAGCCGTCACAGCTTACTTGTATCCAGCCCCTGATGGTGGTGGTCATGATTTTAATACTGCCAATTTACAGACGCACTGTACTAAAGATGGAGATCCCATTGGTTCCTTCATGAAGGTACAACGCGGTACTGTCGCGACATCTGATAGCCGTGGTGCTAGAGGCTCATTTGTAGACGCGAGAGCGCGTGCTAATACTAGCGGCGGCGATACCGCCGCACTGATGAAAGGTGCTATTATGAGTGGTAGTGTGTTCAGAGGAGATGCTAGGACAAGCACAGCCTCTAGACGCAATGACGCACAAACATTACAAGATCGTTCGACTTACTTTGCCAGCCCACTCAGTACAGCTCCATCAGCGGGAAGTTAAGGTCCCCGTTAACCCACCCCACTCGCGCCGACCAACGCCATAAACTCGGCGCGAGTTCTCGCATCTTCTCGGAATAACCCCACCATCTGACTGGTGATAGTGCTGGTGCGATCTTTATTCACACCACGTGTTGTCATACATTGATGAATCGCATCGATAATGACCGCTACACCTTTAGGCTCTAACACTTCTTGTATGGTCGTCGCTATTTGTGCGGTCATTTTTTCTTGGATTTGCAAGCGTTTGGCATAGAGATCCACAATACGAGCCAGTTTGCTGATCCCGACCACGCGCTTATTGGGTATATACGCTAGATGCACATTACCAATGATCGGTGCCATGTGGTGCTCGCAAAATGATTCGAAGTTGATATTTTTCAAAAACACCATTTCATCATAACCCTCAACTTCTTCAAATGTCTTACTTAAGATTGCGTAGGGATCCATCGTATATCCGGCGAAATGCTCTTCATAAGAGCGTACCACGCGCGCCGGTGTTTCGAGCAATCCCTCCCGATCCGGATCATCTCCGGCATACTCAAGTAAAGTGCGCACCGCTTGGCAGGCTTGATCAAACGTAGGTTTTTGTGACACGAGGCGTTCTCCTGTTACTCATTCTCATCAATAATTTGTTGGCACAGTGTATCCCCCCATGCCACCGCTTCTATATACGCTTGTTGGTAATCTAATGACAGGTCGCCCTCCTTTAACGTCTGATCCGTCATGCTTTGATAAGCGTCGATATTCGTTAAGACACGGCCAAGCGTATTGTTATCATCAAAAAAGATCGCATGCACGTTAGCATCAAGCGCACAACTATCAATGAAATCTTTGGGGTTTTTGTCCACTAAACGATGTAAACAAGAGAGTAAACCGATGATAAAACAAAATTGCGCCGAGTGCTCTGTAGTTTGGCACAGTAATGCCATCATCCGTGCACGTACCAAAATCAACTTACTGAGCTCAAAGGGACGCTGATCTAAGGTAATAAGTACACTCGCAACTACCCAAAGCCAAGCTTTGTCATACGAGTAGAGCTCGATTTGTTCTTCCACTGCGTCATCCCCACAGGAATCATCTAGTGCCAGCAAGTGCCGTAAACGTTGCCAAATCCCACTGTCCGTGTAGGCTAGATCTAAAAGCGGTCGCACCGCTTGACGTGGCTCGCGCAATAAACCACTTAAGTGGCTAAGCAAGCGCTCTATCAGATCTAACCGCTCTCGGTTGATTATACGCGGGCGTTGAAAATAATACCCCTGGAACCAGTCAAAACCCAACTCACGACACAGCTGATACATGCGCTCTGTTTCGACTTTTTCGGCAATCAGTATTGCATCTGTCGCTTTGAGAGGAGCTAACTCTTGCTCTAACGCTTCACGTGTCTTACCGTAGACATCTACTTTGATATAGGCGGCAAGCGCAACGGCGCGAGCAAACTCCGGCTTGTAAACAAAATCATCTAAGGCCATCTGATAGCCTTCGTTGACTAGCGACTCAATGGCATTAAGAGACTCGTCATCAAGCTGAATATTTTCTAAGACTTCGATCACAACCTGATGGGTGGGAAGTTGATGATAAGCACCCTTGAGCAAGTGCGCACGGGTAAAATTAATAAACGCCAGATGCTCCCCAATGATTTTATCGAGCTCGATGTGATTTAAGGTTGAAAGCATGAGCTCGGTCGCCGTATCACCGGGCAAACCATGCACCAAGTCTACCAGGCTTTCTTCCACATGCTGATCAGCACGAAAAAGCAGTTCATACGCCACCACATCCAGATCACGATTATAAAGAGGCTGGCGCGCCAGCAGTGTGTGTTCCATCATGTAAGCAGCCGAATTACTCTTGTCAGATTAGTTAGTCTGAAATAATAATGCACTTTTTTTCGCAGCGCCAGGAAAATCCGTCTCATCGCCCAGAATCTCATCATCCTAGAAACGGCTGTTGGCCGCACATTTCTACGGCATAGGATCATTGGTATTTTGCCAATACATCCCATATACTTTTTGCTTTTCAGCTAGAGACAATTAAGATTGCCTATGAACGCTACGCCCAACCTTGCCCCAAGCGCCTTTGCCCTACTTGATGAGACGACATCACTTTCCCCGCTACAGCAGTTATTGCTCGCAAAACAGGGGGTTGTAGAGGATTTCCTGCAAAGCAAGCAGCAGCAAAGCTACCCGCCCATCACCTGTTCGGTAGATTTGCGCCAAGCTCACTATAAGCTCGCCCCAGTGGATACTAACTTGTTTCCTGCGGGCTTTAATAACCTACACCGTAGTAGCTACGAAAGAGCAAGCGCCGCCTTTCGTGATGTGCTGGCACTGCGCTTCCCCAGGGTCAAACGCCTATTACTGATCCCTGAGAATCATACGCGTAATTTGTTTTACTTAACTAACCTTGCTTACTTGCGCGATATCCTGATTGCCGCCGGCCTAGAGGTTCGTCTCGGCAGCTTAAATGAAACGCTAACCCACCCCACCGAGTTCCAAGGCAATGACGACAGTAAAGCACCGTTGTTATTAGAGCCCTTGGTACGTGAGGGCAATCGATTAACGCTTCAAGACTTTGATCCTGATCTCATCCTACTTAATAACGATCTCTCCGATGGGATCCCTTCACTCTTTGACGATCTGGAGCAACCACTACGGCCACTCTCAACTCTCGGTTGGGCCAAACGCTTAAAGACTAAACACTTTTCACATTATCAAGATTTAGCGGGGGAACTTGCCACCTTGCTTGATTGTGATCCGTGGCTGATAAACCCACTTTTTCTCAACTGTGGTCAAGTCAATTTTTTAGCGCGCGAAGGGGAATCCTGTATTGCGAAAAATACCGAAGTCTTGCTAGAAAAAATAAAGCGCAAGTACGACGAATACCACATCAAAGACAAACCATACATCATTGTCAAAGCAGACTCAGGCACTTATGGCATGGGTGTGATGGTCTTGCATGAGCCTGATCAAATTTATGAACTCAACCGCAAAGGGCGCACTAAGATGAATAAATCTAAAAGCGGTCAAGCGATCTCGAAAGTTATTTTGCAAGAAGGGGTTTACTCACATGAAGCAAGTGTGAATCCACCAGCCACAGCCGAACCGGTTATTTACATGTTTGGGCATCACATTATTGGCTCGTTTTACCGACTGCACCCAGATAAGGCCAGCGATGGGATATTAAATTCACCTGGCATGCAATTCAAACCTATGCCAGCATGCGATAGCCAGTCTGATCATTTTTACAGTTACAGTGTCATAGCAAGACTCGCAGCACTAGCAGGCGGTCGCGAGTTACAAGAGGCCGAACATGCCAACACCTAAACTTCTCATTGTTATGAGCCCAATTGCGACCATTAAACCGCACAAAGATACCAACTTTGCCTTGTTGCTCGCCGCGAAAGCCCGCGGCTGGGAGACTCACGTCGCACAAACACTTGATATCTATTACCACGAGGCGCAAACACATTGTCACACTACTTGTGTTGAGGTGGTTGACAACGCAAGTACCTATTACCAGGTTCACAGCACACAAGACTTACCCTTATCGGCATTCGACCTCGTGTTGATGCGCGATGATCCGCCTGTCACATTAGACACGGTGTATTGTCTTGAGCTACTCGCAAACGCCGTTAAGGCAGGACATACCCGCGTGGCAAACTCCCCGATGAGTTTATTACAGATCAACGAAAAGCTCTTTGTCACCGAATTCCCAGAGGTAGCCGCCACCACACTCATCACCCGCGAAGCCGCGAAAGTCAGCGAGTTTATCTCGCAACACCAAGATGTGATCCTAAAGCCACTCGATGGCATGGGAGGCAAAGGTATTTTTCGCTTGACGCCCTCCGATCCCAATACGACATCTGTCATAGAAGCCTTAACCGATTCGGGCAAACACCTCATCATGGTGCAGCCTTATCTTAAGGCAATCGAGACCTCTGGCGATAAACGAATTTTAATGATTAATGGCCAAGCTTACCCCTATGCACTAGCGCGCCATCCCGCTGCCGGGCAAACTAGGGCCAATCTCGCCTCAGGAGGTCAGGGGGAAGTCGTTGCGTTAACTACGCGCGATAAGGCTATCGCTGATGCGATAGGTCCTACGTTAAAAAACAAGGGGTTAGCCTTTGTTGGCTTGGATGTGATAGGCAGTCATGTCACTGAGATCAATGTCACCTCCCCTACCTGCGTGCGCGAAATCGCCCGCGAAACCGGCGAAGACATCGCAGAGCAGATCTTAACGGCCTGTGAGACTGTTCAGATTGAGGCATGAAGTATATAATCGCGTCCCACAGCGAACAACGAAAGGTCTTCTATCATGCTAAAAGCGCCAGAGCTACTCTCTCCTGCCGGTACCCTCAAAAGTATGCGCTATGCTTTTGCCTATGGCGCTGACGCCGTCTATGCGGGCCAACCGCGTTATAGTTTACGAGTGCGTAATAACGAGTTTGGCTATGACAATCTGGCCATAGGTATAGAAGAAGCTCACGCACAAGGCAAACAATTTTTCTTAGTCAGTAACATTGCCCCGCATAATAGTAAAGTGAAAACCTACCTAAAGGATATTGAGCCCATCTTAGACTTAAAGCCGGACGCACTGATCATGTCTGATCCGGGGCTAATCATGATGGTCAAAGAAAAATGGCCAGAGACCGTAATTCACCTTTCTGTACAAAGCAATGTCGTGAACTATGCCAGTGTCAACTTCTGGAAAGCTTATGGTGTCGACCGTGTGATTCTCTCACGCGAATTACAACTTAAAGAAGTCCAAGAAATTCGTGAGCTGTGTCCTGACGTTGAGTTAGAAGTCTTTGTCCATGGCGCGTTATGCATGGCTTACTCTGGGCGCTGTTTACTCTCAGGTTACATTAATCATCGTGATCCCAATCAAGGCACGTGCACCAATGCCTGTCGCTGGAAGTATGATGTTAACAAAGCCGAATCAAATGAATGGGGCGACGTG
>JAUHZG010000051.1 GCA_030425845.1 Gammaproteobacteria bacterium
GTCTATTTTATCAAATACCTCCTTCGAAAAAGCCCTATAACCAGTGTGGTATTCAGAAAGCTTTTGATTCATTAAGATGTTTTGGAATAAGGTAAGAAATCTATTTGCAATGTATTTATACATCGGCATTCCACCATTTAATGCCCCTTTTCATCAGAACATTCCCTCTCCTCTCAATTGTGAGAAACATTGGGCGGGACAAGAGGTGATGCTTGCTTGCGCCAAGCAAATGGCTGGAAATGCTGAGCTCTGTTTAGACAAACCTTCAACCTTATATCGTTATCAAAGTGTGTGCCAAACAGTCATGGATACGAATCATGAAGCAAGACAATGCTGTGATATGACCTTGGCACGCCTTCAGTTGATCTTATTACCGGCTAATCACCCAACCCTCTCGGATTATCATTGCATTCCCATTGCGAAGATCAACGCTGTACGAGCAGACAATCGAGTCTCTCTCGCTGAAGACTTTATACCCACATGCCTTACTCTCGAGGGTTCTTACTACTTGACGAATAAAGTGAAGGAAGTTCTAGCCTTAATCACGATTAGAGCCGAGTCTTTACGTAGTAGAATGAATGGGTTGACACAAGCATGCACTGCGGAGGTGAGTGATTTATTATTGCTACAGCTACTCAATGGGATCTTACCTTGGCTCAACTATGTGATACATACACAAGCCGTGCCACCACTAGCACTCTACCATCGTTTGACAGAATTACACGCGCAACTACTTACCTATACAAGTGACGAGAGGCATGCCAGTACATTTTCAGTTTACATACACACCGATCTCTCCTCGACATTTAATACGCTACTTAGTGAGCTGGAATATCATCTTGGCCTCATACTTAGACAGAATGCCTATGAAATCACACTGGTTCAAAACCAATTCGGTCTATGGTTGTCAGAACCAATAGCACAGGAGTTAATTGACGATGCAAACTTTGTTTTGTGCATCAAATTTACTGAGCAATCTGATGAAGTGGTTTCACCCATACCTCATTTCCTGAAAGTTGGATCAGCTACCGAAATACACGAACTGATCAGCCGAGGTTTGCCAGGGCTTTCTCTCGAACCACTGACTTCCCCCCCTAGACAACTCCCGTATGACAGTGACTCACCCTATTTTGCAATCGAAAAAAATAGTGAACTTTGGCGATGTGTCGAGGAGTCAACGACTCTTGCGATACATTGTACTTCGGATTCGAATGATCTCACACTACAGTTATGGGCGGTATATAGCTAATGAATAAGTTATTGATTGCGTCAATGCCATTACTCACATTATTGATCATGTTAAAGCACACTGAGGATCATGGCGATGTCGATAAATTGAATCAGCAAACCAGTAGAGAGATCACACACTTCCAGCAACGCTTGAGTGATATCCAATATCCCGATGAAACGATCATGGCCGCACGCTACATCCTCTGTGCGGCTATTGATGAAGCGGTGTTACGTCATAGTTGGGGTCTGCAAAGTTACTGGTGTCAATACACATTACTACAGCAATATCATCGAGAGACTAATGGCGGTGAGCGTTTTTATCAGCTGATTGAATTGATGTCACAAGAACCAAGACGTCACAGTGACTTTTTGGAGCTTAGTTTTGTCCTTCTCTGCTTAGGGTTTGAAGGAAAGTTATATGCCAGTCAAGATAGTGTTCGTGAGGAGATAAGAAATCGTTTGTTTTATTTGTTACGCATCAACTTGCCTAAAGTTGATAACCGCCTTAGTTTGACACCTACTTCAATAAATCAACTTTCACACCATCATAAAAAACGCCCCTATTTACGTCGAAAATCAAAAGTGCTTATTGCGATTGTTATGACAGTCGCTTTTTATTGCAACTTAGCGCTTTACCAGCGGAGTGATACCTATTTGAAACAGCTCAATAGCCTCGCTCGCACACCCGCCCTCACCCGATTTTCCACTTTGCTTAGACGTCCCATGCTACGTCGTCAGGGAGCGATATGAAAGCTCAGGTTCTAATCCGTAAAGTCAGTGCGTTTGTCAACAAAACACTAGCCAATTGGAAACGCTTATTGTTGAGTGTCTATGCGAGATCACACAGCCAACATGCACGTTTAAAACGCTATTACAAAGAGTTTAGCCGTCATAAACAATTCACAGCAAAACGTTGGTATCTTGTTTATGGTGAGTCAAGTTCAGGGGGCCACTCACTATTGCGTGGGTTATCCGGTGCAACAGTGATGAATAATCCTCCACCGATAGCGAACACCCTATGGTACGAGTCTGAGAATGCGGTCTATATCCTTTTTTATCACTCTGTAGAGGAGGAAGAGCTTACTTCTTGGCAACAGCTTTTGACACTACTCTACAGGTTCCGTTCTCACCAACCACTCAATGGTATCCTACTCACACTAGAGCTCAGCCGTCTACTCACCGATCCTAGTGAAAGATTAACTGATGAAGCGCAAATCACTGCGCATGCAATAAGTTCACTCCAGAAGACCTGTCATTGTAGCCCCCCTTTGTATTTGGTGTTGACCAAAGCCGATAGACTCGATGGTTTCATGGAAACTTTTAATGATCTAAGCCTAGAAGAGATTACGCAAGTATTTGGCTACCTTCACCCAAATGCAGATAGTCGATTTTCTAAAGAGACACAACCAGATTTCCAGCAGGGTTTTTCTCACCTGATATTATCACTGCAACGAAGGCTTATCTTCTCACTTGAGTCAGAGCACAATAACCGTGGTAGAGAATTAATCGCTTGTTTTAGTGCTCAATTGCAACTATTCCAAAAACCATTATTTGAGTGGTTACATACAATAGCACACTTTGCTGCAACCGATAAAAAATTGTACCTTCGAGGTTTTTTCCTGACAAGCAGCTTACAAACAGGCGACTCAAAAGATCACTTATTACAAACCATTTCCACGCGCTTCGACTTACATATCCCTCCTATGGCAAAAACCGCACGGATCGGAGAACGCTATTTTATCAAAAAGCTATTCAACGTAGTTTTACCATGCGAGCCATCCACACTGGGTTGCTCACTAGTGAAACAAAAGCATCATCGACAGCTTCGCTCTCTCTTCAATGCATTGTTACCATTTATCTGTCTTACATTTGTTTGGGGAATGCTAAGTGGTTTACATCACTCTAAAGCAACACTCTCTCAATTGCAGGATTTACAGTCTCAAATCACCCCAGTCCTGACGACAGAGAGCCATCTGTCGTTCAATAACTTGTTGCCACTATTAACGCTATTAAGACACATGGACCAGTTAAGTGGTGAACAGCGCACCCTCTGTGAGCGGTTGCTTCCTATGAGCGCCGTACTTCATCATCGTACCCATGCCACTTATAACCGAGTCATTGAATCCGAGTTTATGCCTCGTGTCGCCGTCTTATTTGAGCATTCATTACATCACTTTTTATCGATGCAGACTGGCACTCTCTACCTCTTATTCAAAGGCTACTTAGACTTTGCGCGTACGTCACAAACCAAACCTATGGCTGTGATCGCAGGTAAAATGTTATTTGCAAAAAACTTCGCCCATCAACCTCAAAGACTAGCACTGTTAAACGAGGTCCTGTCTATAGGAGCCAATCAACCATTACCGGCATTGCCTCTTAGCACATCTCTAATCAGGAGAATGAGAACCCACCTCGCCAACTTATCCCCAGCTGTCAGAGGCTATACCTTACTTATCAATCGCCTCAGAAGTAAAGCGCATGAGCCGCTTGTGTTAGCACGGGCGCTGTCATCTTCATCACCGTTTGCGCCCTCTCGCTCAGCCATCAGCGTGCCATATGAGTTTACTTTACCTGCATACACTAGCAGTATGCGAAAACATTTAACAAACATCGTCGGAATATTGATTCATGATCAGCACGCTATTGGACTAGAGACACAAAATACAGCTCAACTGGATCCCGTTGTACTCAAGCATCAAATTGCGACACATTACGAGAATCAAACACTTCGGGCTTGGCAAACTGTACTGAAAAAACTACACATCCAAAATCCGAAGACCTTTAAACAAGCTATCGTTGGATTGCAGCAGTTGGAACAACCTCATTCAAATTTCGAGCGTATTCTTAATTTGTCAGTCAAAAACCTCATCCCCCTGGCCAAACAGTCGACCAGTGTTGCTCGCTATATATTACCCATTAATGACTTTTTGGACGGGCAAGCCAAAATTGCCAATTTATCCGAATTCAGAAAATCACTTCTGACGTTACAACAAACATTCAACCTTATCGCCACTAGCGACAAGCCAAACCAGCTGGCACTGAAAGACTTGATTGCGATTTATAACGGGCAACGAAGCGATCCATTTCTGGCATTGCAAGCTATTGCTGCTCACTGCCCGCCACCGATCGCCCGCTGGGTGAATAGCGTAATCATAAACTATTGGCAATTACTCTGTAACAAAGCTGCACTTGCCCTAAATAGCTACTGGACGGAGCAAATCTACTCTATCTACCACAGTCAAATAGCTAATCGTTATCCATTTGCTACTCATAGTATCGCAGACAGTTCATTGACAGCATTTTCCATGTTGTTTTCTCCTAAAGGATGTTTGTTACAATTTTATCGAAGTTATCTGTCACACTTTTTTACCCGTGTTGACAATAAATTTGCTCTAGTGTCTCGTCACGGCAAACAGTTCTCAAACTTATCTAACACGCGCAGGCTATGGCAACGCACACACTTTCTTGCGACACATTACTTCTCTCAAAAAACAAATAATCCTTCGTTCAGTTACGAGTTAACTCCCTATGCTCTTAGCGCCAACGCACGATCAATGTCTCTGCACCTTCAGGGAGCTGGGGTAACTTATCGTCATGGTCCAGAGTTTACTCACATCGTACATTGGCCTGCGGTCCAGGGAGCTGATTCAAGTGGCATTCGATTTACTGGGTTTAGTTCACAACCTAAGGGGATACAAAGACATGGTGTGTGGTCTGTCTTTCGTTTATTGCAACAGGCTCATAGCTATCAAGTCAATCGTAATACATGGCGATACACTTTCAGACTGGCCCCATACAACGGGGTTGTCACCATTCACTACCATGGAAAGATGTCATTATTTTCGTTACGCGTATTTCACAACTTCACATTACCGAAGCAACTTGTAGGACAACAATGAATGATATCACCGCATTATTAGAGCATATTGAAAAAGCGACAACACTTGGTGTTAACTTACGTGATCCCGAGTCAATTGATGACGATTACTATGATTTAAAAGAGGCGCGATTAGTGGCCCGTGAAACTGAGCGTATGAATGCTCTAGGTATAGATCAAAAGGAAGAACCTGATTGGCAGTGCATTTGGGATCTGTGCTATGAAATATTACTCGAGAAAAGCCTGGATATAGAAGTTGTTGCATTTGCCATTGAATCACTAGTACGCCTAGAAGGTATAGCCGGCTTTACCCGTGGCTATGAAATTGCTCTCACGTTAGTGCAAACTCACTGGGTAACCCTGTGTGACAGGCATGAAGACGACAGTACGCTGTTGCTGCCACTGATTTCGCTCAATGGCGAAGATCAAGATGGCACCCTTATTCAACCCTTAAAACAACTCACCAGTACCTCACTTACTGTCACGCAATGTGAAGCTGCGATTTCAACCTATCAAGCATTTTGCGACTGGGCAGCAAGCAACCTGACAGGGTGTGAACTGCCCGACTCTAGAATCAAAGAAACCATAAGCCTGTTACTAATGAGCTGCTTAGAACAAAGAGAGACTAGCATCAACAGTGAAGCAAACACTAAAAAAACACAATCCGAAGTACACTCTCAACCTACAAGTAGCTATACCCGAGTAAGTGCCTTATCCTCGCTCTGTGCTATTGCCAACTATTTTGAAACACATGAACCGCATTCACCGTTGCCTTACCTTATTCGACGTGCAGTAAACTGGGCCAATCTACCTCTTGCGAATTTGCTTGATGAATTAATTGTCGACCGTGGAATACGTGAGCGTACGTTCGAGCTCATAGGTATTGCATCAGATGAACACTAACATTCACATTTACAAGGAGCTATCCATGAGTAATATCTATGAAAACATTGAACGCCAACGCAAGCCACGTGTACACATCAAATACGAGGTCGAAACAGAAAATGGCACGCTTGAAAAGGAACTTCCGTTCGTTGTTGGTGTTCTTGGTGACTATACTGGAAATGCGCCACGCGAGTTTGTACCAGTGAAGGAGCGACAGTTCATCACTATCGACAAAGATAATTTTGAGCAAGTGATGCAACAACTTGGCCCAGGTCTATCATTAACTGTCAAAAACACGCTGAGCACCAATGAAGAACTGCTCAACGTGGCGTTGTCATTTAACTCATTAAATGATTTTTCACCTGAACGAGTAGTCGAGCAAGTGCCTGTACTCAAACGATTGCTTGATCTGCGCAATGCCTTGCGTGATTTGCAAGTACAAACTGACAAATCAGATGAGCTAACACAATTACTTGAAGAAGCCTTACAGAGCAAGGATAAGTTAGCTGATTTAGCCCAATTACTACTACCTGAAAATCCATCTTAACCACACATTAAAGGAGTCAATCATGCAAACTGTACACGAAGGCACCTTGCTTTCTAAAGTCTTCAGCGCATTAGTTCCTGAGCGTCAACAACGTTTAACCCATCTACTTGATCAATTTCTCAGTGCCAAATCGGAAACAGTGCTCAATTGGAATACCAATATTCACCACAGTCTCTCACTAGCCATGAGTAAAATCGACACGTTACTCGAATCACAACTACAACAAATATTACATCACGAACAGTTCTCTTCACTTGAAGGCTCATGGCGTGGTGTTGCTTATCTGATAAAAGAGTCGCAGTCTAGTGAAAGTAGCCAGATCAAAATTCACCACCTCACCAAACAAGAACTTCACGATGATTTGGATAAAGCCATAGACTTCGATCAGAGTCATTTATTCAAAAAAGTCTATGAAGCAGAATTCGGATCCCCCGGTGGTGAACCTTACGGTGTGTTAATCGGTGACTATTCTTTCTCTCATCGTGTACAAGACGTCAGCCTACTGCGCAATCTCTCGCAAGTTGCAGCCGCCAGCTTTGCGCCCTTCATTACAAGTGCCGCACCTTTACTCTTCGGTATTGACGACTGGTCGTCCTTAGCTAAACCGCGTGATTTAACGAAACTTTTTCAAAGTGACGAATATATTAAGTGGCGCAGTTTTCGTCAAACTGACGATTCACGTTTTGTTTGTCTTACACTGCCTCGCGTCTTAGCAAGACAGCCTTATAGCCCTGAAACCAATCCTATTAATGCGTTTAATTTTAACGAAATGTCAAATACGCCCTCATTTTGTTGGATGAATGCAGCCTACTGCTTAGGTAGTAAGATATTGCACTCATTTAACCAACATGGCTGGATAAGTGCGATACGTGGTGCTGAAAATGGTGGTAAAGTGAGTCATTTACCGCTTTATCAATTTCACTCGCAGCAAGGAGAACTTGTTACACACTGTCCCTGTGAAGTTGCTATTACTGATAGACGAGAAGCGGAGCTCAGTAAATGTGGTTTTTTGCCGCTGTCACATTACAAAAAAACAGACTATGCTGTTTTCTTTGGTGCGCAAACACTACAACAACCGAAACGCTATGACACCCCAGAAGCCACGGCAAATGCCGCCATCTCTGCACGACTACCCTATGTGCTGGCTAGCTCGCGCTTTGCACACTATCTTAAAATCATGGCACGCGATAAAGTAGGCTCTTTCACTGAAGCCAAAGACGCACAAGACTGGTTAAACCGATGGATCTTAGGGTATGTCAACGGAAATCCCGCGTCTAGTGATGCCCTGAAGGCCAAGTATCCCTTGGCAGAAGCGCGCATAGACGTGAAAGCCACACCAGGCAAACCAGGTTGTTATCATGCGATTGCTTGGTTGCGCCCTTGGCTACAACTAGAGGAACTTACGACTTCACTTAGGATGGTTGCGGCACTCCCCCGCTTGAGTAGTTAACTTCAGAGAGTAAGCTGTAGTCATGGACTCTCACTACCCCTCGCGTCATATGCGCGGGGGCCACGCAAACGAGAAATACCCCTGTGCCTCTTAAATTTGGGTGAAGTTATTAGCATAGGCGCACTAGCACGATTTACTAGAGTGACGGTCGCAAATTCGGCTTGACTTCAGAACCGCCCTCTCCTCCTTCACCGCCTTCCTCATCCTCTTCTTCAGATAGCACGGCTTTCGCCACGGCTTCAGAGGTAAGGGCAACCTCGCCTTCTCGACGTCCGGCGTTGCCTTCCTTCGGCTCTGTGACTACTCCGTCATTCTCTTGGGCTTTATCTCGCGCAAAGGCCTCCAAATCTGCCTGTAACCTTGCTCGCTCTGCGTCCGTAATATGTTTATCATCAGGGTGTCCTAACATAAGCAAATCACACTTAGCGGCGGTTGAAAGTGGCGCCTGCGCCAGTTCTGTTGTGGTTGACTCTAGCATCTGGTGAGACGTGACAATGGCGGCTCGTCTCGCTCTAGCGCTTTTCGCTTTGAGTGCTAGCGTAACGCTCGCATAGGCAGTGACACATAACCCAGCGCCAATCATCGTCAATCCAAGTGGTGGCACCAATAACCCTATCAATGCCGTCACCAACCCAGCTGTCACAGCAACTAGCCCCAACTTACGTTTACCCACAGCGGCTCGTAGTCTAGAAAGACGTGATACAGTCACTCTCTCGCCTTTTGCCCCTAACCGTGGACCACTAGCATTCACCACCTGTAAGGTTTCCCTCGCATAGTCAGCGACACCATAGACACACATGGCAATCCCCAACCCAAGGACAGCTGCTGGTGCAGTAAAAAACAATCCCATCGCCAAAGTAATCCCACCCGCTAGCACCCATAGGCTTTCAGCCAATTCATGTGAGGTTGAAACGACTTTTTTAACGACTGTTTCACGCACCAAGACTAAGTTCGCCACGCTAGACTCAACACTATGAATAAGTTTCTTGCTGAGCGCTAATTCATGCGCTTTGTGATTCACTGTTTGTAAATGACTAAGCTCAGATTCAATCTGTGTGACAACCGAAGTCTGCGTGCCACTTAAGGAGAGTTTTTGTATCTGCGCTTGTAATTGTTTGAGCGTTTGCAATCGCTCTTGAGAGAGAAGTAAAGCTTTCTCGAGTGTGGTTTGCGCAAGACCTTCTTGTTCCTGAACATGTGCCGTCATCAGTTCATTCACCAGCTGTTGATAGCTATCGATAGCGCGTGTCAACTTTATCGCCAAGTAGGAATGTTCACTCTGAACCAACGTAGCATTGCTTTTTGTGCGACTCAGAGTCAACAAATGCTTAGTACTACTGACTATTGGATCAAGCTCATAACAACTTACCGCCGCACGCAATGACAGACATAGCGACGCAACACTTGCTTGATGTAAGTGTAACTCATCTAGTGTCTGACATGACTTAAGCTTAGTGATGTGCCGCCTTATCGCTTCACACTGCGCGTCATGTCCACTAAGCTCTTCGACTAACTGCAGTGCTTCGTGAATGATCCCCAACGCTTGTGTCTCAATCGCATCAAGCTCAACATTGTGAGCGTGGATTTGCTTTTCAAATGACATTCGTCCTCCTTCAAACGGACAAGTTGGTCAACTTGCAGTGACCAACACAATCTCTACAATCGAGTTTATCATCGACAACTAAAGAGAGGAAATGCTATGACAATCTACATGCGCATCAAGGGGATAGAAGGTGACGTCACCGCAAAAAATCACGAGAAATGGATTCAACTTGACTCGCTGAGCTTTCATGTCAAGCGCGGCATTAGTGTGCAACCAGGTCGCAGTGTCGACAAAGAAGGGAGTAAACCCGCTCTGAGTGAGCTCACTTTATCAAAGGTTCTTGATCAAACCTCCCCTCTCTTGTTTAGCGAGTCCTGTATCGGCAAAGCCAAAGACAGTGTCGTTATTCACTTGTGTACCACCAGTGATACTCTCTCAACTTACATGGAGTACACACTCTCGCATGTTATTGTTTCAGGGTATTCCCTCAACCATAGAGATGAAAGCTCCCCGATAGAAACACTTAACTTAAGTTTTGATAAGATCGAAATGAAATACACACCATACGGACGCGATCATCAACCTAAGTCACCAGTACCGGCGGGTTATGATCTAACGCAGGCCTGCGCACTGTGATTCCCGGCCTCTTTCGCTTCAGCTGCCTGCGAGAGAGCTTTCTGTAGTCCTGTGAACATACTCGTCCCCATCATTTCGCTAGTTAATTGCCTTGCTGAGGATTTGTCTTCTACAGCATCGACATATCTGCCCCCCATTTCAGCACGGTCTTGGCGCATACTGATATATTTCGTTAAAGGAGCATCCGCAGGCCTTAAACAAGTTGATGGGCGTAATTCATGGTCCCGACAGAACGCTTCAATTGCAACAGCAAATGCTTCTAACTCATCTTGCTTAGCTTCTCCTCGCAGGTAGAGCGTCACCTGTCCATTGTCGAGGCTATCTTTATAGGCATCATGCTTCTGCTTAGATTCGTTAAGCACTTTCTTTAAATGGTCTATCTCTCTTTGCTCGTCTTCTTCCAGAGCAATAAAGGCCTCTTGATATGGCCCTTCAAAGTCCTGTCGTCTAGGCAAAAGATAAAATGCCTCCTTAAGCTTGATATTTGTCCCTAGAACACCGCTGGAAGCCTCTACATTTGTCAATTCATTGATGCGCGCAGCCCTCTTTTCCATTCTAGTCACCACCGGAGCAGTAAAAGTGAACGACTCTTCACTAGCTATAACAACACACTCCTCCAATCCATCAATAATGAGTTGCCATGCCTCACGCTCATCGACCTCGTTAGTGTATGTTTGCGTAGTACTGCTGTAACATTTAAATTGATGTATCACTGCTGGATAAGCCTCGCAAAGTTCAGCCAATTCTGTTAACAGCTGCTGCTCCTGTTTAGCACTTAGTCTCGAGAAATCATCAAAGTGCCAGTTCAATCGGAACTTATAAGGCTTGCTCTCTTTGGGATCGTCCCCTATTGCATGGAAAAACATTATTTTGTAACCGCATTGCTCGAAAAAAGGATATCTAGGCATGTTCAACTCTTACTTAACATTCAACACTGCCCAATTGTACATTTAAGGAGCTATATTGTGCTACCTAGCATTTCAGTTCCTTAATTAATAGGTTGCTTGTCATGAGACTAAGTTCGAACGGTTGGACTGGTCAAGATCCAGGTCTTAGAATAGCTGAAAACCACTATATTGCAGTGGGTGAGTAGACCGGTGGAACTTCCCCACCAGCCCCTCGCAGAACCGTACATGACAGTCTCCCGTCATACGGCTCCCACAACTTTAAATCGGTGA
>JAUHZG010000193.1 GCA_030425845.1 Gammaproteobacteria bacterium
TTGATTCGCGTGTTGAAACGACCTCGCGTTTAGCTATGCTGTGTGCCAGCTTACAAGAGCGTGCACCGAGGTTACTCAACGCCAGTGCAATAGGTATTTACGGCTGCCATGAAAATTACCCCGAGCAACCGCAGCCTGTGGACGAAAGCTGGAGTGTACCCTGGGAGCAGCCGCGGGATTTTTTAAGTACGGTAGGTCAGGCATGGGAAAGTGCCTTAATGCCGGCGATAGAAAAAGGCTGTGCGGTGACGGTAATGCGTTTCGGTGTGGTACTGCACCCTAAGTTTGGCATGCTCCAAAAATTACTTCCTACCGTAAAGTTTGGTATTGG
Organism: Gammaproteobacteria bacterium; assembly: GCA_030425845.1. Lineage (GTDB taxonomy): Bacteria > Pseudomonadota > Gammaproteobacteria > JAUHZG01 > JAUHZG01 > JAUHZG01. The sequence continues at coordinate 332 of JAUHZG010000193.1, forward strand.
TAATCCTCAAGGCACAGGTCAGCAAATGATTTCGTGGATCTACATTGATGATCTCGTGCGTGCCATACTGTTTTTACTCGACGATGCCAGCTGTCAGGGCGTGTATAACTTGGTCGCGCCTGGGGCGTTGTCAAATAATGCTTTCATGCAAACCTTGTGTCAGAAATTTCATCGCCCTTGCTTTGGGCGTACACCGGCGCTACTACTCAAGTTAGTCTTAGGGGAGATGGCTAATGAGTTGATCTTATCAGGGAATAACGTTGTACCAACGAAGTTGCTGCAAAGAGGATTTACCTTCAAACACAGGTCACTAACTGAGTGTCCGCTTTCTGATAAAAAATAGAATGTCACAATACGTGAACAGCTGTATATTGTTCGTTCAGGCTGTGACTCGAATGCTTTTCTGATCACTTAAGATCACTAACCTGCTTGAAGTGAAAGCAATTCACTCAATGGAATCTATTCTTTCCTTCATCTATTATCACGATTGTCGCCGCTACTTAACATCATGATAATGCGATATTAGTGTAGGGCCTAAGCCCCTTTCAGCGAGCAAACAACAATCAAAATAGAGGTTTTGAAAGAATGAAAAAATATATCGAAGAATTGCTTAGTTTAGCTAAGGAGAATGTTGAAAAAGGCGGTCGCCCATTTGCCTGTCTTATAGTCAAAGATACTAAGGTTATTGCGAAAACGGTGAATCAATTTGCAGATGGTGATCCGTTGGGGCACGCGGAACTTATCGCCATTCGTCAGGTAGTTGCCGAGCACGGCAAACAGGCCAAAGCGATGCTCAAGGGGGCAGAGTTTTATGTCTTATCACACCCCTGTCCCATGTGTCTTACAGCGTTATATTACGTGAACGCATCTAGTGTTGTCTTCTGCACAGAGCGCGAGTTTTTTTCGCAGTACTTCAAAGCGGGTTATGCGCATGCGTCGTATGATACTATCTATGATGAAATTGGTAAGCACTGGAAAGATCGCCGTTTACCGATGAATTTCGTTCACGATCACCGGGTCGAGCCTATAGTGAAGAGGTGGCGTACTCTTGCTTCGAAGAAGTTAGTGACTGGGCGTGCGGCTCCTGCGGCTACAGAGAATAGAGTTGATAGTCCTAGTGTGACTGGGCTCCTCAAGCGTCTTACGCGAAACCTTAATGAAGAAATGAGGCATCGCTACCGGCAACGAATACGCCAAATAGGTAAAGCTACTTTTCCGCTAATTGTTGCGACAGAGGGTGAACCTGGTGGGGAACTTAGTGGAGTGGGGGCGGTTTATACCCTCTACCTTGCCGATGGAAGTGCACAGCGGATAGCTCCTGCGAGTGATACAATGTACGAGGTTTATAAAAATATAGCCCACATCCCCTTGTTATTGTGGGTCACGCTTGAGTGTTACACCGGAGATACCTATTTGCCACAGGGAGCAAGAGAGTCTATCGACGAGCTAGAAGCCAAGCTAAAAAACCTAAATGTTGAGATCAAGTCGCTTACTGACTTAACACAGGAGAATAAATTAAGGTTTCAACGTGTTCTGCAAGCTTCACTGAATTACCTCGCATTATGTAAAGCAGATAATCAGCTTACTGCAATCAGGTTCAAAACTTACAGTGAAGAAGTTTTTCCAACGCTATTGGCGCTGTTAAAAGATGCGGTCAAGATTCAGGTAGAAAAAACTATCGAGGCTTTGCTGCTGTGGAAAACGCAACTTGGTCCAGAGCTGTGGCGTGAGCTTTATGCAGTTGTGCCAACAGTGTGGACAGTCTCAGAGGAAAGCCCCCGTGTGCAGTGTTTGCGAAAGGTTATGGAGCCAGCAACAGTTGATCACAGACTTATTACAGCTGAAGGGATCACAACCCATGAACAGGCAAAGGAACTGATTGGTCGAATTCGCTTTGATAGGCTTGCTGCTGAGATGATCTTTGGCCCAGGTCGTCCGGCTACAGAGTCCAAAGAATTAGTCA
>JAUHZG010000052.1 GCA_030425845.1 Gammaproteobacteria bacterium
GGCGCGCACAACCTGCCGCACCGGCATTCGTGCGACCAGGTTCTGATCGTCACAGAGGGTCGAGGATTTCTCGCCACTGAGTATGAAACGCGCGATGTCGCGAATGGTGATGTCGTGGTTATTCCGGCCGGGCAACTGCATTGGCATGGCGCCATGCCGGGAGAAACGATGACTCATCTTTCGATCGTTACTCCGCACGAAACGGAATTTGCCCCGCAAGCGGTGCCGGCGGTGGTCGAAATCGTCGAGGAGCCAGACCCCGAACCCGTCGAAGAGCCCATTGCTGCGGCTGCTCCCGGAACCGAAAAAAGTCGCCAAAGTAGGGAAACTAGTCCCACTTTACATCCCATTCACCACTTAATCGCTTGATATTGGCATTAAATCATGCAGAAAGTCTGACCTAGACAAAAATTGTCGCCCAACCTAACGCGCGGTTTTGCTGGGTTCATCCACGATTTTCGCATGTTATCCACACGTTTATGCACGGATTTTGGGGATAACCCGCCGAGAAAAGTTTACCCTCTAATCTTCTTAAAAGTTGCACATTTGAGCCGGTTCGATATGATGTTTGCGATCTTATCAATGAAGAGGTTCTTATGAGTCACCGTCTCTATAAAGTTAATCGCGTCAAACACATCGAGGGCAACTTAGCCGATATTCTCAAAGAAGTGTGGGAGTCGACCCGTGGAGTAAAATCTAAAGTGTGGCTCATCATGGGACTTTGGGTTTTGGCTTCAGCGTTAGTTGCCAGCCCTTTCATGGGCAGTAATTTTGATAGTATGCGTCTGGACGTACTCAATGCTGTTGCGCCTGATGCGGCCGCACGCATCGAAGCAGCCGCCCCGGCTAAACCCACCACCACTGTGCAAGCACCGCATGAGTTTTCCAACGGCAAACCCATCGCTAAACGCAGCACCAGCCAGGCTCCCCTGACAAAAGGGCAAAAGCATACACTGCTATTACGTGAAAGCCGTATTATCTTCTTCACCATGATAGCAGCTCTTATCGGCTGGCTTGCAACCCCTTGCCTGTATTACGTTTGCTTACAACGACTCTCCAATGAAACGCCTCTGCGCGCCCGCCTTCCGAAACGCTTCTGGTTGCGCTATTTGAGTGTGTTACTTGGTGTAACTTGCGTCAATTACCTAGTGCAATCCGTACTGATCATGGGGCTAGGTCCTATCGGGCATGTGCTAACGTTAGTGGCTGAGTTTGTTATCTTTATCATGTTCTTCTTTTGCTGGGGCTTATTACTTGAAACCACTATGCCTATAAAAGAAGCGGTTAAATACTCTGTGCAAGCAGCGAAAATGAATTTTGGTAAGTGTTGCTTAGTTGTAGCAGTTTGTTATTTGCTGTTTCTCGCAAGCTGTATCAGCATCATTGGGATCATCTGGGGATTACCCTTTTTGTATACAATGCTCATGTTAGTCTACCGCAAAGCGTTTGAGTTAGAGCGCTCTGGCGAATAGCAGGCAAAAAAAAGTGCCGCACTAAGCGGCACTTTTTCTTTATAACGTTAGCTTACCAACGTTCACGTTCACCGCCGCTATGATGACGACCGCCACCACCGCCTTGGCGAGGACGTTGTTCACGCGCTAAGCTCACTTTAAGTGGGCGACCTTCAAATTCTTGGCCATCCAATTTTAGCGCTTCTTTCGCTTCCGCTTCAGTTTCGAATTCTACAAAACCAAACCCTTTAGAACGATCAGTCGCTCTGTCTTTGATGATACGTGCACTAACAATAGTACCACTGGCTTCGAATACCTCAGATAAATCTGCATCGTTTAATTTGAAACTTAAGTTTCCTACATAGACTTTTTTCATGAAAAGCTCCTCAAAGAATTTTGCGTTTCACCTAATTGTTAGGTGACCCACACCTAATCAAACTACGCGCCGAGGAACCAGTAAGGGACCAAAGTAACAGTAGAGAGATAACCATGAGAAAGTTTTACAACCTTCTCACCCTCCAAACTCTCATAATTAGTAGTGGGTAGCAAGCAGAAATCACGCTAATTTACATGTACTTGAACATTCTAGTAAGAATCAATTAGATAGGGGGCTATTAGCTGCCAGCATAGTAATGGATGGTCGGCAAACTTACCCATCGTGCTCGTTTTTTGCCAGACTGTTAAATAACAGCTGCAGGCAATGAAGGGCAAAAATCGCAGTTAGCCTCTACAGAGCTCTGTACAAACTCGTTGAAGCAGCCAAAGATATCGAGGAATTTCACGTTGCCCCCTTGAAGTGACTCAAAGTAATAATGCCTAAGAGTTGCAAACTGCTCACCCAGTCGTTCAAAACGAAGCGCAAATGCACGGGTAGCTGGCTCCCAGATGGCCGTTCCGGTGACCCCACCCTCAGCAGTACAGGTTCGTGTTACAGCGGCAATATCTCCCTCCTGAGGTAAAGGTAAGCTCACCCCAGTATCAGGTAGATTGTTCTGAAAAAAACTATGTGCCGCCAAAACCATTTGGTTAAAAGCATCCGTACAGGACTGCATTAATGTTTGTGCGCACGTTTCAAGTGTACGAATATCAACTGGTGGCGGCGGTGGTGGCTCCCCTCCCCCCGTGCTATTACACTTATCTCCAGTAAAGACTAACTGCACACAACGGCCAGCAGAACTATATGAAAAAGAACTTGTACAGGCATCAACCTCAACGACCTCACAATCATCGCTACAGGCCCCAGCAACTGCAAACGCCCCTTCAGGCATTAGCACCAAAGCGGCCAAGGCAATAGCAACACCAACGTAAAGTGCTCTTTGTTGAGTACGTGTCATGTGATCCTCTCATTGTTTGTTGTCGTAACGTGCTCATAAGATACCATGAGAGCACTTCTTTTCCTAGAATCCAGAACTCATGCTTTGTGGTGATATTTCTAGTCTACTGATTTTAATGACTTTTCTTTGGGTTGAGAGACCTCACAGCTTGCCCCTAAAAGAGTGAGTCAAATTTTAGCGTTAGCCAGCAAAAGTGTGCAAAGCGTGGAGTAGGTGAAGAAGGGATCACGCACTTTGTGCTAACCTACCCTACAGGCCGAGCACTAGTATTCCATAGAAAACTATTGTAAAAACAAACTCACTACCCAGCGACAGGAGTCATCCACCATGCGAAAACTCTACGGCATTAAAAACTGTGACACCGTGAAAAAAACACTCAAAGCACTTAACGACAACGACATCGAGTTCGACTTTATCGACTTTAAGAAAATGCCCCCTACGCCATCCCAAGTCACCGCTTGGCGCAAAGCCTTAGGTGAGTGGCCCGTCAACACACGAGGTCGTACTTACAAACAACTCAAAGACGTCTTTGAGTCGGCCAATGACAAAGAAAAGACTACGCTCATTTGTGAAAATAGTTCACTGATTAAGCGCCCCCTGCTTGAAGAAAACGGTAAAGCGGTAGCGTTAGGGTTTGAAGACATTACCCTTAGGTTTACCCAATAACCCTGAGGCAAACCAGTCTCAGAACGCCATCAAAAAAGTCGTTTAACTAGCATCAAAATAGAGTTTAGCCAACTCCGCATCTGTGCGATTTGAACGTTCTTGTCTTAGCGTACACAAGGTTGCCTCTAGCGCACACAACGGATTAAGCATCGTTGTTACCGAAACATGAGAAACGCACGCAGTCCCCCCTGGCAGAGAGCAAAAATGAACAATAGTTAGACGCATTTGACTCATAGTTGAAAAAGTTTTACCTTCATCGCCGCCGAGCCCCGATAGCTCAGCTGGATAGAGCGTCCCCCTCCTAAGGGGAAGGCCACAGGTTCGACTCCTGTTCGGGGCACCAGATAAAAACGTCACAACTCAAACAAAAGGCTCTACTATGCGACTTTTTAAGAATAAAGACTACTCGTTAGCAAAATACGCAGCCGTCACCGTTGGCATTGCTTTATATGAAGTTCTCACCATTGTTGCATGTGTTGAGGCACAAAAAGCCATCGATCACAACGCCGATAAAGCAAGTAATGCCGGTAAATCAGCTTGGTGCGCCATTTTCTCTTTATCAAATATTCTTTTGTTTGCTACCTGCTACAAGTGCACACGAGATAAAGGCCAAAGCACGCCCCAAATCACTCCTTTGCTAGATGCATAGACTAGAGTTTCGTTAGATTCCCTCAAGTCATGCTTCAGCCGCTAGCCAAGCACCGTTCGCACATAGTGAGACGCTATCTGGACCGCATTCAACGCGGCACCTTTGCGCACGTTATCAGCGACAACCCACAGGTTGAGACCATTTTGCAAACTGATATCTTCGCGTATACGACCAACAAACACCGCATCGCTACCGGTGCCTTGTGACAGTGGTGTGGGATAGACACCTTTTTCAGTATCATCGATCACTCGCACTCCTTTCGCGTTTGATAAAATTTCACGTGCTTGTTCTGCTGTGAGTTTATCTTTAGTTTCAAGGTGTAACGCTTCGCTGTGTCCATAAACTACCGGTACCCGCACAGCGGTAGGATTCACTTTAATACTATCATCGCCTAAGATTTTTTGCGTTTCCCACACCATTTTCATTTCTTCTTTGGTATAGCCATTATCTTGAAAAACATCGATTTGAGGGATCACATTAAAAGCGATTTGCGCAGTGAACGCTTCAGGCTCCACTTGACGCCCGTTGAGCAGCTCACCCGTTTGCTTAATCAGCTCACTCACACCTTTATGACCAGCGCCCGAAACCGCCTGATAAGTCGCGACATTGATTCGTGTAATGGTCGCCGCATCGTGCAGTGGTTTAAGCGCAACTACCATCTGTATGGTTGAGCAATTAGGGTTAGCGATAATATAGCGCTTATGGTAATCGGCAATCTTCTCTGGGTTAACTTCTGGCACCACCAAAGGCACATCTTCCTCGTAGCGAAATGCCGAGCTGTTATCGATCACTAAGCATTTCGCGACCGCCGCTTTGGGTGCCAAACGTTTGGAAGTGTCACCACCGGCTGAGAACAACGCTATCTGTGCTTTGCTAAAATCAAATTCATCGGCCACTTGGACTTGATGTGACTTGCGGCGGAAATCTAGGAGCTCACCGCGTGAACGCTCGCTGGCGAGCAGGTACAGATTTTCAACGTTAAGATCAGATTGTTCGAGAATCGACATCATTGCGCGGCCTACCGCGCCAGTAGCACCAACAATTGCGATGGAAAGTGGAGTGTTTGACATAAATATCCTTTAGTAGTGTGGGCACAGGCTCGCCATTGTAATGACTCTAGGTTGCCACGCCAACACCCTATTCGACAAATATACCCATGCTGTGAAGGAGCACCGGCACAAGTACAAGTATTGCACAAACCTAGTTTTGCAAAGCACTTAAACCTATTCCTTACAATTGTTTTTCTATAGGTATCAATCACTCATCAATATTTTATACGATGGTCAAGATAAAACGTGTTTGTCTGACTCGTTAAGGAGCCTGTTATGCCGATCGACAGCCTGTTTCCAGCGCTAGATGCTCTTCATGGCACGTTAGTAAAAAACAATCAAGCCTATGACGTGAGTGTGACAAACTTAGCGACATATTTATCAGACACTGCCCACTACCTGGAGCATACCGCCTTCCTCTTGCTAACGATGCCAAATCATGAGCAAACCGTCTCTACGATCAAACGGCGATTGCAACGCATTTGTGGGCTCTACGGTTTTAGCTTAGATGACGAGATTTTAGCAAATGATCTTTATCACGCGATTTATCTCGCTACTGCGAGAATTAGTGATAGTGTCAAACTAGCTGTATTCAACTTTTTCATAAAAGAAATAAGATCAAAGCGTGCAAAAGATGCCAGCAGTTATATCCATGCACTGATTCTAAAGTTGCATCGGGAAAACCACTTTGATCCTAGCTTCCTTGTACCACTTGCTGATGTCTATCAGATCTATTTTAGGGTTTGCAACGATGATTCGCGAAAAATGAAAAAGCAGCATAGCGAGGTGTTAGCCATCAGTCGCAAAGCACTCTCTCTCAGAGATACTGCTTACAAAGACTCTTCTTTGCTACGCAAATTACTATTCCTAAACAAAGTGATCTTAGACAAAAGTAACACTGTTAAACCAGAAGAACAAAGTCAAATCGAGAAAAAAAACACACCCTTCTATGGCAAAAGTATCATTGCTCACGCTAAAGAAAAATATATCACTCTCGAGCAAGGAGATCTTACCGCGGTTTCACTAAAACTACCTGGTGGCACATGTGTACAGTTAAGAGATAAAGATATAACCGCCACGATCGCGGAGGTCGCGCAGCAACCCAAGCCATCACAACAGACTGTATTCAACGATCTTAAGACTCAACCTGCAGAAAGTGAGCACAAGCTTGAAGCTTCTCTGATAAAAGCCGAGGCGAGCCAGTTAGCATCACGTGTTGTACTCAGCGAAGACACACCAACATTGCAGCGAGCAGACACCATGCGAACTCAGGTCGCCAAAAGAGAATACCAAGCGATGAGTTCGTCTGTACAAAAGGAGATCGCAAGGCAGGCACTTGATGCTTATCATACCGGCCGAAGTCAAGATAAAAGACGTTACCTTTCATTTTGGTCTAGGGTTTGTGGTTTTGCTCATCATTCTAGGGAGGTAAAGCTTAACGTTTCACGAAAACTCTTTAATGATATTAGCTTTGACTCAGGCCTTAAAACAAAATACGATGAGGCTGAGCTAAAAGCATTGTTTCAAGGGACACTGTACCAAAGTCTGCTAACAACGTGTATACGTACACTAGGGGATGACTACGACATTAGCTCACACTCTACAAGATTGGATTGCGTTCGACAGCTTGTCGATAGCTTGAAAACCTCACCAGCAGCTTCGGCAACATCGACAGTATTCGCCTACTGAGTTTTTCTGTGCAGGTTTGGAAGTTTGTTTTGTTGCGTTACCTAGCGTTATTGAATCATGGATAGAGCAATGCTCAAATATCATTATTTTCTTTGACGGATCACACGCTGCGCGCTAATCCGCTCTACAAATAAAAAAAAGCCCCTCTCCAATCGAGGGAGAGAGGCATGGGTGATGTGAAGTTAGGAAATCGTTATGCGCGCTGTCCTTCTTCTAAGCGCTCAAATATCTTTGAATAAGTTTTATCAGCGCGCGGTGTCTCTTTTGCCCTACTCGCGGGTAACTTATCTTTAAATTGGGTCGAAGAGGCGATCAACATCAAGATCACATTCTTCATCGTAATACCTAAATGTAGAGCATATTTGTTTGACTCTTCATTTGCATGCTCTTGCTGCTGCTCAGCTCTTACTTGCTTATCCACTAACACCATTAATTCGTCTTGCAACTCTTTAATGGCAAGCTCAGTGCGCTTGCATTGTAAGTTAATGCCACTAATCAATGTTTGGTAGAAGTTCTCAATGATCCCAATCTTTTGGTGATCGACTTCCAAGTTTGCAAACAAATTGCGCTCATACGCACACACATCTTGCACGGCTTTATGCAGTCGTGGTGCGAGTTCTTGTAAAGTACCAGTTGCCGTATTGTTCTCATTAACAAAAGAATTGACCAATGTCTCAAGACTTGGGATCACTTTCTCTTGTAAGCACTTACGTAAGTGCTTGTCTGTTGTGAGTAGTTGTTCGAGAATATTACTGTTGGGTAGCAGTCTTAATGCATCCATCCAACGCTCGCTGTAAAGCTCAACTAATTCTGACTCATCCATAAACTGACCGCCTGCCATAAAAGGATTTGCTCGACTGCTCACATCACGTAATGCCAATAACGCATGTGCCCGCAGACGAAACGCTCCGTCTAACCATACCTGCACCTTAATCAGTTCTCTTGCGAATGCAGGGTTCGCTTTTTGCCAGTTAATAAATTGATTTGTGTTATCTTGTGCGGCGAGTAGCAGTGGTGCTACGCGCTTTACTTTTTCACTTAACTCTTCCATGTTTAACAGCCCTCGTTCATCCATGTCGCGGGAAAAGCATTAAATGCTTTTGCTCTTTTTTTACGTTTTGTCCCAACTCTCTTCCAGAGATTTTATCTTGCTGGGACTGTCATTGTTTCCAATACCCGGCCGGACCGTCAATAGAAATTTCTGCAAAAATTTAAAAAAATTTGCTTGACTGAGCACGCAAAACCCAACTGTCAAGCCGGACAAAAAAAAAATACCATATCTAGTGCGATCTGACTTAAACCTAAACGAATGCAGCATATGCACAGCCCACTTGTCATGATTTTTTTGTATCACATTATGGTTTTGATAAATATTTTATTACACTCTGGCTGTCGCCAAAAATAGGGAGGAAAAATCAACGGACACCCGCAAAAAACACATAACCCATTGATATATATAGATTTTATTGCAAAAAAAAAGGAAACGTCTTCTAAAGTATTTTTTCGATGAGTCTCTAATTACTTGATTCATGGTTTTCTCCATCGCCGAATCAGCGGGTTAGTGGATTGAAACCACAATATGTTGCACAAGCACTTCTCTTGTAGGGGTAAAAAGCGGTTTTTTGCGGTGTTTTTGAGTCATTTTTGCGCGATAATAGCTGCCGCAGGGTGGATCAGCGCTAAGCGCGCGATCCACCACAAATAGGGAATCTTACGATCAATTTAAGCCCCTTTACTAAAGCTAAGCTTCCCATCAGAGGCGTCACACACAATCGTGTCTTCCGGCATAAACTGCCCACTGAGCACATCTTTTGCCAATGGGTTCTCTAAGTACATCTGTACTGCGCGCTTAATAGGTCGCGCCCCATACACCGGATCGTACCCACGCTCACACAAGAAGTCATACGCCGCGTCAGTAAGCTCTAAAGTCAAATCTCGCGCTTTCAATCGTTGGGCGACCTGTCTTATCTGAATTTCGGTGATCGCACGAATGTTCTCTCGTTGCAATGGGTGGAACACGACACTCTCATCAAGTCGATTTAAAAACTCAGGACGAAAATGATCTTTAACCACGTTCATCACCGCGTTTTTCATCTCATCGTAAGGCTTCCCTGCCATCTCTTGAATCAAATGCGACCCAAGATTCGAAGTCATCACAATCACCGTGTTACGAAAATCCACCGTACGCCCCTGCCCATCGGTTAAGCGTCCATCATCTAACACCTGCAACAAAATGTTAAACACATCACTGTGCGCTTTCTCGACTTCATCAAGCAAAATAAGTGAGTATGGCTTGCGTCTAACTGCTTCGGTCAGATAACCTCCCTCTTCGTAACCTACGTACCCTGGAGGTGCCCCTATCAATCGTGCCACCGAGTGCTTCTCCATAAACTCTGACATATCTACACGAACCATCGCCTCAGTAGTATTAAATAAAAAGCCAGCCAGCGCTTTACACAACTCGGTCTTGCCCACACCTGTGGGACCTAAAAATAAGAATGAACCGACAGGCTTATTGGGATCGGACAGCCCCGCACGTGAGCGACGAATCGCATCCGACACCGCAGTCACCGCTTTGCTTTGACCAATCACTTGTTTATGTAGCTCACTCTCTAGCTGTAGCAACTTTTCACGTTCGCCTTCTAGCATCTTACTGACTGGGATATGCGTCCACCTTGCAACGACATCGGCGATCTCTTCTTCAGTCACCCGATTACGCAATAACTGAGACTCATTATCTTCTGCCGCCAGAGCTTGCTCGAGATTTTTTTCAAGTTCAGGGATACGCGCATATTGCAGCTCTGACATACGCTGTAAATCACCCGCGCGTTTTGCAGTATCAAACTCTAAGCGCGCTTTCTCAAGCTCAGTTTTAATGTTCGCCGCCCCTTCAAGTTGGCTTTTTTCCTGTAACCACACTGTTTCTAAATCTTTATACTCGGCTTCTACACTAGCAATATCTTCCTCTAAGTTTGACAGTCGCTTCTTGGATGCGTCGTCAGATTCTTTCTTGAGTGCTTCTTGTTCCATCTTAAGCTGTACTAAACGACGCTCTAGCTTGTCCATCGCTTCGGGCTTAGAGTCTATTTCCATGCGAATACGCGAAGCAGCTTCATCAATCAAATCAATCGCCTTATCGGGCAAATTACGATCTGTAATGTAGCGTTGTGACAAAGTCACCGCTGAGACAATCGCCGGATCGGTGATCTCAACACCATGATGCACTTCATAACGTTCTTTGAGCCCGCGTAAGATAGCAATCGAGTCTTCGGTGCTAGGTTCATCCACGATCACTTTCTGAAAACGCCTCTCCAATGCCGCATCTTTTTCGACGTATTGACGGTATTCATCTAAAGTAGTCGCCCCAATGCAATGTAACTCACCGCGTGCCAATGCTGGTTTTAACATGTTACCCGCATCCATGGCGCCGTCCGTTTTACCGGCACCCACCATGGTATGGATCTCATCGATAAACAATATCACTTGTCCTTCTTGTTTAGACAAGTCATTCAAAACCGCTTTTAGACGCTCTTCAAATTCACCGCGATACTTCGCCCCCGCTAACAAGGCCCCCATATCGAGCGAGAGTACACGTTTTCCTTTGATGCCTTCTGGGACTTCATCATTAATGATCCTAAGCGCAAGACCTTCGACAATCGCAGTCTTACCCACACCCGGTTCACCGATAAGTACAGGATTGTTTTTGGTACGACGTTGTAACACTTGCACCACACGACGAATCACATCATCACGTCCAATCACTGGATCAAGCTTACCTTGCTCAGCACGTTCAGTTAGATCGACTGTATAACGCTGTAAGGCTTGACGTTGTTCTTCCGCATTCGGATCATCGACGGACTGACCACTGCGGGCGTCGTCGATGGCCTTGTTAAGAGAGTCCGTTGCTGCGCCCGCTTGGAGTAACGCTTTTTGTAGTTCAGAGTCAACTTCTAACACCGCTAACACAAACAACTCACTAGAAATGTATTTGTCTTTTCGCTTTTGTGCTAGCTTGTCAGTGACATTAAGCAAACGTCCCATGCGATTGGACACATGCACATCACCCGGTGCCCCTTGCACAGTGGGTAACTTATCTACCAAGGCATCTACTGCAGAGCGAAATTGACGAAGATCGACACCCGCTGTTGTCAGTATATGACCGATACTCGAGCCTTCTTGTACCAATAGCGCTTTCATCAGATGTTCAGGTTCGATAAAGTTATTGTCGTTGCCAACCGCAAGCGATTGGGCATCTGCCAAGGCCGATTGAAATTTCACCGTTAATTTATCCATTCGCATCACACTCTCCTCGTTCGGGTCAATGTCGTCATTGTATGATAAATAGATGGGGGCACTTCGATCTAAA
>JAUHZG010000053.1 GCA_030425845.1 Gammaproteobacteria bacterium
AGCAATTAGTGATCTTACTAGGAATGAAGAAAGCTATCGCCATGGCGGTTAACAACAACAAGTCCAACAAACGCCTCACCAAACTCGCTTTTCGCTTGAAATCACCTCAAACGCTGAAAACTGACTAATTTTTACCTACTATTTCCAGTAAAAAAGGTCATATTTTATCGAAACCTTAAGAAACCATTAATAAATACTCACTAAGATACAAGGTAAGAACATTCTTTCTTGGAGGTAAAAATGGTAGCAGAAGTAAACAGAGCAGACTCTGCAAAAATCTTAGCGTTGGCAGAACAAAGCCTATCGGCTGCAAATTTATTAGCAAAAGAGGGTGAACCTGTTGCGACAGACAGCGATCCTATCGTTGAAGCTGTGAGAACGCTGGCAAACTCTGTAAAAAGAATGCGTGCAGACAAGGCTGGTAATGACGGGTTCTCAGCCGCAGCCGAGGAAAAGATCTTTGAACAATTGGATGTCTATATGGAGGCTGTCCATGCAAATCTAGACAAACTTGAGCAAGCCTATGATGGCATAACCGTGTCAATCGAAGTCGCCGCACGCGACATTCTTGAGGTGGCAGAAAATGAAGTCACTCTAGAGCAGATTAAAGCGAAACTTGCCACTGTGAAAGAAGCCGAGGCCCAGCTAGAAGCCTTTAACCGACAGTTTTCTCGTTATTTGGATATCTTTGACAATATCGCACGTGAATATAATGGGCTTCGCTTACAGCGCCACCGTAATTGGGTGGAAAGTAACATACGGGTTAAATATCTCGAGCAGGCTAATTTTGTCAGTGATCAAATTCGCCTTCTTGAGAACAACCGGCGGCTCGAGGGTGAGAGCGTCACCCGTATCTACCAAATGCTGGGACTTGAGTTAGATATGACTACACGCGCACGTTATGCACTCGGTAGAGTGTTTCGACGTCAAGCAGAGGCGGATCCTATCACACATGAAAACCTCGCAAGTTTACATGAAAAACTACTTCACTTAAGCCAAGAAAAAGCCGTCAGTGAACAGCATCTTGCGCTTGAGGGCGCACTCAAGCAGACTCTTGAGACCGCAAAAACAATCCGCGCCGATCTTCCCAAGGCGAGTAAAGCGCTCTTAGAAGCTAAACGTTTTTTCACTCAGCAGAAGGGCAACACCATACAAGGTTTTGATCTTGGTAAGGTTAAGACTGTCGTGCGCGACTATTTGCAGCAACACCAAAGGACACGCAAGCGCATTAAGCTCTTCTTTGCCTATTTGAAGATATGGATAAAAGCTTCACGTGCCGAGGCAGAACAATTTAAAGCGCGTAAGGAGACCGAAGTGCGAGTAGCACAGCGATTATTGCGTGATATCTCAAGAGAGGATAGTAGTAACATTGTTTCGCGTCTTGCTGTGGCACAAAGAGAGTTTGCCCAAACGGATGAAGAGATAGCCGAGCGCAGTCACGCCATCATTGCGAGTTATACCGCAAGCGCTGAGCGTGCAGCACAAGAAAATATCGACTTAATAAATACAACTGTAAGCACTGAAGTTGAAAGACTCGACGGTTTGACGGAGGGTAAACTCCATGACGATCTGAGCGTGATCAAGCGCAGTATTGAAATGCAGGCGCCCAAACCCGGCAATGAGGGGGAGCCAGATCCTGTCGATGCGGCAACGGATGCAAGATTAGCGGCGCTTTCGGCAAGACAAGAGTTCTTACCACGCTAGACCTAAAAATCAATGAGTTAGCATTACAGCCATCACAAATCCTGCATGGACACCGGATTTACAGTGAAAATCCGGTCCTTACACAGGATTTGTGATATAATGATTGCATGTTAGAACGAAAAATCGAACAAAAAATTCATGCAGCACTTGCCAGGGGCAAGAGTGTGCTCCTGATCGGCCCAAGACAAACGGGTAAAACGACGTTGGTATTGAAGCGGCTTGCACCCGACTTTCACTACAATTTTGCTAGCCTCACCACTAGACAACGTTACGAGCAACGTCCTGAGCTATTCGAACAAGAACTCAAACCCAAGTTAGTAGACTGCGAGTCTCCACCACTCGTCTTTATCGACGAAGTGCAAAAAGTACCTGCAATAATGGACAGTGTGCAACTACTTATCGATGAAGGGTTAGCACAATTTATCCTAAGCGGCTCTTCAGCTAGGCAACTAAAAGTTGGGCGCAAGATCAACCTTCTCCCTGGGCGCCTCGTCAGGCTAGTCATGACCCCCCTGCTTGTTAGCGAGCTTCCCACCCCATTACCGGATTTGGAGCAACTGTTACTCTTCGGTAAATTACCCGGTATTGTCCTAGAGCCAGATGTTGATAACAAAGAGCAAGATTTAAATTCATATGTCACAAGCTACCTAGAAGATGAGATCCGTAGTGAGGCTGTAGTACGTCAGTTGGGGAGTTTTAGTCGTTTTTTACAAGTTGCCGCGAGTGAGTCGAACAACCAGATTAACTTTACTAAGCTAGCGAATGATGTTGGCATCGCCGATACAACTATTGCCAACTATTATCAAATTTTAGAAGACTGCTTAATCGCTAACCGTATCGAGCCTATCACAAAATCATACAGCAAAAGACGCCTCACTAAATCAGCTAAGGTTTTATTTTTTGACTCAGGAATAAGGCGCAGTTGTGCGAAAGAAGGCACAAACTTACCTGAGCGCCATCTTGGCCACCTGTTCGAGGCCTTTGTTGGAAATGAGCTGATTGCTATTAGTCAAAATCAAATCCAAACCACCCAGGTCCGCTATTGGCGTGACAGTAAAGGCGCAGAGATTGACTTCGTACTTGAGAGCAATGGTGAATATACACCAATTGAAGTAAAGTGGTCTGACTCACCCAGTCAAAAAGATGCGAGACACCTAGTGAAATTTCTCGAGGAATACCCCAATGCACATCGCGCTTTTATTGTCTGTCGAACACCTACCGACTACGAGCTTACTAAAGATATTCGTGTCATCAGTTGGCAAACGTTAGAATCAATTTGGGAAAGCTTGTAACATGTCACGCTCATAGCAAAGGGCCTCTTCTAACCGCCCTTCTCGACACAAGGTCGCCCAGTTCGCATTAGCTATAAGCTGACGCCCCACCGCAAACAAGTCAAATTCACCTTGCTGTAACTTCATATCAAGGCTCTCAAGTGAATTTACATCTCGTGTTGTCGTTGACCCATCAAGCGTTTGGGTAAAGTCTCGCTCTAAGCCAATGCTACCTACCGCAATCGACGGTTGCCCGCTTAACTTTTTGGTCCAACCCGCTAAAGTTAACAGAGAGTCCTCAAACGCCGCCTCATAAAAACGTCGGGTACTCACATGGAACAGATTCACGCCTGCGTTGGTTAATGGCTCTAAAAAGTCTTCCAACGTTTGTGGTGAATCAATCATGTTCGCGTCATACGCGCCCAGCTTCCAATTTGAGAAACGTAAACCGATCGGAAACGATGCACCTAGTCTATGGCGAATGGCTTTCACCACTTCCACGGCAAAGCGTGTGCGTTTCGCAAGCGTATCGCCGCCATAGCTATCGGTACGCGTATTAGTCTGTGCCCAGAAAAACTGATCGATGAGATAACCATGAGCGGCATGAATTTCAACGCCATCAAAGCCCGCCTCACGCGCAGCAAGCGCTGAAGCGACATACGCCTCAATGAGATCGGCTATCTCAGACTCAGTCAGTGCATGAGGTAAAGAGTCGTCAGAAGCAGCCGGATGCTTAATGGCACTGGGTGCCACTGACATGACTTCATCATTTTGACGTAAACTACCTACATGCCACAGTTGTGGGAATATCTTCGTGCCATGTGCGTGTACCGATTCAACAATCGCCTGCCAGGCTTGCATTGTCTTCTTACCGTAGCAATTAGGCACATCCGGATAACCATGTGCCGCCGGATGATTGATCCCAACCCCTTCGGTGATGATAAGGCCGACGCCCCCTTGTGCCCGTTTGGTGTAATAAGCTTGTATCGTCTCGGTGGGAATGTGTTCTGGCGCTTGACCACGCGTCATGGGGGCCATCACAATACGATTCTCCAAAGTGAGTTCACCTAGCGTGAACTTTGTAAATGCCGCTTCTAACATATGCCCTCCTGTACGAGTAATGCATCGACTTTGGGTTCGCGTCCGCGAAAAGCCACAAATAAATCATGTGCGGGCGCACTTCCCCCCTGTTCTAAAATATGCTGACAAAAACGTTCGCCGGTTACTTTATCAAAAATTCCTTTCTCACTAAACAATGAAAACGCATCCGCCGCTAACACTTCCGCCCACTTATAGCTGTAATAGCCTGCAGCATACCCACCACCAAAGATATGGGTAAAGCTATGTTGAAAACGATTAAAGTCAGCGCGTGGTGTCACCGCGACTTTATCACGCACATCGTCTAAAACGCCTTGAATCGCTTCGCTACTTACCTGCGCATCTCCGTCCAATTCGGCATGTAAACGAAAATCAAATAAAGAAAACTCCAATTGTCGCACCATTTGCATCGCCGACTGGAAATTCTTAGCCGCAATCAAGCTCGCTAACAATTCATCCGGTAACGGCTCACCACTTTCATAGTGTGCCGAGATGTGTACTAGCGCCTCAGGATGATAGCACCAATTCTCAAAAAACTGACTAGGTAACTCTACCGCGTCCCATTTCATGAAACAGCGTCACCACTTCATCGTGCGACAGTAGCGCCGGCTTACCGGCTACCGCTGGAGCAAAGTTACAAGTTAAATAGGCGATAGGAATTTGGATTGAGCCGTCTTGCTTGATATGACAGACCCGGCACTCATCCATCCAAGCACCGCCGCGTTTTTTATCACGTGCATACAAATCCATATAGCATTCAGCGCGTAGGTTGTTTTCGCTGTCATATAACGCAAACGCCACCGCCTCTTTGTGCCATAGTTTTCTATCAATCGCTTCAAAACGAATACCGTAGAGCTTATTCAAAATGGTAAACATACCCTCAATGACTTTCTCGGCCGGAAAATACTCACGTAACACTTCATCAGAAAGGTTAAAACGCGCTTGTTTTAGCTTCTCTGAAAAATAGCCTACATCCCAGGGCTCGAGTGTTGTATGGTTAAATTGCTCTTTCGCAAAGCTAGCCAGTTCAGCCATTTCCGCTTGAGCTTTTTCATAGGATTTATCAGCTAGATCATTGAGAAATCCCAACACTTCTTGCTTACTACTGGCCATTTTGCGCGCCAAAGACAGTTCGGCATAATCAGCAAAGCCTAGTAGCTTCGCTTTTTGTTGGCGGAGTTTGACTATCGCTACCATTAAGGGAGAATTATCCCACTCTGGACGCTCAGGGACTTGTTCTGAGGCTTTTGTGGTGTACGCACGATAAACCAATTCTCGCAGTTGCGCATTATCACAATAAGTCATCACCGCATGAAAGCTTGGAAAATCTAGCCCGAGACAATACCCTGACTTGCCCTTCGCTTGTGCCTTTTGTGCCAAGGCAGCCAGCGCTCGCTCGGGAACCCCCTTTAATGCCTCTTTATCGTCGATGAAATGCTCCCAACTATCTGTAGCATCCATCACATGTTGTGAAAACTCATTCGATAAGCGTGAGAGCTCTTGTGACAGGGTTTGATAAGCTTTTTTATCGCTATCGACTAATGCGACACCTGAAAGCGTAAAATCTAACAATGCATCTTTAACTGCTTTGCGCTGTGCTTTACTTAGGTTCTCAGCCTTATCATCTAGTACTTTATACGCCTGATAAAGAGCTTGGTTTTGCCCAACCTTGGTTGCATGTTCGCTGAGTTTGGGTAAGCATGCATTATAAGCCTCTCGTAAATCATCGCTATCGACCACATTATGTAAATGACTGACGACCGACCACGCCCGCGAAAGCTCATCGCCCTTTAGCTCGAGTGGTCTAATAAGCTCGTCCCAACTCGTTGCTTTGCTTGCCAAAAGCTCATCCAATAAGGCTTCGTTCTCGGCAATCAACTGTGTGATAGCAGGCTCTATGTGTTCGGGTTTCACCGTGGTGAAGTCAGCGGTGTGCTCGATATGTAGTAGTGGGTTTGTCATGGTTGTTTCCTTAGCTTGTGTACTAATGCGTGCTCCAGTCTGGTGCAAACTGAAGTTGGTGGATTCGCGCTGCGCGCCTCCCCCTACGGCTACGCCAAGGGCTTGACCGCAGGGACCATCAACGACTATTGTTATTACCTTAACCTATCAGCAAGCGAGCAACAATGCCTCTATACGACTTCAACGACACAAAACCCGCCATCGACAGCTCATGCTTTATCGCGAAAAGCGCCGACATCATTGGCCAAGTCACTTTAGGGGCAGACACATCTGTCTGGTTTAACACAGTGATCCGAGGAGACGTCAACACTATCACTATTGGCTGTCGCACCAATGTGCAAGATGGCACAGTGATCCACGTCACTCACGCTCACGATCGAATCCCCGATGGCCTCGACACCGTCATTGGTAACGATGTCACCATAGGGCATAAAGCTATCATTCATGGCTGCCACATACACGATCAAGTCCTCATAGGGATGGGGGCTATCATCTGCGATGGCGCGGTCATTGAATCGAATGTGTTGGTGGGAGCTGGCGCCCTCGTCGCCCCCGGCAAAGTACTAGAAGAAGGCTGGTTGTATGTGGGCAATCCCGCACGCGCCGTGAGAAGGCTTAGCGAACAAGAAGTCGCGGCCATTTGTTACTCCGCTGATCACTATGCCAACTTGAAGCAGCAATATATTACTCAACCCTGAGCAAATCTCAGGGTTGAGTGAGTCATCACGACGAAGTTAGCTTAGACCTAGCTGTGAAACAGCACGCTCAACTTCTTCGGCAACTCTTTGTGCCGCGACAGCTTCTTTTTGACCATGAATGACTTCAGGTGTAAGAGCCGTCGTAACATCACTCTGTGAGGCCATCGTCACCATGGCTTGTATCATTGAGTCTAAACGTGCGACCTTAGAGTTAGGATCTTGTGCTTTCGCTAAGAGCCGTGCTTCTCTTTGTTCCTCACTTACCCGACGCTTCATTAGTCCTCCCATACTATGGGCCGTCATCAGGTGATGATCATAAAGGCGTTGTAGTTCACTAAACGCGTCTGCCACTAATGAAAAATTCGCAAATTTAACCATTTCAGCAAGCCCCATTTGCAAATCACTATTCCGGCTCCGGAAATAATCAGTAAATTTACTAATATCTGCCTCACTGGCACGTGCCCCTGGTCGTTTAGCTTTTTCAAACCCTGTTTCATTCGTTAACAAAGACAACAGTGGACTGTCATCGATCAGACTAAATTGCTCCATTGTCGTGACACCTACTCCCCCCAATGTCGCAAAACCATTAAGCTTCTGCTCTAGCAAATCGAGTTTTCTTAAAAAGGTACTCTGATTTTTATCTCGAAGGACGTTTACTGCGCCAGTACGTAGGTTGGCAAAAAGACCCAAGACAAATGCTTCATCAAATTTCTCAACCAACGCATGAATGCGATATACCGGTTCAAAATTACTGCCGCCCACCATAAAAGTATTGTTATAGGTATCTTTAAAGGCTTGAGAGCTATCTCCGGCCGCTTCATCGGAGCGCACAGTATGGGCATGTACGCTGGAAATGATTGCCATTACCTTAGCAAACTCAGCAAACTTTCCGATAAGCTGAGTACTCTCGATGCTCTGGCCTTCTTCTACATGGCAGAGTTCTTTTTGCAGTGTTTCTGCTTTAGCATGCAGGTCTTCTAATATAGTCGTCCTACCATGCTCTAATTCCTTTACTAAAATCGCGGCCTTAGCTTCTACCGTAGCTGCTCTATCATATTCTCGAGAGTCTACTGCTAATTGCGCTTCAGTCGTACTTTTAAGCCCAAGCATCTTTGCAACCTTGTCAAGGCTATTTCTTCGCTTTCGTTCTTTTTTTTGTTGTCCCGCTGGCAAGCCTTCTATCTGATGATCTGAAGTATGAGTTGCTTGTGTCTGTGCTCTCGTTCCTGTAACTGTCTCTGCTCTTGGGGTATCTTGTGTTTCACCTGCGTGCTCACCTACTCGAACTAGCTCTTCTGTATTTAGTGGTGCTACCATTTCTTTTCCTCCATTAAATTTTTCATCTACCACTTCACGGTAAAGACTTTTTCTTAACGAATTATTAATCTTTGATGCACTCTCATCGCTAAAAATAGGGAGGGTTGGACAAGTAATTTTTTTTTGTTTTTTTCACTACTGAATGTAGTAGTTGGTGCTATTTCATGTAACTAGACACGATGAAAGAAGTCTCACAGGTTCAACCATAATCATCGATCTTAACGGGGTAGCTTACGATCCAATCTTATGTGGGGTGGAGTAGCATGGGTATAGAAAAGTCATTTACTCAGTACGCAGACAATCAATCGGATTGAGTCTTGACGCTTTAATCGCCGGGTAAACGCCAAAGAAAATTCCCACAGCAACCGACACACTGAAACCGACCAAGACTGGCATAAAGAAAACTTCAAAGTCCCAATGGGTAAAGAGCGTGATCACATAAGAAGTGAATACGCCAGTAACAACCCCAAGAAAACCACCAAATAAGGATAAAAAAACCGACTCAATCAAAAACAGCGTTTGAATATCTATTCGTCTAGCCCCAAGCGCTTTACGAATACCGATTTCTTTTTTACGCTCAACCACAGAGACTAGCATGATATTCATGACACCAATCCCCCCTACAATTAGAGAAATACTACCTATCAAAGCCAGCAATAAAGTAAACACTTGCTTCTGCTTAATCATGCTTTCCACAATTTGCTTTGCGCTTCGAGTAAAAAAGTTCATTTGTGGTAGCAATTTGGTTAGCTCTGCTTGGATTGCCGCCTTCACCTTAGCAATATCGCTATTATCTTTAAGATAAAAAACAATATTACTTATTTGTGAATATTTGCTTAGTAAACGCGAAGATCGAATAGGTACGATAATTGAGTTATTGATATTTTGGTAAAAGAATCCATTTTGCGGCCAAGGTTTTGCAACCCCAACGATGGTAAAAATATTCTTGCCTAATTGTACCTGGGTACCAAGAAGATGGGGCTGATACTGACGCATTTTGTTCGCTAAATCGTGTCCAACAACACAATAAAAATTATAGCCATCCAGTGTGGAGATAAAGCGCCCCTCAGCGACATCAACCTTAATCACATTATGCAGTGAAGCTGTCGAGCCTATCACAATACCATCTAGCGTGTGCCCTTGATAGCGCACATTCAAGTATTCGGATGTATACGGCGCTTCGTACTTCACCTCAGGGACTTTGTCTTTGATCACCATTGCTTGCTCGGCAGTAAAACGTCGTAACACTTTCCCCGCCGCTTGGTTGTTAGGATTAATCGAAAAAGACATCAGACCTGTGCCAAGTACCTTAAATTGTTTCAATGCTGCCTGGGTCGCCATTTGCCCGCAGGAGACCATCGCCACAACCGAAGCCGTTCCAACTAAGATCCCAAGCACAGCCAAGAAGGAACGCATCTTTGCTGAGATGAGATTAAAAAAAGCTTCACGGGCATTAAGACTAATAACCATAATTATCCATTATCACTTTCAATGTTACCATCAAGCACCTTAATCACACGCGGACACTGATCTGCGATACGCGGATCGTGTGTGATGATCATGACGGTCACCCCATCATCACTATTAAGAGACTTAAAGAGATCCATCACCTCTTGAGAAGTTTTCGAGTCTAGCGCGCCCGTCGGTTCATCCGCGAGTAGCAGTGATGGCTTACCCATCAATGCTCTTGCAATTGCCACACGCTGTTGCTGACCACCGGATAATTCATGGGGTCGATGCTGCATGTGAGTGCCCATACCCACTTTGGACAGTAACTCTTCTGCTCTATCAAGATACTCAGATTGTGACTCACCCCGGTATAAAATAGGCAAACAGACATTTTGTAGTGCAGTCAGTCTCGGTAATAAAAAGAACGATTGGAAAACGAACCCAATGAAGTGGTTGCGCAAACGAGCCAACTCGTCTTCGCCGCGTGCTTTCACACTCTCGCCTTCTAGATAATATTTCCCCGAAGTATGTCTATCCAGCAGCCCCACAATATTCATGATGGTTGATTTGCCCGAGCCCGATGGCCCAATGACCGCACACAACTCACCATCATCAATGCGAAAACTGACGCCTTTTAACGCATCTACCCGGTTGTCACCCATAATGAAAGTTCGGGTAACGTTTTCAAACTCAATGAGGGACGACAACGATGTCTCCTGCTTTTAAGCCTTTGCTAATTTTCACCGTATCAAGTGACGTACTACCGATATCAGGCTCAACTTTCACTTTACTTTGCGAGCCGTCTTTTTTAAGCATGACAAAATAGCTGCTGCCTTCATGAATCAGTGCTTTCATCGGAATACGAATTTGTGGTGGTGATTTAATCTCAACATTCACTTGCGCACTCATTCCTATCAGTACTTTTTTCAATTCGGCTGGTGTGACTTTCTCAACGACTAAATAGACATTAAACATCGGTAGCCCGCCATCACCTGGCGACGCCTCCACATCAACGCTTTTGATCTTGCCGTTCAACGTAATGCCGGGGAATGCCGCCCCCGTGATTGTGACCGGCATGCCGGCTTTTAACTCCAACACATCCACTTCATTGGCTTCTGCTTTCAACGAAAAGCCTGTTAAGTCGCCCACAGTCAATAAGACATCTCCCTTTTTGACCGGATCGCCAGAGGCAAGCGGCGTCGTATTATCTTTGTCGCCCACCGGGAAAAGCACCTTACCCTGCGCAGGAGAGACAATGCGCCACTCGCTTAATTTATGATTGAGTGCAGCTATCACCGATTTGGTATCATGAAGTGAAAGTTTATCAAGCTTTTGCATGATCTCTTCTGCGTTAGGTGTCGCTTTCTTTAGTGTGGCGAGCAAGGCTTCCTTTTTTTGCAAGAGTGACAGTTTCAGCTCATCATGACTTTGCTTATCTTGATAATACTCGTTTCGTGAAATGAGCTTCAACTTGTAAAGAGCTTTGGTAC
>JAUHZG010000054.1 GCA_030425845.1 Gammaproteobacteria bacterium
CCATGGGATTTGACGCTTTTGGTTTACCCGCTGAAAATGCCGCCATCGCGCACAAGGTTCCCCCAGCAAAATGGACGTATGAAAATGTTGAGTCCATGAAAAAACAATTCGACCAACTTGGGCTTAGCTTCGATTGGACCCGTGAAGTGATCACCTGCACTCCTGAATATTATCGCTGGGAGCAATGGTTATTCGTCAAGATGGTTGAAATGGGTCTCGCTTATAAGAAAAAAGCCAACGTTAACTGGGATCCGGTCGATAATACTGTACTGGCTAACGAGCAAGTAATCGACGGACGCGGTTGGCGTTCTGGCGCACTCGTTGAGAAACGTGAAATTTCACAATGGTTCATCAAAATCACTGACTATGCCAATGAATTACTTGCGGATATCGACACATTGGAGCATTGGCCAGAGCAAGTCAAAACCATGCAGCGTAATTGGATTGGCAAATCCAGAGGCCTAGAAATCACCTTCGCACTTGAAAGCCACGAAGGTAAAAGCATTGTTGCTTACACCACACGCCCAGATACCTTATTTGGCGCCAGCTATGTCGCTGTCAGTGCGCATCACCCATTGCTGGCAGAACTTGCCCATGACAATAGTGCGCTCACCGCTTTCATTAAAGAATGCGAACAAGGTGACGTCTCAGAAGCCGCGGTTGCCACAGCAGAGAAAAAAGGCGTGGATACCGGTCTTAAAGTCATTCACCCTTTAACCGGTGAAACACTTCCAGTGTGGTGTGCGAACTTCGTGTTGATGGAGTACGGCACTGGTGCTGTAATGTGTGTACCAGCTCACGATGAGCGCGATCATGAATTCGCGCAAAAATACAAGCTACCAATCAACCCTGTGCTCAAAGCCCCCGATAACTTTGACTTTACTCAAGCAGCCTACACCGACAAAGCCACACTCCTGAACTCGCAAGACTTTGATGGGCTTGATTTTGAGTCCGCGTTCGAGGCGATTGCCACTGCGCTAAGTGAAAAGAGCGCGGGCAAGCGCAAGACGCAGTTCCGCTTACGTGACTGGGGCGTCTCACGCCAACGCTACTGGGGGGCCCCTATTCCCATTATCTATTGTGACGATTGTGGAACGGTGCCCGTTCCAGAATCAGACTTGCCCGTAACCTTACCCGAAGACGTTGTCATCGAAGGTCACGGCGATGTATTAAAAAACATTCCCGAGTTCTACCACACCACTTGCCCTAAGTGTAACAAGGCTGCAGTACGTGAAACTGATACATTCGACACTTTCTTTGAGTCATCGTGGTATTACGCAAGGTTCGCTTGCTCGAATCAAAGCAAAGCCATGCTTGATGATAGAGCGAAATACTGGACGCCTGTCGATCAGTACATCGGTGGTATTGAACACGCAGTGATGCATTTATTATATGCGCGTTTTTTCCATAAAGTCATGCGCGATGTAGGCTTAATCAACAGTGACGAACCTTTTGTGCGTTTGCTAACACAGGGGATGGTATTAAAAGATGGCGCTAAGATGTCAAAATCCAAAGGTAATGTTGTCGAACCCAAATCCATCATTAAAGAACTAGGCGCTGATACTTTACGCTTGTTTTCAATGTTTGCAGCCCCACCTGAGCAATCACTTGAGTGGTCAGACAGTGGTATTGAAGGTGCACATCGTTTCTTAAAACGCCTCTATCAATACGCCGTCACTCACCAACAAACATTGAGCGAGCTTAACTACCAGATCAACAAACAAAACAGCAGCAAACCTAACTGGAGCGATGCAGAGGATGTGTTGATTGAATGTCGACGCGAGTTCAACGAAGCGCTCAAACAAATCCTCTTTGACTATGAGCGTCAGCAGTTCAATACAGTTGTCTCGGGTGCGATGAAAATCTTTAACTTGCTCACTGGCAAATTAGCCAAATGCGAAAATGGTGAGAACAATCTTGTGCTCAAGCTTTCTCACAAGATCTTTAGTGTGTTATTGCGCATACTTTCCCCTATCACGCCTCACATTAGTCACCACTTGTGGCAAGCTTGTGGCTACGGTGACGATATTCTAGAAGCCCCTTTGCCTAAAGTGGCCACCGACGCCTTACAAGTAAGCTTCAAAGAATGGATAGTCCAAGTCAACGGCAAGGTGCGCTCCAAGGTCAAAATGGCAACCGAAAGCGACGAAGAGTCCATCAAAGAAAGTGCACTGGCCGATGAAACTATCCAGCGTTTTATTGATGGGCTAACTGTGCGTAAGATCATCGTGGTCCCGAATAAACTCATCAACATTGTAGCAAACTAATGAAACGCATCTGGCTGGGAACTCTCGTATTATTCTTGTCTGGATGTGGCTTTCATTTGCGTGGAGTCGATTATCTACCGGTTAAGTTGCATGCGCTCAAGATAGAGACGCATGCACCTTATAGCGAGTTTACTCAGTCGCTCGAGCGTCGCTTACGTGGACTAGGCGTGAAACCAAACGCCAACGCCTATGTGTTGAAAGTGCTAAGTTACGGGCTGACGCGCGACAATACTAACACCTACAACGTGAGCGCGGTACAAACGCTCAATCTGAATTATCATATTACTTACCAACTACTCGATCAGCGCGGTACGGTTTTGCTTCCACAACGCACGGTGCGTGAAACTAAACTCTACAACTACAACCAGAATGCCTTTAATGCGGCTAACCTTGAGATAAGTACCCTTAAGACAGACTTGCGCGAGAAAGCGATTTCTGCCCTTATCACCACATTGCAAGCAAAATCATTGAAAGTCATGCTAGCGAAGCGAGTCGCCAATGAAAGGAAATGAGCGTGATTTAGTGCGCTCACTCGAGCGTGGGTTGGCACCCGTCTACTGGTTAAGCAGTGATGAGATCTTATTGCGTAACGAGGCACAAACTACGATAGAGGCAAAAGCCAAAACCGAGGGATTTGATTCACGACGGGTGTTGTTTGCCGATGAGTCCCGCGCCTTACAAGAGTTGTCCGAGCTCGCACAAACCTTATCTTTATTCGCCGAGCGCGAATTAATTTTACTCCACCTAAACAAGCCTAAAGTCAGCAAAGAACAGTCCGCTGCGCTAATACAATATCTCGATACTGCTCCGACTGATCAATGCCTAATTATCGTCAGCCCCAAACTTGAAAGTGCCTGCTTACGCAGCAAACTACTCAAGCGAGTTGAAACTGAATGTCAGCTAATTGTGATCTGGCCCCCTCATCGCAATCAATTTAGTGGCTGGTTGCAGACGCGTGCTAAAACCTATGGGCTAAGTTTCACAGCGGATGCCGTGGCCTTACTTGCTGAATATTATGAAGGCGATTTGCTCGGAGCCGATCAAACCTTACAGCTTTTGTTACTGTATTACGGTAACAGTGCAAACTTAAGCAAAGAGCAGGTGGCCACCTGTGCCAATGAACAACCTCGTTATGATTTGTTTGAATTTGCCGACACCGTCCTTAGTGGCGACACACCTAAAGCATTAAAACAGCTAAGCTTGTTGCAAGAGCAAGACATTGCACCAAACTTGTTACTGTGGGTCATTGCCAAAGATATACGTACACTCTATCAACATCGTGCCAACCTCAAAGCTGCTACGCAAGCAGCGGTGAGTTTCAAACAATTAGGCATCTGGCAAAAACGCCAAGGTTTGTTTACACAAGCCTTAAAACGCTTATCACTTAAATCCCTGCATGAGTTACTCGACTTACTCTATGCGTGCGACAAAGCAGTCAAAGGCGCGTCATCATACTCAATCAATACACTGATAACACAGCTAATCGTCAAAATGTCTGGGCAAACTGCTCTGGAGAACTTAACCCAAGGATCAACTGGATGAAACACATTGGTCTGTATGGGGGGAGCTTTGATCCGGTACATCGTGGACATTTAGCCATGGCACAAGCTGCTCTTAATGAGTGCCAGTTAGATGAAATTGTTTTTATTCCTTGTCAGGATCCAGTTTATAAAGAAGTGAAACAGAAAACGTGTCTTGCCAGCGCAGCCGATCGCTATGCCATGCTAGCATTAGCCTGTAAGAGCAACACGGCATTGAGTATAAGCCGCTGTGAAATCGATAGGATAACGCCCTCCTTTACTCTAATTACGCTGGATGAGTTCCTCGCACAGCGCCCACAGACGCGGTTTTACTTTTTGTTAGGGCTAGATACATTCTCTACCTTACCGACCTGGTATCAGTGGCAAGGTATCCTAGAACGGGTGAATCTCATCTTATTACCGCGCGAATTAAGCAAAGAGGAACAGACGAGAATGAATGCCGAGCCACTTGCCAGCTTACTCAGCGAGCGAAAAATCAGCGATTTAGAACGCTTCAAAGCCCATCAAAATGGAGGTATTTGGCAAATACAGCCCCCTCTTTCGCCTTACTCTTCCACTTGTGTGCGAGAGCAGGTACACTTAAAGAGTAGCTGGCAAAACTTGGTCACTGCAGAGGTTGCCGACTACATTGAATCAAAGCACTTATATCAGGAGACTGAATGACAGAATCAATCACACCCGAGCAACTCGCTGCCAGTATTTCATCCATCCTAGACGAACATAAAGCCATCGATATCCAAACCATCAACGTGAAACCAATCACTAGCATCGCTGATTATATGATCATCGCCAGTGGTTCATCCGCACGTCATGGTAATGCGCTCACCGATTATGTCGTTACAACCCTTAAGGCGCAAGGCGTGCAGCCACTAGGCTCAGAGGGACGCGATGAATGCGAGTGGATCCTTCTTGATTATGGTGATGTCTTAGTGCATATCATGCAGCAAGAAACCCGTGAATTTTACCAACTGGAAAAATTATGGCACATTCCTGAAACGGATGCGGTTAGCAATAACTAGTTCATGAAGCTCACACTGCTTGCCATCGGCAAACATAATAAAGGCTGGCAATTTGAGGGATTTTGCGAATATCAAAAGCGCTTCCCCAAACAGCTCGCGTTCACACTCAAAGAAGTTCCCAGCGCAAATCACAAAGCCTCAAATCCTGAGACAATTAAGACACTCGAATGCGAGGCGTTGTTAAAACACATCAAACCGACTGATCATGTCATTGCGCTCGATGCCCGTGGTAAAGCTCACAGCACCGAGCAGTTAAGTCAGCGCCTACAACAATGGCAACAAGGTGGCAAAAATTGTATCTTTGTGATCGGCGGTGCTGAAGGCTTAACTAAAGAGATCTTATCACGAGCGAATGAAACCTGGTCACTGTCAAACTTAACACTTCCTCACCCCTTAGTGCGCATTATCGTTGCTGAGCAGCTTTACCGTGCCAAATCACTGTTGGATGGCCACCCATATCATCGGGCTTGATACCCATGCGACTTGACAGCATGATCCTAGAAACGGCAGTTGGGCGCACATTTCTAGGATAACAGATTGATTTAGATAGCTTTTCAAAAAAATCTGAAGTCACCTTGTTGGTGATGAAGACTTTTTTTGTAATGCTAGATGAATCAAGATATTGCTCTAGAATGGGTGAATCAACTGCCGTTTCTAGGATGATTTATAGCAAAGCCATTTGTCCCTGTCATAGAATTAGAACGCGACAAATAGTTTGCACAATTGGAAGCTAGATAAGCTCTGAAACAAGAGCGAATGTCAGCGTTAAAAACGTGCGGTGAAGTAGAGTGGGTATAGCTATGATATCAGAATAGAGTTGCTTGCACATTCTCTTCTAAATGATACCTTACTCCAATACCCAGCAGTCGCACCGGCAATGCGACCCTGCTCAATCCTTCCGTTATTAACGTTCGCGCTAGTGTGGCATCGACTGTCTCAGATAAAGTCTCAACGGTAGTTTGCTCAAAGTTGCTAAATTTTATTTTGATGAAAAGTTTTGCCATCACTTCATCACGCTTTGCTAAACGACTAGTCAACTCTTCTAATAATTCAGGTAACTTTGCAAGACATTGTTCATGCGTAAGTGGCTCATAAAAAGTGTGCTCAACGCTCTGTGACTTACGCGTACGTTCACTCACTACTTCACGTTCATCAATGCCACGACAGAGGTTATACAGTGTTACACCAAATTTACCGAAGCGCTCCATTAACTCTGTGAGTGGTAAGCGTTGACAGTCTCCACAGGTAAATACATTCATCACTTTGAGTTTATTCGCAGTGACTTTCCCCACTCCCCACAGTTTATCAATCGGTAAATGCCTTACGAAATCAGGCACGGCATCAGGAACCACAGTGAATTGACCATTGGGTTTGCGCCAATCACTCGCGACTTTCGCTAAGAATTTATTCCCTGCGATGCCAGCCGAAGCCGTCAGAGAATATTTGCTTTCGATCTCCTTGCGAATTGCTTTGGCTACTTTAGTCGCCGATCCGCCGTGTGCATCACATTCACTCACATCAAGGTAGGCTTCATCTAATGACAGTGGCTCGATAATATCTGTATAGCGATGAAATATCTCATGGATCCCTTGCGATACATCACGGTATTTTGAGAAGTTTGGCGGAATAATAGTTAGATCAGGACAGAGCCGATACGCCTCATTGGACGGCATGGCAGAACGCACACCAAACTCACGCGCTTCGTAGTTGGCGGTACACAAGACACCGCGCTCTACCCCACCTACCGCGACAGGCTTGCCGAGCAAGCGAGGATCATCACGCATTTCCACCGCCGCGTAAAAGCAATCCATATCCACGTGGATGATTTTACGCTGTCGCGTCACTATAACATCTCAATCATTTTCGCTTTGATCATGTCTAATGCGATACGGTTTTCCCCGCCACGTGGGACAATCACATCTGCATTCACCTTAGAAGGTTCAATGAACTGCATGAACATGGGACGTACTGTATTGACGTATTGCGCTAACACTGAGTCCAATGAGCGTTGTCGTTCATTGATATCACGACGCATACGACGAATC
The DNA here is from genome assembly GCA_030425845.1 of Gammaproteobacteria bacterium. GTDB lineage: Bacteria > Pseudomonadota > Gammaproteobacteria > JAUHZG01 > JAUHZG01 > JAUHZG01. Next base: position 6,873 of record JAUHZG010000054.1, read on the forward strand.
AGACAGACATCTAATGGCGTATCCATATAAATTTTGATGTCCATCATCTCAAGTAGCTCAGGAACCACGAATAATAAGATCCCTTCCAGCACGATGATCTTGCAAGGCTCAACTCGACGTGTGTCTTGTGCACGTAAATGTAGACTATAATCATAACGCGGCACATCCACGGCGTTACCCGACTTTAAGGCTTTGAGTTGCTCAATAAGGAGCTTGTGCTCAAATGCGCTGGGGTGATCGTAGTTGATGTGTGTGCGATCTTCGAAACTGATATCACTGCGATCGCGGTAATAAGAGTCTTCCGGAATGATCACCACTTTATCAGAGGCAAGTTCTTCAATTAAGGTTTTCGCGAGTAGACTCTTGCCCGACGCGGATGGGCCGGCGATACCGACGACGATAGTTTGGCTGCTCATAAGTGGCTCTTTCAACAGGATGTTGAGACGAGATTTTACCCAAGCAGGCAGGATGTGACAAGCACTATCTTAACTATCTCTTTGTATATAGTGTTCGCAGCAAAATATTCAAAGCCCCTGTCCCGCCTTGTTTTACCGGAGCACTATGATAGGCTAAAACCACGTCACAACGCTTTAACACAGCGGCACAATAGTTTTTTAACACGGGACATTTATCAATGCTTGAAAGTCCTTTACCGTGCACCACTTGTATACAGCGTGCCTTATGGATGAGTGCTTCTTGCAAAAACTGTTCTAATAATTCATGTGCGTCGGCTTGTGTACTGCCGTGAAGATCTAAGCGCGAAGAGATGGACAGTTTGCCTTGCTTTAAAGCGCGAAACTCACTATCGCGCACACCTGCTTGACGATACGACACTGTCTCATCAGCTTGGATATCGTAATCAAAATAATCTCTGTCGATATGGGGTAAGGTGAAATTGCTTTCAGGTTCTGGAGGTACAAACGCCTTAGTATTCTCGTTTGCGTTAAGCTCGTGCTTAATATGATGGCGAAATAACGCGCGTTCGTCGTCAGAGAGTTCGCTGTTATCGTCATCGTTGTGCATGAGAGTCCTGTTTGACTTTTTTCGACAACGCTAAGCGCGTAATCCATTTTGGTAGGTTAGTAACCTACCCAACATTAGCATCGTGCTAGCATAAAGCGCACAATCCACAGCGACATCGCGCTATTTATGATGGTCAAGCGGCTTGCTGGGCTTTAAAATTTGATAAAATTGCTCACCCGGTTTCACCATACCAAGCTCTTCACGTGCTTTTCCTTCAATCGAGACATGGCCACTGCGTAAATCATTCACCTCAGCTTGTAACGCCTGATTACGTGCTTTGAGCTGTTGATTAACCGCATGGGCTTTGGCGACGTCGTTTTGTAAAGCAAGTGTCTGAGCCACCCCCGTGTGGTTAAACCACAACTTATATTGCAACACTATAAAAAGTACGATCAATAATCCCGTGATTAACTTCATAGTCACCCCACCCCTCTTAGTCGCTAGTTACAGATGGCTAAATACCGTAGTCCCAGGGTAATGCGCTTTTCGCCCACATGCCATTTCGATACGCAATAACTGGTTATATTTGGCGACCCTGTCGGTACGACACAATGAACCTGTTTTGATTTGTCCCGCATGCGTGGCAACCGCAAGATCAGCAATACTGGTATCTTCAGTTTCACCCGAACGATGGGAAATCACTGTAGCATAATTCGCTTCTTGCGCCATTTGAATGGCCGCCAGTGTCTCAGTGAGCGAACCAATTTGGTTGTACTTAATCAAAATGGCATTCGCAATACGCTCCTCGATACCTTTCGCTAAAATATCAGTGTTGGTAACAAACAAGTCGTCCCCCACGAGTTGGACTTTATCGCCTAAACGCTCAGTCAGTAGTTGCCAGCCATGCCAGTCATTTTCCGCCATACCATCTTCGATGCTAATAATGGGGTAATCATTCACTAGCTGCCCTAGATAATCAACAAACTGCGCGGAGTCATATTGCTTAGACTCTGATTGTAAGTGATAGGTCCCATTTTGGAAAAACTCAGAACTCGCTAAGTCTAACCCAAAATAAATATCTTTACCTAAGGTGAATCCAGCTTCGCTCACTGATTCAGCTATCACATCCAACGCTTCGCTATTGGATTTCAGATCAGGTGCAAAGCCGCCCTCATCTCCCACTGCAGTATTTAACCCATGTTTGACTAAACGGTGTTTTAATGCATGAAAGATTTCAGCTCCATAGCGTAGCGCTTCGCTAAAGCTTGGAGCACCCGCCGGTATAATCATGAACTCTTGTAAATCGACATTGTTGTCTGCGTGCGCCCCACCGTTGACGACATTCATCATTGGCACAGGCAGTACAATGTCTTCGCTGGTTGCCAAGGACTGGTAAAGCGGCACACCTTTGTCACTAGCATTTGCTTTTGCAATCGCTAGCGACACCGCTAAGATAGCGTTGGCGCCAAGCGTGGCTTTGTTCGGTGTACCATCGAGCTCAATCATACAATGATCACACGCGTGTTGATCGCTAGCGTCATGATGAATCAACGCCGGTGCTATTTTGTCAGTGATGTTCGTAACGGCCTGTGTGACGCCTTTGCCTAAGTAAGCTTTGTTATCGATGTCACGTAACTCTAGTGCTTCACGCGTACCAGTGGAAGCCCCGGAAGGCACTGATGCACGCCCTAATACACCATTGGTTAAGATCACATCGGCTTCGACTGTCGGGTTACCACGCGAATCTAATATTTGTCTTGCGAGGATTTGTTTAATTGCTGTCATCGTTATTCCTTAAAGTTGCTTTCGTGCATTCATCCAATGCTTGCAGTTGCTGTAACAGTGTTTTCATTTTGGCAAGAGGCCAGCAGTTTGGCCCATCACTTAAAGCGTTATCCGGATCGGGATGTGTCTCCATGAACAAGCCACTCACACCCACAGCAACTGCTGCGCGCGCCAGTACCGGTACAAACTCGCGCTGACCACCAGAGGTCGCCCCTTGTCCCCCGGGAAGTTGTACCGAATGAGTCGCATCAAACACGACCGGACATTCACTTTCACGCATGATCACGAGTGATCGCATGTCAGAAATTAGATTATTGTAACCAAAGCTCACGCCACGCTCACAAGCCATAATATTTTTATTGCCGGTACTTTTCGCTTTAGTGATCACATGCTTCATATCCCACGGTGCTAGGAACTGTCCCTTTTTAATGTTAACCGGGATGCCGGCTTGGCACACGCGCGTAATGAAATTGGTTTGCCGACACAAAAAAGCGGGGGTTTGCATCACATCGACCACGTCGGCCACTTCATCAATGGGGGTATCTTCATGTACGTCAGTGATCACAGGAACGCCAATCTCACGCTTGACCTTAGCTAAAATTTCAAGCCCTTTGGCAAGTCCCACGCCTCGAAAACTCTCTATCGACGAGCGATTAGCTTTATCAAAGGACGACTTATAAATGAAGTGGATCCCAAGTGAGTCCGTCATCGCTTTGAGCTCGACCGCCGTTGATAGCGCTAACGCTTCTGACTCGATCGCACAAGGTCCAGCGATAAGGAAAAACGGTTTATCCAGTCCAACTTCAACTCCACATAATTGCATAGTGCTCTATCCTTTATCTGATTTGGCGTGCTGAGCTAGAGCTGCCTTAACGAAGCTACTAAATAGCGGATGCCCGCGTCGTGGCGTAGAGGTAAACTCTGGGTGGAATTGACAGGCCATAAACCAAGGATGGTTCTCAAGCTCAATCATTTCAACTAAACCACGCTCATCACATGAACGCCCAGTCAGTTTAAGGCCCGCCCCTTCAAGTGTCTCTATGTAGTTGCTGTTAACCTCATAACGGTGACGGTGACGCTCATTAATTTCATCTTGACCGTACACTTCTCGTACTAGACTGTCGGGTGTTAAGTGACATGCTTGTGCACCTAAGCGCATCGTACCACCGAGATCAGAGTCTTGACCACGTTTTTGCACTTGTCCATCACCTTGCAACCATTCAGTCACCAAGGCAATAACAGGATGCGGCGTGTCGGGATTAAACTCTGTACTGTGTGCCCTATCTAAGCCCGCTTTATGGCGTGCGAACTCAATAACAGCCACTTGCATCCCA
>JAUHZG010000055.1 GCA_030425845.1 Gammaproteobacteria bacterium
AGTACGGACTGGTTGTACACAGTTTCTAATGCAACGAAATCACCCGGGTATCCTCTCGGTTTCGTGAAACAATGATTCCAGCCCTTTGCGATAGCGTAGACAGGATCAAGAACATCCCTAAATTGTTGTTTGACTGACTTAAGGGGACGCTTATCGCCAGAGAACAAGCCTGAGATACTTTTATTTGCCTCACTGTCTTTGAACTTAGCACAAAGATAATCTATCTCGTAGGGATGTTTTACCTCCAATAACGCCGAGGCAAACTCTTTCGCACGACTGATGAATGCTTGCAAACAAACTTGCTGTTCAGAAGACAAAGTATCAGCATCATTTTCTGCGGTATCAAGCTGCAGCTTTGTTGATAGCTGCACAGATGTTTGTGTTGTCATAGATTTTTTTCCTTCACTAGGTCCAAGTGTTTATCCTACTAACAGGCTTCTCAAGTCAGAAGATACGATTTCAATGACAGAGAATACAGACGTATATGATACATGTAAATTAATACAGATGAATGGCGTATTACGATGTTGACAGCACCTAAAAGCAATTACCTCACGTCGATACAATATAGATACCTAGCCATTACGACCAGGATTAGATACAGCCAATTAAGTCAAGATGGTTTTACTGACTATAGGTCTGAGTATACAAGAGACTCAGCTAGAACGAGCATATGCATTAAAAACAAGCTGTAAATGGTGTTAATGATGACAGTATGCCTTTAGCACCACTCTTGTCACTTAGTGCGAGTAAGTCCTAAACAACAATTGATAACACGCAGGAATAAAAAACAGCGTGACTAACGTCCCGACCAAAAGCCCCGAGATGATCACTAAGGTCAAGTCGTACCAAAGCGCACTTCCCGATAACAATAACGGCACAAGACCGATAACCGTCGTTGCCATGGTCATCAGCACAGGTCGCAGGCGTGTTTGACAGGCTTGCAATATCGCTTCTCGCTGCATTAATCCATGAGACAAATTAATTTTGATCGAGTCTAACAAGATGATCACATTGTTAATCATAATTCCTGATAAAGATAAGATCCCTAACATCGCCATAAAGCCAAGGTTCGCATGAAATAGCCATAAAGTCGGCATGACGCCAATCAACATACAAGGAATACTTAAGAAGATAAGTAGCACATAACGAAAAGAGTTAAATTCCCACAGTAAAAGTGCCACCATAAAAAGAAAACAAATTGGCATATACTGGAATAGTGCAGCCGTAGATGTACTGGTCTTCTTTAAGGCCCCTTCAATCGTGTAGCGGACATGTTCTTTTTTCGTCAGGGATGTCAGCAATGGTTTGATTTGCGTGTATAAACCCTTGGCGCCAATATCAAGGTTCTTTGCCTTTATTTCTACCCCACGTTGTAATTCATAATGGCGGATTTGAGCGAACGCATAACGGGTATGAAAAGACGCCACTTGCCCTAGAGGGACACTTTTGTTGTCTTTGAGAGAGTAAACTTCAAGATCACGCATACGTGCAAGTTGTTGTCGTTCGCTACGCTCACCGCGTAACTTGAGCGGGATCATTAAGTCTCCTCGCACTAGTTTGGTGATCACACCACCATGACTGAATGCATTTAAGGTCTGCGCCACACTTTCTGTACTGACGCCGGCAAGTTTTGCTTTGGCTTGATTGATATCAACGATAATCTTAAGAACACGATTACCCAAATCGTCACGAATATCAAAGGTTGCAGGTATTTTGTGGAGAGCCACTTGTAATTCATTACTGAGTTTAGCGAGAGTAGACAAATTCTCGTTAAGTAGTCTTATCACCAATACATTCGGTTCTGTAGGACCAAACCAGAGGCGGTAAAGCCTCACCCTCCCTGAAGATAGATGATTAGCAAGATAGGTTGAGAGTCGTTGCATCAAGCCAGGAGCACTTTCTTGTTTGTTAAGGTTTACAAGGATTTGTGCGACATTACTCGCCGGTGTCACTAAGCGCTGACTAATGTAAAAGCGTGCTCCCGAAGAACCAATACTAGCCAACGTATTCGCCACCTCAGGTTTCAGAGGTCCGCTATCTAGCCATTTTTGCACGCCCAAGGTTAACGATTTTGTCCGAGTAAAATGAGTGCCATTGGGGTACTCTAGATTCACGAGAACTTCTTTACGATTCGTTAAGGGAAAGATCTGCTTTGACACATAACGAGTAGTCAATAGAGCCAGCGTAATTAACGCCAGCGTCGTAACTACGATCAGTGGAGAATAGTCTAAGACAAAACCAAATACTCCAGTAAGTGACATTCGAGAGTTAAGTTTCTGGGTTCTTGGCAACGGTGAACTTTTGTGAGTAAAAAGCCTTATTGCCATCGGGATCACTGTCAGAGAGAGGAACCATGACAAGATAATAAAAATGGAAATCACTTGTGGTAGGCTATGAACAAATTCAGCAGTCGTATCATCGGCAAAGAATATCGGCGCGAAAGCAAGGATCGTCGTCAGCGAAGAAATAAGTAAAGGGATTGTCATTTGTGACGCTGATGCGAGTATAGCTTGCTCGATATCATCACACAGTCTGTAACGCCGCATAATATCTTCTGTCACAACAATGGCATTATCCACCAACAAACCAAGCGAAATTATCATCGAGCCAATTGATACACGGTGTAACTCAATGCCTAACAGCCGCATGATTAGCACACCCGAGAGAATGGTCAAAGGCACAATAAGGCCGGCAAGCGCCCCTTCTTTGAAACCTAGGGCTAAAATAACCACTAGCATCACACAGGCTAACGTTTGGAAGAGGTTTACCGTAAAGTCATGTTTGCTCTTTGCGACCAAGTGCGGCTGGAATGTCGCAAACTGCATATGCATTCCAACCGGTAATTGTCGATTGGCATGCTGATACCATTGTTTAATAGCCTCTCCTACTTCAATGATATTAGCCTTATGCTGCATCGTAAGAGATAGTATCACAGCAGGTTTTCCATTGAAGAAAAACTGCTCTTTAGGCGATTCGGCATAGCCGTGTTTTACATGAAACAAATCAGATAAATACACCAGTTCATTTGTCTTCGGCACTTTGATAACAATCGATTCGAGTTGCTCAAGATTTTTGATGTTGCCGGTAGTTTCTATTAAAACATTATTACCCTTAAGGTTGATTTGCCCACTAGCCAGGAGAAGATTTTGCTGAGCAATTTCACTGATGAGTAGTTGTGGAGTTAATCCATAACGAGCCAGCTTAGCATTGGAGACTTCCAGGTAAAACTCCTTGTTTTGCACACCAAGTAACGTAATTTTTTTAAGCGATTTAATTTGATAAAGAGACTGTCTGACACGTTTTGCTTCTTTCTCTAGATCACGATAAGAATAGCTCTTTCCGCTCAAGGCAATATTCGCAATACTGACATCAGAAAAATCATCGTTGAGATAAGGCCCATCTAAACCTCGGGGTAATTTCGTGACGCTATCTTTTAACCTTGAACGGATCTTCTGCCAAATAGGTGAAAGCTCGAAGTATTCACTTTTAAGTCGGACTGTGATCATCGACACACCACCGCGTGAAAGTGACTCAACCTCCTTAACTTCTTTTAAATTGCGTAGCTCTTCTTCTAGGGGCTTTGTTACCAAGCGCTCAACTGTTAATGCGTTGGCCCCCGGCAAGTATGTAGTTACCACACCTTTGCGTAATAAAAAGTGGGGATCTTCTCGTGCCGGAAAATGAGAGTATGTAATAATGCCAGCAACAAAAATAAAGACCACTAGCAGCAACACTACGCGAGGATTATCTAAGGCAAACTTAGTTAAGCGCATAGCTATTCCTCATTGTCAAACAGATTAACCCGCTCACCATTGTGAAGGTAATGAACGCCAGCAACAACAACTTGATCACCCGCTTTCAAACCTTTGTTCACGACAATTTGATTCGTATCATTAGCAGGCAGTAGTGTCACGGTTGTTTTAATCACTTTCTTAGACTCTTTATGATAGACAAACACTGCTGCCTCATGGTTACTTTCACTGAGAGGAATTATTGCGGTGAGTGGCAATACAAAGCGCGTGCTTTTCTCCGTTGACATTTGACGCTCTAGCTCTACTTCCGCATAGACTCCCGCTCGCAAGTGTTGCGGCGGATTGATGATTTCAACAGTGACAGGGAAAGTATTGGCTACATCACTCATTGAAGCTATCTCTATAATCTTTCCTGATAATTGCATCTTCCCTAAGGAAGGCAGTCGTACCTTTACCGTGTCCTTGACCTCAAGATGGGGTATCAAAGCATCTGGCAAATGCAATTTTACATTGAAGCCTTTGTCACTCTGTAGCATGACGATGGGCTCGCCCGATTTGACTTGTTGGTGAGTTTCAACATAACGATGGGCAATATATCCGGAATAAGGGGCAAGTAGACGGGTATTCTCTAGTCTGTCCTTCGCCAAGTCCAAGCTGCGTGAAACGCGTTTAACCGCTGCAAGTGCCGCTGCATATTCTGCTTTGGCTTTGTCATAGGCTAATCTTGCTGTATTTCGGTACTGTACTAGCTTGCTTTCTGCCGCGAGTTGAACTTTGCGTAGCTGAACATTAGATTGCGCCTGCTCCAAGCGCGCTTTCATCTCTTGTAACGCTAAAAAGAACTCAGAGTCGTCAAGGCTTGCGATAAAGTCGCCCTTTGCAACATGCTGTCCATTGACTACTTGTAAACGGTTAATTCGGCCAGCTAACTTGAAGCTAAGTAAAGTCTCTTGTGTCCCTTCCACTTTACCTGAAAAGTAACGTGACAATGTCAACTGGCTAGCGCCAACTTGTATCACCTTAACTCGGCGTATGGCTCTAAGGTGTGATTTTTTCTCACCACGCTGACAGCCCACCACTCCCATCACAACGCAGATAATCAACAATGTGTTGCGAATGATGTTACAAAGCTCTTTTTTCATTAGCATTTAATCAAACTAAATACGTCAACTGGTTTTATTTTATGTGCCTCCGTTAAAGCTGAAATCTCTAACAGGCAGGCAAATTCAATCACAACTGCTTCAAGGCTATGCACCAAGTCTATCGATGCCTGTGCCGTGCCCCCTGTTGCTAGTACATCGTCAATTAGAACAACTTTGTCACCACTCGATAGCGCATCTTGGTGCACTTCGAGTGCGTCAGTGCCATATTCAAGTTGATAATCGACACGATGAGTTTCCCCGGGTAGCTTCCCTGGCTTACGCACAGGAACAAACGCAACGTCTAGTGCAAGCGCCAATGGCGCACCAAAGATAAAACCTCTAGCTTCAGTGGCGACGATAGCATCGACTGTAACTTCACTATAACGCTTAGCAAAGCATGCGATAGCTTGTTTAAAGTGCGTATTAGATTTGAGTAGAGGCGTTATATCTTTGTAGGCGACACCTGGCTTTGGAAAATCTTCAACTGTACGGATGACTTCATTTAACGTAGTATCATTCCCTGACATATTTGCCTCTTACTCTTCTACCGTTTCACTAAGAATAGACTCTTCATACGCCTTAATACGACGATGGTAATCAACGTAACTATCTTTAGTGAATGGCTGATGGTGGCCATCTTGTAAGGTACCGCCTAAAGTTTGGCTTAACTGGTGTGCGGTCTCTAACATCATGTCAAAATGTTCTTGATTTTCAGTTCCACGTCTACATTGCATGAACAGAGTTAATCCTTTGCATTTAATCTTACCCATTTTCTGTACATCAAGAACCCCAGGTTCTTCTGCCCTCGCCAAGCTAAATAAGATGGCCCCTTTTCCAGAAAGATCACGGTAGCGATGGAAAATATTCATGGGACCAAAGCGCAACCCATTGGACAATAGTGACTGCAACAATTGATAGCCCGAATAAGGCTTATCCTCATCCGCCATCGAATAAACAACCAGCACAGGCGCATCATTCTCGTCTTTTGGTATTGACGCCTCAATTTCACGCATATCATCGATTGACGTTGCCTGATGCTTGCCAACCAGAGTATTCAAGCGCTTGCGCTCTTTGTCGATTGAAGCCAAAGAATGTTTACGGTGTTTGGCCTTATCTTCAAGATCTTTGAGCGTGGTTTCTCTTAGCTTGTCAGGATCTTCTCGTAAAGTTGCTAGCTCACTGGCAATAATATTCTCTTCACGGTAGGACTCGGTAGTAGTCTCATCTTGCTCTTCACCAAGCGTTGTCTCAATCTCGTCAGAAAGCTCATTGTCAAACTCATCAAAGTAACCTTCATCAATGTCCTCGAGTTCATCGTACTCTTCATCAAGTGTAAACTCTGGCGCGATACGCTGGTTGCGCAGACGTTTACGGCGCAATCCATCAACGAAAATCGCTACAATGAATATCGCCCCTAAGGCGAGAAGAATTAACCGTAAATTTAGATGAAATGCTGACATACCCATTATCCTACCTCCGCTAAGGCCATTGCATCTTCAACGTCGACAGACACAATTCGGGAAACACCCGGCTCGTGCATGGTGACCCCAAGAAGATGGTTAGCCATTTCCATGGTTACTTTGTTATGCGTAATAAAGATAAACTGTACCTTATCCGCCATTTCCTTGACAAGATTTGAAAAACGCATGACGTTGGCATCATCTAGTGGGGCATCTACCTCATCGAGCATACAAAACGGTGCTGGATTGAGTTGGAAGATAGCAAACACCAGCGCAATCGCTGTCATCGCTTTCTCTCCCCCTGATAGCATATGAACACTGGCATTTTTCTTGCCAGGTGGACGCGCTTTGATGAGTACACCCGCCTCAAGCAAATCGTCGTCGGTTAGCTCTAGCTCTGCACTTCCGCCACCGAACACTTTCGGGAACAGCATCTTGAAGTCACGGTTGACATGATCAAATGTTTCTTTGAATTTGTTACGGGTCTCAGCGTCAATCTTTTCAATAGCGTCTTCAAGTGTCGTAAGTGCACTTTCCAGATCTTCGTTTTGTGAGTCCAGGTGTACTTTTCGCTCTTTAAGTTCATCAAACTCTTCAATCGCCGCTAAGTTGATAGCGCCTAAGCGTGAGATACGACTTTGGATACGTGAAATTTCGCTTTCCCACACTTTCAGATCAGCATCTTCTGGCATAGTCTCAAACACCGTTTCGACGGTGATCTCATACTCTGCCATCTGCTCATCAAGTGTCTGCTGACGAACTTGATACTCATGACGCTTCAAGCGTAATTGCTCTAATTCTTGCCGCACTTGCTCAATGCCGCCGTCTTGATTATGACGAGAAGACTCTAACTCACGCACTTTTTGGCTGAACGCTTCTAACGCTTGGCGGGCTTCTTGTACCTTAGACTCTGACTCAACTCGCTTTTCGACTAACTCAGCCAGAACGGCTTTGTGCTCTTCGATGGGTGTATCATTCTCAGCAATACTACGCTCAAGTACCACTTTGCGCTCGCGATAAGTTTCGAGCTGATGCTTCTGGCGCTCAGTATTTTGCGCTGTCACCTGCAACTGTGAGCGCAGTGTTTCAAGTTTTACTTCGTATTCATGTGCCAGATCAGAGGTATGTTGCTGTTCTTGACGTACTGACATCAAGCGTTCACGTAACGATTGTCCTTCAGATGTTAGGCTATCGGTCTCACTGTCATGGGTCTCAAGTTGCGATAAAGCGTCTTCCCAAATCGAACGAGCGGACTCGTATTCTTCTAGCGCTAGTGCCTGACTCTCGGCAAGCTCTTCAATCTCACGGTTAATCTGAGCAAGACGGGTACGCATCTGTGTCGCACGGGCTTCTTTAATTTTAAGTTGACTTTCACAAGCTGAAATCTGTTTAGTCTGTTCGTTGATCGCTTGCTGTGTGCTTTCTTTATTTTGTTCCAATGCATTAAGCTCTTCGCGTTTGGCAAACAACGCTTCTTCTAATTGCGCACACTTTTGCGTCAGTTGTTCAACTTGTTCACCGAGTTGCGTCAGTTCTTGTTGACGCCTTATCACACTGTCATCTGACACATCTTTACGCGCAAGACGCATCCATGTATGAGAAAGCCATAAACCGTCCGCTGTGATCACTTGTGCTTCGGGACCAAGCTCATCCAGTGCCCGGCGAGCTTGCGCAAGATTATCCACACAATAAATATCCGCTAACAACGCAGTCACCGCCTTGGGGCCTTTGACTTTAGACGCCAAGCTTGGATAAGACGAATTGGTTGAACTTGAAACTTCAGAGGGTGATAAGCGTATACAGTTTAGCTCCCCCTGACTGAGTTGCTCTACCTCATTGGCTAATGCATCAAATGAATCTATACACAGAGCTTGTAAGTTATCACCCAGTACCACTTCTACCGCATGGGTAAAGCCTTCTTCCACCTCGATAAGCTCCGCTAAGCGCTTCGCATCGGTGAGTTGGTTCCTTTCGATAAGCGCGGCAACCGCGTTATCTTTGATCTCTAATGCCGCTTGTTGTAGGGCTTCGAGAGAGGCCAGGCGTCCTTTTGACTGTTGCAATACGGTTTGCTTGTCTTTGTAGGTGATATCTAATTCACGAATGGCTTCGCGCAGGGTTTGCATGTCACTTTGTGAGCTCGCCATTTGGTTTTCATATTCTTCGAGTAAGGCGCTAGCTTCAAGATGGGCTTGCTGACTTTCGCAAATTTGCTCTTCGACACTCGCCAAGTCAAAACGTGACTGTTCGTCTTTGAGTTGGTTAATGCGTTTGTCCGCATCACGTTGACGCTGCTCGATTTGTTGTAAGCGGGTTTGTTCCACTTGGGCCGACTGTGTGGCTTGCGCTTTAGCTTGACTGAATTGCTCCCAACGCTCTTGCCAGTCCTGTAAAGCGACTTCGGCTTCGCTAAGACGCTCATCGTTAAGCGTCGCATTTTCTTTGTACTCACTCGCCAACGGTGTGACCGTTTCTAGCTCTTCTCTAATTTGACGTTCAGATTCAGAGTCACTGGTTTGAAGAGCCTCAAGTGTTGTGAAGTCTTCACTCACTTGCTCCAACTCAGACTGTAATTGCTCTAAACGTTGCTCGCTGTTCAGTAGCTGTTGTTCTGTTCGCGTGATCTCATTGCCAAGCTGATAGAAATCACTTTGTACCAATTGAAATTCTTCATTTTTCTCAGCCTGTCCGACGCGGGACTCTTCCAACTCAGCTTCAAGCTCACGGACTTTTGCAATGAGCGACTGGTTGTGCGTCTCCGTACTCTCAAGCTTTTCGCGGAAGGATTCCATTTGTTGTTCGCAGTCACGCCATTGTAAGGCAATTAACTGCGTCTTATAGCTAAATTCTTCGCCTTTTAAGATTTTATACTTTTCTGCCGCCGCCGCTTGCCGCTCAAGCTTGATAAGCTGTTTGCCGAGTTCTTCACGAATGTCGTTTAAACGCTCGAGATTTTCTCTTGTATGCTTGATGCGATTAAGGGTTTCTTTACGGCGTTCTTTGTATTTAGAAATCCCTGCGGCTTCTTCAAGGTGAACACGGAACTCTTCAGGTTTCGAGTCGACAATCTTCGCGGTAGTATCCTGTTTGATGATGGCATAACTGCGAGGACCTAGCCCAGTTCCTAAAAAGATGTCGGTGATATCACGACGACGACAACGGGTATTATTGAGGTAATAATCTGAGCTACCATCGCGTGAGACTTCACGACGAATACTGATCTCATCGTACTTGGCATACTCGCCACTGATGTGCCCTTCACAGCCGGAAAAAGTCAACTCAATCGAGGCATGTCCAGCCGGTTGCCTATGAGTAGAACCGTTGAAGATCACATCCGCCATCGAACCACCACGCAGTTGCTTGGCAGAGGATTCTCCCATGACCCAGCGCACCGCATCGATAATATTGGACTTACCACAGCCATTGGGGCCGAGAACAGCAGAGAGATTACTAGGGAAAACCACCGTCGTCGGATCGACAAACGATTTAAAACCGGCAAGCTTAATATTCTTTAAACGCATTCTACTTCCATCAATGTTCTAATTATGACCACAGCCACAAGATTTAGGCTTTATCACAGAAAAAACCACAGCATGGGTTAAACATATGGGTAAAAGTATACAGCAGGTACACCGCATGTAAACCGAATTATTAGTGCACTCCAACTTTTGAGGGATATTTGCAACCTTGTGTTTCAGCCTATAGCCATGCTACTTCAATTTGTGTAATTTATAGCAAAGCCAAGTAGAATGGCTATAGAAGCCACAGCAACAAAAGAGAACACAGAGAGAACATAGAGAGAACACACTTAAGGCTAATGGCAAGATTCTAACGTCTTTAACTCTCGCCATGGCACCGTGCCTATCTTACCGATATGAGCCGATGTCTGATGCAAAATATATAACAACGTCGTCCCTGTCATAGCGTTTTCGTAATAACGTCGAATGACTAGCGCCTTACGCGCCAACATCATCGCATCACCGACTCGCCCACATTTTTTGTCACCCATCGTCACCTTGGTTAGCATCGCGCGGCGCGCATGCCCCCAGAATTTACCGGCTAAAAAAGACTGCGTTGACAGGATCAATCCACGTACTTGTTGGTGGGGTTTGTCACAAAAAAACGTCGCGCGTACATCCCAAGGTCCGCCGTTACCAAATAAGCCACTAGCATCAACTGCTACGCCTTGCCATTGCCCCGCATAACTTTCACAGGTGATGTTTTTTGCCAAAGCAATCTCTGCTGCCTGACTCAGACAAGGTAAGCCACAACACACCCAAAGACCAAGACAAAATAACGTTATTAATTTTGCATTCCCTCGCATCAGCCTCCCCTTATACTTTATCCATGCCATTCATATACGGCCGCAAACACTCCGGTACTGTAATGGAACCGTCAGCATTTTGGTAGTTCTCCATCACCGCGATCAACGTGCGACCCACGGCAAGCCCCGAGCCATTTAAGGTATGCAATAACTGCGGTTTTTTCTGCTCTGGCGATTTAAAGCGTGCTTGCATGCGACGTGCTTGAAAGTCTTCACAGTTACTGCAAGATGAAATTTCTCGATAAGTGTCTT
>JAUHZG010000194.1 GCA_030425845.1 Gammaproteobacteria bacterium
TGCGCCTGTGCAACCAGTCCAAGCCCCACCTTTCGGTGCTCCGGCTATAACAACGACGGCTGCCGCGAATACACCTACTGAGCCTGCTAGTGTTTCGCGTGTACATATTGCTAGAGTACCAAGCACATTCGCGGTTACTGGTACAACGACTGCTGCGGTGAAATCCACTGTGGCTAAGTCGGCGCCATTAACACAAGCGATTAACAAAGCTGTGACGAGCCAGCCTAGTCAGGTTGCCACCCCAGCTACGGCCACTGTCGCGGCTACTGCACCTGCACCCGTGAAACAGGTTGCGGTGAAAAAAGTCGAGGCTAAAGTCACTCATAAGGCGGCAAAGATCGAAAGCATCAAAGCTAAAAAGACGCATCACACCAGCAGTCGTCATCAGGTAGCTAAACATATTCAACGTCATGCCAAAGCCACAGCGGCGAGTGGGTGGGCGATTCAATTAGCGAGTTTCTCTAGCCGACATAATGCCAAGCGCTTACTTCACCGCTTGCGTCGATATGGTTACGCGGCTTACTTACGCCGTGTCAAAGCACCTTCAGGTGCATGGCATTCAAGGGTGTATATTGGTCCTCATGCGTCAAAACGTGGGGCCGCCCATCTCATTGCTAAACTCAAACGCCAAGTACATTTACAAGGCGTTGTGATTGCTTATCAACCCAAAGGGTAAGACGAGATCATGCCGGCACATTCTGCAATGAATTGGATTGACATTACTATACTCGCGGTGCTTGGAATTTCCGTCTTAATTAGTTTCATACGGGGATTTATTCGAGAAGCGTTGTCGTTATTTATTTGGGCGGGTGCAGCTTATGTATCGCTTAAATTTGGCAAGGGTTTTTCCCAAGTTTTCGTTGGACATATTAATACACCAGCAGTGAGACTTGCTGTGGGGTTTGTCTCACTGTTTGTGATAGTACTAATTGCCGGTGCAATATTGAGTTATGTCCTGTCATTATTGGTTGAAAAGACAGGCCTCTCTGGTAGTGATCGCTTGCTGGGAATGATTTTTGGCTTAGCTCGCGGGGTATTAGTGGTGTCGGTTTTGATATTAGTGGCTAAGCTTACTAACTTACCCAAAGATCCTGTGTGGAAAGAGTCAATGATGTTACCGAAGTTTACACCGGTTGAAATGTGGCTACATAACTTTATGGATAAACAAGTCAAAACATTGTTACCCATGGAGAAAATGAAGCGTACCGGTGGACTACTGAGCAATGGATTAAATCCACTGCAAAATCCTTCGCAAGAGACGCCGGGCAGTGAGCAGGGTGTGAATCCGTAAATATTCTCTTTGCTTGCTAATGACACGTTGTGTACGGCTTGTGTTTTGCCAAAGATGACGACAAATACCCTCGCGTTACATCTTACAAACTGCTTCTGAGACCCCCATCCACAACATCTAGCAATTATCGGCTATTTTCATCATAATATAGACCTCATTAATGATAGGAATGACTATGTGTGGAGTAGTGGGGATCCTCGCGCCACAGCGCGTGAACCAAGATTTATTCGATGCGTTAACTGCGCTCCAACATCGAGGCCAAGATGCTGCCGGCATGGCGACATGCGATGACAATGGACGTTACCACTTACATAAAGGGCGAGGTTTGGTACGTGATATTTTCCGTACACGCCATATGATAGAACTCACTGGTAACATGGGAGTGGGGCACGTACGCTATCCTACCGCAGGCACAGCCTCGAATGCAGAGTCGCAACCCTTCTATGTGAATACACCTTATGGGATATCTTTGGTACATAATGGGACTTTAACTAATGCTGATGAATTGCGTGAATCTTTATGGCAGTCTGATTTGCGTCATATCAACACGGATTCTGATACAGAGCTACTCCTAAATGTCTTTGCGCATGAATTGCGTCATCGTCACCAAGAAAAACTCACCCCTGAACAAATCTTTGATGCGGTAACTGCTGTACACACGCGATGCAAAGGCGCTTATGCGGTTGTTGCGATGATTAATGATTATGGGATTGTTGGCTTTCGCGATCCGAATGCAATACGACCACTGGTTTACGGTGAACGTACTAGCGCGGATGGCAAAGCCTTGATGATAGCCTCCGAAAGTGCGGCGCTAACGACGGCCGGTTTTAAAGTGATAGATGATATCGCACCGGGTGAAGTGGTGATTGTGACGAAAGATGGCGAAGTGCACCGTAAAGTCTGTGCGGTAAAGAGTGGCTA
>JAUHZG010000056.1 GCA_030425845.1 Gammaproteobacteria bacterium
AATGTCAGATCATCGCCCATAAGATAAGCCGCTTCGGTAAGATTTTTCTGCAGAGAATACATATACTTTTCTTTGCGGAAACGCTTGTTTTGTAAGAAACCGGTATTTGGGTAATACAGCTTTTGACTTTCATAAGCCAGTTGTATTAATAGCATGAAACGACGCAGATTTTTTTTGACAGGCGCTGCTAGTTTTGCGTCATTTTTGAGTCTTTGCAACTCAGTGATCAGTGGTTCGATATTTTTATCGTAGTGGCTGTCTTTCCACAGACTTTTTTGGCGGCTATGCACTTTACGGTAGAGCTTGTCGAGAGCATTTTCGAGTCGTGTAATTTTAGCTTGATGCTGTTTATACTCGCTTGCGCTTGGTAGCGGATCTCGTAGTAATAGCGCTTCGCGTTCTTCATGCAGCTCGCCAAGGAGGCCTTTCATATCGGTTATCTTGCGCATCAAGCCTTTGACTTTAGGATCGTCTTGCAGACGCTTGAGCTGATTATGAAATCTTTGCAAATCGTCACTGAAGTGTGCCGCAGGTATATCCGCCTGGAGCTCAGTAAGCGTATGGGTCAATCGCGCAAGGTGCGTGACGTAACCACGTCGGTTAAATTCAGTTTGTAGACGATGGCCAAATGAGAAGTAGTTGCGGGTGGGGTTTGAGCCTACCGTCATCATATTCGTGTTGACAGTAATGGAAACTTCCCGTCCATCAATCACGCGCTTGATAGTTCTTCCATCATAAAGTCGCATTGCGCGTGCGGTATCACGAATTTGTTGGGCTTCATCTTCACCACGTCTTAATATTTGACTCTCTAAAAAGGAGGTGGACATCAATGAAAGCGCTGTGATATTGAGAGTGATTTCACTTCGTCCTGGTTGTAAATTACGTCTTGCTAGCGTATCGATGAATTGGCGCATTGTTCTGGCGGTGATGGCATTACGTTGTACGCGATCACGGATCAGGATAGGACTAAAGGAGCTATTGCGGTAAGCGGCGAATAGTGTTTCGTGCCCGGCTTTGGATTCGACACTGAAACTGGTTTGTACGAAATTGCATAAGCCTTCTCGATCACGACAGGTGGAGGGTAATGTGTAGCTCCCATCTTGTGTATGAGGTGACACTAGTGTGTTGGTGCTGCTTAAGTGCACTTGCTGCTCAAGGGTATAGCGGCCCACGGGCTCATGTGCACACAGAAAGATCTCACCATTGAGTTGGAGTTTATGAATGCTTGATGGACGGCCTCGTTCAACAACGACTTGATGCTCTTGTTTTTGAATTTCCTCCACGATGGCATTGAGAGAAGACTCGTCTTTTCTTACTAGTAACTGGGCGCAGTCGACAACGGCTTCTTTTAATAGCGCGCTGAACCGGGTGAATTGGGAGCTAAAGTGAGCTAAAGCTATTCGCTTCGCTTGTTCGTGCTCATCGCTTGTCTTTACATTGACGTAATCGGACATCAGCTTAGAATCTAAGCCACATCGCGCCTTGATAGCTTGCAGATAGGCCTGGCGGACTTGGTTGAGTTGTGTGATTTGCAGAGGCATGGCCCGTCTTTTGGCGACGTTCAGGGCTGCGTCAAACAAAAGATTCGCTCGCTCAAGAAAATCATGAGTGCGCATGCCATTGTAAGTGGCTTGTGTGAAATCGCGCACAACGACGTCTTCATGAGTTTGTAGGCTTGTGCGATCTTCTGCTAAGGTTGATTGTTTGGCGCTGAAACCTAACTTGCTCTCTTCTGATGAAAGCACTTGGTTCCTAGTTGCCTTAGCCAGTTTTTCGTCCAACCAACGGGAAATGACCCCTTGCTGCCTGGTAAGTTTATTTGTGGATACAGCCATGGTGAACCTTCGTTAACCTCTTGTCTTACCTCTAGGATAGAGGACGGATCTTAACGAATTCTTAACAATAGGACTCTCTACCTTAATATTGCGTGTAAAACAGAAAAATAGAGAGACTTGATCATGTTAACGGCTAGGCTATACTTGATAATCCTAGGAACGGCAGTTGGGCGTACATTTCTAGGATAATTAGTGCGTTAGCGATAAAATACGAGCATCAACCAATTAAAATATCCATAAAAAATACATTAGTGCGGGTCTCATAGTATGATAACAAAAGCCTTTTCCTTGATTACCTTACTCTGTTTGCTGGTGGGCCAGTTGGCTTTGGCTGTTCCGAGTACTAAAGTGCGAGTGATTTTTTTCGGGATCAAACCGACCATAGAAAAACGTAAAGATGCTGAGTTTTGCAAAGACTACACGCCGAATAAGCTCGATACTCGATTGGATAAAATGATTCACCATAACGTCAAGGCCCGCAATGGAGTGAATCTACGTTTTAATTCTTATCATTTGTTACGAACCGGGCAAGTTTATTCCTTGGCTTCTAGCATGGAGTTTTCTGGTTTGGAGGGCTCGGAGCCATGGACACGGCGTGCCGTCGTGCAAGGTTTTAGTCTTGAGAATGATGGGACACTTTACGCCGCCTGGTACGACAAGCGTTGCAAAGGGTTCTTTCGAATTATGAAGATGAGCTAATGCCGCGCTTTGCTGTAGTCGGTTATCCTGCGTCTCATAGCCTGTCCCCCTTTATTCATCAGCGTTTAGCGCATCATTTAGCGATCGCCATAGAATACGAGCAATATGAAGTGAAACCTGGGACACTAGCGGATTTCCTGCGAGCACATTCGGCGTTTGCGGGTTTTAATATCAAATATCCACTCAAACAAGAAGCGCTTGCTTATGCCAGTGAGTCTTCCTTGCGTGCGCGCAAAGCGGGGGCGGCGAGCTGTCTTGCTATTAAAAATAGTGAAGTGTTTGCCGATAACTTTGATGGCGAAGGGTTGCTAGATGATCTGGAACACATCCAGCAGGTCTCCTTGGTGGATGCTCGTGTGTGCGTGATAGGGGCGGGGAATGTGGCGGCTAGTGTGCTTCCCTTATTAGTTGCCAAAGCGCCTGGTGAATGCGTAGTCACAAGTCGGTCGTTGGTAAGAGCACGCGATTTGGTGACACGCTTAGCGCTTGCGAGTGAGGTGAGTGTGATGGCGATAACAGCGCTAGTGGGGACATTCGACGTGATATTAAACCTCACACCGTCTAGTTTGCATGATGAGGTGCCGGCGATTCCGGCCGCTGTTATTGGCCCCAACACGTTATGTTACGATGTTGAATATGCACAGGTAGAAACAGCGTTTGAGCGGTTTGCCAAAGCGCATCAAGCCAACGCGTGTAATGGTGTTGGGATGTTGGTCGCTCACAATGCGCGTGTGTTTGAGCTGTGGCATGGCGTGAGTGTATCGCAAGACGTTTTGTTAGCGGTTTATCAAGAAACCCTTTCTTCACTTAACTGATTTGCTTTTATGGTTACGGCCTGTGGTCTACCCTACACTCTCTACACCCCGCGGCTTGAATGCGGGGGGCGTAGGAAGTTTTAGGGCGCAGCACTTGATCCACGACCTGTATTTTGTCTTTTTGCGCTTTGATCCGGGCGGGCTTCCTCGCCAGCATCTAATTGCGAAGATAGGCGCTTGCGTGTGTCCTGTTTGGTTCCAAGAGAAGGTCTTGCAATTAAGCTGGAGTACACACTTTTGTAACCCTGGTAAGCTCTCTCATACTGCTGCTGGCGATAATGTGATTCGGCCTCATCGAGTTTGTTCTGGAGGAGGGTAGGCATTTCAGAAAGGGCATTTTGCGCTAGTAGTGGGCCTTTGGCTAATCGTATTGCGTTACTGGCATACCTCGCGGCTCTTTGCATGGAGGTAGTTCGTTTGCGGCTGGAAGGTTTTGCACTGTTAGCTTTTTCACTGAAGTGAAAGAAGACGTGGGCTAGTCTAAAGTATACTTTGGCGCATAGCCTTGGTTCATCATGCTTTTCAGCTAGGGGCGCTAATTGATCGAAGTACAGCTGCATAAATTGCTGGAACGTTTGTTCGTCGTGGTGACTACGGTATTTTTTTTCCAAAATGACACCGTACCCTAAACCAATACTAATCACCATATGGCGGGTATCATCATGATGACGGATACTCGCTGGAAAGCTTTCTCGAAGTTCCCATGCTCGCCTAAAGAGCGCGTGAGCATCGCGATAACGTTGCTCATTATCAAGGGTTAAAAGAGCGTCTTCGTTGGCGTTTGGCAGTATGCATCGTGCTTTACCTGTAAGGGCGAAACTAACTATTTTGGCATTATGATCGTTAGGTTCCTGTGAGCTGGGATCGGCTAGTACAGTTTCATAAAGAGACAGTGCACGGTCTAAATCGCCTTGACTTCGGTATTCAGTGGCGAGAGCCTCGGTCGCGCTAAGGTATATCAACCCATGATGCGGGTTTTTTGGAAAAAGTTCTATGGCGCGTTTAGCGTAGGAGTGAGCGTCTTGTAAGAGCTGAAGTCTAGCCTCTGGTGCATATGTGTGGTTTTTTGACTTTTCATCGATTAAGTTGGCGGCTAGTTCGTGGGATAAATCAGCTATCCGCGCTTTATTTTTCTCGCTATCTTGCAAAGATAGGCAGTTTATAAGCACCCTTGTGATCCGTACATAATCGTTAAACTGTGGGGTGGCTTCACGAGATCTTGATTCTTCGTGCGAATGAGACAAGCGTGTTTGAATTCCGCCAAGTGCACCGATGAGAGCGTAAAGTGTTTTCCTTACTGTATTAAAGTCTCGTTCAGTGTGATGTTGACCCTCGTTTAGTATGTCTTGTGCCATGGCTAGAGCTAATTCTAGGTAAGTTGCTACGGTGGCAGGTCGGCGATCAACATTTAAAAATACATACTTCACCACAAGGTAGAGGCTATTTTTGATGAAGAGCCAAAAGTTCTTTGGAGATATCTCTGCCTGCTTTGCTTTAACCTGTTTGATGAAACGTGCAACTTGAGTGAATTCTGGTAGGGCGTTTGCCTTTACCGTTCTACTTTCATGATTGATCTCGTGTATATTAGTAGCAGCTTCGCGAACAGCCGCGTTTAGCTTTGCGGGTGTTGGGCTCTCATCACAAACGCTATTGGCGAGTTGAATAAACTGCTGGATTAGTTGGGCTGCTCTAGGCATGGCATTTCCTCAAAAATGTGCTACGTATAGCGGTGCCAGCGAGTATAATGCATCCCAAGAGGGAACCACTGTTAAAAGAGGTATTTTTCGGCACTTATACTTGAAAAGACCTGGTTTTCACTAGTATGTGCTCTTGATACTTGGCTTCAGGTCGGCGATGAAAGTGGGAGAATGGAGAGTTCCCTGCGGCCAGCCAGTTCTTGAGAGAGCAAGCCGCGGAGCCGTAATAGGGATTTAGACATTCATCATAGCAAGCGCGGTATCGAGCATGCGGTTTGAGAAGCCCCATTCGTTATCGTACCAGCTGAGAACTTTCACTAATTTACCCATGACACGTGTTTGTGTGGCATCAAAGGTTGATGAGTGTGGGTTATGGTTAAAATCGACAGAGACCAAAGGCTCTTCGTTATAACCAAGAATGCCTTTTAGTTCACCGTTCGCCGCTTTAGCAATCGCGTTATTGATCGCATCAACTGAAACGTCAGACTTGGTCGTAAAGGTTAAATCAACTAAAGACACGTTAATCGTGGGTACGCGTACCGCAAAACCATCGAGTTTACCGTTAAGCTCAGGTAGCACTAAACCAACAGCCACGGCGGCGCCTGTTTTGGTTGGGATCATTGATTGGGTAGCAGAACGCGCGCGATGTAAATCTTTATGGGCAGAATCAATTAAATGTTGATCGTTAGTGAACGCATGCACGGTGGTCATCAAGCCGGACTCAATACCAAAAGATTCGTTCAATACCTTGGCGACAGGTGCCAGGCAATTAGTGGTGCATGAGGCGTTAGACACTACCACATCGTTAGCCGTTAAACTTTGGTGGTTAATACCGTAGACAATCGTTTTGTCCGCACCAGAGGCTGGGGCAGAGACCAAAACTTTCTTCGCGCCGGCGTTTAAATGAGCGCTGGCCTTTTCTTTGCTGGCGAAAAAGCCACTGCACTCTAGTACCACATCAATATCGAGCTCACCCCAAGGGAGATTATTAGGATCCCGTTCTGAGTACACGGCGATAGAGTCGCCATTGATCACCATCCGTTCACCATCAACTTTGACGTCCCCTTGGAAGCGACCAAAAGTCGTGTCATATTTAGTGAGGTGCACGTTGGTATCAAGATCAGTTAAATCATTAATAGCGATAACATTAATATCGTTTTCACGCTTAGCTTCATAGAGTGCGCGTAACACGTTGCGCCCGATGCGTCCGTAACCATTAATTGCAACTTTAATTGACATAGTTTTCTCTCCTAAATTAACTCGATAGCGCTTTCAACCAAGTGATCGCAGGTGATGTGTAACTCTTTATAACATTCAGAGGCTGGCGCGGAAAGGCCAAACCTATCAATGCCGATGACTTTGCCTTTGAGTCCGACAAATTGATACCAATAATTGGTGCTAGCTGCTTCTATCGCGAGGCGCTTGTCACACTCGGCGGGCAGTACTTGTTCTTGGTAAGCATGAGGCTGTGTTAAGAATAGCTCAGGACACGGCATTGAGATAACACGTGTGGCTTTACCCGTCTTCTCGTGCACAACTTGTGCGGCTTCACGCGCCAGTTGCACTTCTGAGCCGGTGCCAATGAATAATAACTCAGGTATTTCGCCTTGGTTACTTTCCCAAAGGATATACCCCCCCTTATCAATGTTAGCGGTGTCGGTTTGTGTTTCTTGTAAGTAAGGAAGTTTTTGTCTTGATAGAATAAGACAGGTTGGACCATCTTGCTTTTCAATAGCGGCTTTCCACGCATAGGCCACTTCTGTGGTGTCAGCTGGGCGCCAAGAATGAACATTTGGGGTGTTTCGTAGCATGGCTAAGTGTTCGATAGGTTGGTGAGTGGGGCCATCTTCGCCCAAACCAATGGAGTCATGGGTGTAGACAAATACAGTGGGTTGCTCCATTAGCGCTGCCATGCGCACGGCATTGCGTGCATAATCGACAAAAGTTAAAAAGGTGCCGGCAAAAGGCCGTATGCCTCCGTATAAGCTCATACCATTCATGATGGCTGACATACCAAATTCACGCACGCCATAATTGATGTAACGACCCTGTGGGTTGTCATGAGTGAACACAGTTGCCTCTGTCCATTTGGTGCCGTTAGAACCGGTCAAATCAGCCGACCCGCCAACAAGTTCGGGCAAGTTGATAGCTAGCGTATTTAAGCACTGTTGTGAGGATTGTCGAGTTGCCAGATCACTTTTCTCATCGCAGGTTTTTGTGATCAGTGCGTCGATTTGATTAGCCCAGTCAGAGGGAAGTTCACTCTGCAAACGGCGGAGTAATTCGCTCGCCTCAGTGGGATATTGTGCCTGATAGTCAGCAAACAGTGTGTCCCACTTAGCTTCCAGCGCTGCGCCACGCTCGCTTTGATCCCACGCTTGCTTGATGTCGTGGGGGATCTCAAAAGGGGCATGCGGCCAATTAAGTGCGGCACGTGTAGCGGCAATTTCGTCGGCACCAAGCGGTGCACCGTGGGTTTTAGCTGTACCGGCAAGCTTTGGTGAGCCATAACCAATGGTGGTTTTGCAATCAATGAGTGTTGGGCGCGTGCTGTCAGCCTTAGCTTCTTTGATGGCAGCAAGGATGCTTGCTGAGTCATGGCCATCCACGCCACGAATCACTTGCCAGCCATAAGCTTCAAAACGCTTAGCGGTATCGTCAGTGAACCACCCTTGGACATTACCATCGATAGAGATCTGATTATTGTCCCAAAAGGCAATGAGCTTACCAAGTTGTAAGGTGCCTGCCAGTGAAGCCGCTTCGTGTGAGATCCCTTCCATTAAGCAGCCATCCCCTAAGAAGGCGTAGGTGTAGTGATCAATGATAGGTAGCTCGGGCTTATTGAAAGTGGCGGCGAGATGTGTTTCGGCTAGGGCCATGCCAACCGCATTGGCAATCCCTTGACCGAGAGGACCGGTTGTGGTTTCAACCCCTGGGGTTTCGGGTACTTCGGGATGCCCTGGGGTTTTCGAATGTAACTGTCGAAAGTTTTTTAATTCTTCGATGGGCAAGTCATAGCCTGTTAAGTGCAACAGGGCGTAAATGAGCATAGAACCGTGCCCATTTGATAAGACAAATCGATCGCGATTGATCCAATGTGGATTTTTAGGATTAACCTTAAGCTCTTCGCGCCACAAAGTTTGTGCAATATCAGCCATACCCATAGGCATGCCGGGGTGGCCTGATTTGGCTTGCTCTACCGCATCGATAGCAAGGAAACGAATGGCATTTGCGCAGTCTTTGGCTGTAGGCATGGTCTCTCCTTAAGTTTAATCTAATCCTAGTTCTAAGCGAGCACTCTCCGATAGCATCTCGCGACACCAGGGTGGATCGAATACGAGTTCAACATTGACGTGGGTGACATTCGGAATTTGTCTGACTTTAGTTTCCACGTCTGCGGTGAGTACTGGGCCCATGCCACAGCCGGGAGCGGTCAATGTCATCACGATATTGACAATATTTTGTTTAGCGTATTCTTTCCACTGTACTTCACAGGTATAGATGAGGCCAAGATCAACGATATTGACAGGAATTTCAGGATCGTAGCAAGTACGCAATTGTGCCCATACTTCTTTAACATCGACCGGTGAGTCGGCTACTGTGCAGTGGCTGCTTTCATCAGGAGGGATAATTGTTTCGGGATCGATCCCAAGTGCGTCGGCGTCTTTGCCGTCGATACGTACTAAGTTGCCGTTCACACTTAGAGTAAAGTTGCCACCAAGCTGTTGTACGATGTGTACATGTGTGCCGCTAGGGACTGTGATGGGCACAGCGGTGGGAATGAGCAGGGCGTCACAGTCACGCGTTAAGGTTACCCACTTGTTTTGTCGCATAGCCAGTATAATCAACTTAAATTCAATTGTGCAGATGATAGCGGATATAGCGTGTGATTGCTATTGCTTGCAGTGCAGAGAAGCTTAATATACCCATGTTAGTTTTATTGGAAGCTTGATAGTTCTGCGATAGGGGTGAATATCGACGCTAGAAACGTGCTGTGAAGTAGAATGGGTATAAAACACGGGGATGTGGGCTTTGTTGAAGAGTGCTTTATACAAAGACCTCAACATTTTTGAGGAGTTGGCCAATTTGGCTTTTGTAAAGAGTGTGCTACTATGAACCTCATTATTTCAGGGGGTTAGGACGACAACAAAGTCTAGCAAGGAAGACGATAATAACAATTTCTTGCCGTGTTTGTTTACATACAATTTTTGTAGGCAGGTAAGCGGTGGGTGCATAAATGGCTAGGTTTTGTTCTTCTTGGAGAGAGAGCCATGGTAGGTGAGTGTTCCGATTATTTTACGTTTTCTGACAAACATCATACGTCAGAAGCCCAACCCGAATTTTTAGCCGAACGTGTCGATAATTTTTATCAACAACGAGTCAAAGAGCAGTGGCAGGGGCGCCACATTCTTCGTGGGCGTGCGCCTGGTGCGGGTGATATTGTTTTACAGAGTAATGATTATCTTGGGATTGCTACTTCTGAGAAAATTGTGCGTGCACAAGTGCAAAGTTTACTGACGCATGGTCAGGGGGCGATGAGCTCAGATGTGTTTTCACTCACCCACTCAACTGACACGAAGAATGCCACTCCCAGCTTAAACCAACTGTTTGCCGATTTTGTTGGTGTTGAAGATGCGCTGGTGACACAGTCGGGCTGGTGTGCCAATACAGGATTGGTCGGGGCAATTGCTCATGAAGGGGTTCCAGTGTATGTCGATATGTTTGCGCACATGTCTCTATGGGAAGGTGCGCAAAGCGCTAAGGCTAAGATCGTCCCTTTCAGACACAACAATGTCGAGTCATTAGAGCGTAAGCTCAAAAAGTACGGATCCGGGATCATTTTGGTTGATTCAGTTTACAGTACGCTTGGTGATATTGCGCCACTAGTCGAGCTTGCGAAGTTAAAACGACAGTACGACTGTATTTTAGTTGTGGATGAGTCGCACTCTTTGGGCTTGTATGGTGACAAAGGACAAGGGCTTGTCGCAGCCCTGGGTCTACTGGAGGCAACGGATTTTATTACAGCGAGTCTCTCTAAAGCGTTTGCCGGTCGTGGTGGTCTTATTACCTGTACCACACGCATGAAAGAGTTTTTGTTAGCACATTCGTTACCGACCATCTTTAGTACCTCTATCTTGCCACATGACTTAGCAGGTTTCGCTGCCACGATAGAAGTGATCCGGGATGAGCACTGGCGACGTTTGCGCTTAGAGCGTAATGCTAAGAAATTGCGCGATGCTTTACACCAGCTTGGCTACAACTTACAAGGTAGCCAGTCAGCAATAATTTCATTGTGTCCGGGGAGTGAAGCGAAGACGATACAACTACGTGATGCGCTAGAAGCACGCGGGGTATTTGGCTCGGTCTATTGTCCACCCGCCACCCCCAAAAATAGCTGTTTAGTTAGGTTTTCGATACACGCCATGATGGCTCCCGCACAACTCGATAGGGTCATTGAAGTGTGTGGTCAGGTGAGGGATGAAGTGGATATGTGGCATTGGCGCTCCACCTTAAGAACGGAAGATAAGCGCGTGGTGCATAGTTGAAATTAGCGTGGGTGGATTAGCGCGTAGCGTCGTTTTTGCCCTGTCCTCGCAGGGGGGATCAAGCCGGACTATAACAACGTTTATTGGACTATTACAACACCCTTCAGGGCGAGAAGGGTGACTGCGCTTTGCGGAAAAGCATCTCTGAGCTCCGCGTTTAGGTCGCTTACATAGCAAAACGCGAGAGAGGGGTTACCCCTGAACTTTTGGCAACTTGATGGTAAATAGTGTGTACTCATTTAAGGTGGACTGTACATCTATCGTGCCCTTGAATGAGTCTATTACTCGTTTACTGAACGCAAGGCCA
>JAUHZG010000057.1 GCA_030425845.1 Gammaproteobacteria bacterium
CAAGGCCAATACCTGTGCCGGTAAGGGTTGTGGTGTAGAACATTTTAAAGAGACGTCCCATTTCTTCTTTAGAGATCCCTTTACCCGTATCTTCGAAATAAAGATAATTCCAGCGTTTATCATTGGCTAGACGAATATAGACAGAGCCTTTTTTGCTTTTATGGATAAAGTGCAGTGCGTTTTTAAGTAGGTTGAAAATAACATGCACCATTAATATTTCTGAGCCAAAGAAAGAAAAATCGTCTTCTAGCATGACATGTATTTTCTCTTTTTCTTCGAGTGAATTGAATGGGTAGCGCTTTAAGCTATCTTCTATACAGTGTTTCATCGAGAGTTTTTTGAAGCTTTCTTCATGTATTTCGGGTTGCTTAACGTTCATCATTAATATATCAATGATCGTATTGGAGTAATTTGTTTCAGCGAGAGTTCTTTCCAAAACATTTTGTAGACCTAGATAATGCGCGCGACGGATTTTTTTGATGGGAAGTTCTGCTTTCAGGGCGGCGTCATAGCCTTCTAGTAATGTTGGCATGTATTTGTCGATAGCAGTGATACCACTTCGAATTCCAAGTAGTGGCGTGCGTAATTCATGGGCGATAGTGGTACTGATGGTGATCATACCTTCAAGTTTACGTTTTTGAAATTCACTCTTACGTCGACTAAAGATGGAGCCTAAAATCATCGCAAACAAGAAGACAAAAAGGTAGGAAGTATGATGCATCCGTAATATAGGATCTGACGTTGTAAGATAGTAGGCTATCAACGAGAAGGTTACCCCCATGAGGTACATCACAAGACTACTGGTCCATTCAAAGATCATGATAAGAATAAATAAGGCACTCAAAGAGGACATGAGTTGAATGGTGGTGAAATCGTTTTTGAGTAAGAAGAAGGAGAAGAAAAAAGGAAGCGAATACAATGTTGTTAAAAACCAATAAATAGGGAAAAAGCCAAGTAAGCGTTGTGGCCAGTAACGATGAAGCATCAACCCTAAACAAAGTACACTGCCGACTAGGCGTAGTGTTAGGTTTTCATAAGGTTGAGGGTAAAGTGTATGCCAGATGTAATAGTAAGCAGGGAAACCAATAAAGCCCAACCAACCCAGCGGTACAGCCAAGTACTGCGAATCTTGTGCTTCATCAGTTAGCACATGATAGAGTTTTTTCACTAAATGGACGAACGTTTGTAATAATCCCAAGTTAGAGAATGTCCCTATAAGTCTCCATACAGATGTTGCGCAATACTCAGCAGTGCTAAGCCTGCAGTTTCGGTACGTAGTATGCGCTTCCCAAGGCCTATTATTACAAATTCATGCTTTTGTGCCAGTATTATTTCATCCTCGGTAAATCCGCCCTCAGGACCGACCACTATGCTGAGTGATTTTGTTTGTGGGGTAAGGTCGTGTAGTGTGCGCTCACCACTTGGGTGCGCGAGAACTTTTGTTGAATGTTTACTCGCAGGCAACCAGTCAAGGAACTTCATGGGGGTGCTGATAGTCGGGACTGTATTGCGGCCACATTGCTCACAAGCACTGAGAATGATTTTTTGCCAATGTTCACATTTCTTTTCCCAGCGTTCCCCTGTTAACTTGACGCCGCAACGCTCACTAATCAATGGCGTGATATGGTTAACCCCTAGCTCTACTGCTTTTTGGATGGTGAGATCCATTTTTTTTCCGCGAGAGATCACCTGGGCTAGCTCTAGCGTTAAAGCAGATTCACGTTCAATAGGACAGTATTGGGTAAGAAAGACGGTGACACTTTTCTTTTCAACTTGAGTGATAGACCCATGATACTCACCACCTTGACCATTAAAAAGAACAATAGGCGTCTCTGGCTTGACGCGCAGAACATTGGCGAGATGGTTGGACGCATGACTATCGAGTTGTGTAGGGTGCTCTAGGTTAAGCGCAGCAGGATAAAAAATTCTTGTTGTCATTGATGCGGTCTACTTTCAGAAAAACCTAAGTCTAACATGACTTAGGTTTTAACGAAGTAGTCTTACGCCATCACTTCAGAGGACTCTTGTTTTACCGATTGCCTCATCATTTGGCTGAATCCTGTGATAGGGGCTGTGTCATTACTTTCAAGTAGTTCTTTAATGATTTGCTGAACTTCACTTAGCTCAAGTTGGTATTGGGTGCATAACTCGATAAGGCGTGGATCATCAATATCTAAGCTTTCTTCGGTGGTAACTAGCTCAACCATCAGTGCGGTGAGTGCGAGAAGTTTATCTTGCTGGGCATTCCCGTCATTGGGGGCAAATACTTTTGACATGTCATACTCCTTTCGTGTCTTATCAGGCCCATAATGAGGGGCAGTAAAAACAGTATAACGACAGAATTTGTACCATTTCCAGGTCTACATGCAGCAATTTTACTGCGGGGCAGCTAAATTCCTGATATTAGGATGATTTCTTCAAGATATTGTCGAGTAAGCTACTTGCTCCCACACGAAAGTGGAATTTACTTGCCCACTTCTCATCAAGCAAAAGTTGACTAAGACGAAAATATTGCCACGCTTGCTCTGTTGTTTTGATACCTCCAGAGGCTTTAAAACCAATATTACGGTTGTGCTGACTAATCGTTTTCAAAATAAGGTACGCCGCTTCAAGGGTGGCCCCGGTACTGGTCTTGCCCGTCGAGGTTTTGATAAAGTCGGCCCCCGCATCGATCACACGCTTGGTGAGTTCCTCGAGAGACTCGAGTGCAAGTTCTCCACTTTCTAAGATGACTTTAAGGCAATTGTTACCACAGAGTTTTTTCGCTGTGCTGATCATCTTAAGGGCTTGCTGCTTTTGATCGGCAAAGTATGCTCGGTAGGGGAAAACCAAGTCGATTTCGTCGGCGTCATGGGATAAAGCATAGTCTATTTCATGACAAACCGACTCAAGAGTTTTGTCACCACTTGGGAAATTAACGACAGTGGCAAGGGGGAGGCTTTTTCCTTGGGTAGCCCTAACTGCTTGTAGGAACTTGGGATAGACACATATCGCTGCAACGTTACCAAGCGGTGTTTTGGCCGCTTGGGAGAACACTTGAATTAAGTCTTCACTGTCATTGTCAACGAGCCGAGTATAGTCGATGAGCGACACAAGTGTTTCAAGCACTGGTTTATCAAACGTTGCGGGCGGTGTGAGGGCTTGTGTCAGTTCATGTGGGATCATGAGGTGATCTCATCAAGGTAGCAGCGAGGAATGAAATGGTAAATGAGCTTGATGAGCTTTTCGCTGGCAAGCTTGGCCCCCGCTAACGTCACGTCGTGACTGAGCACTTGATCTTGCATGCCTGCGGCTTTATTCGTGATAGCGGCGATAGCGATGACATGCATGCCACAATGATGCGCAATGATCACATCAGGGACGGTCGACATACCGGTCAGATCACCCCCCCACTGTCTAAACATTTTAATTTCTGCTGGCGTTTCAAAGGTTGGGCCTAGCACCCCAACATAAACCCCTTCATGTAATTTGATATCAAGTTCTTCCGCCGTTTCATGGACTTCTTGACGCAAGTTTTTATCGTACAGTGCCTCAAGTCCGATAAACCGCGGGCCAAATTCATCGTCGTTGGGACCGACTAAAGGGTTGGTGAATTGTAAGTTAATATGATCGCGGAGCACGACAAGATCGCCTGGCTCATAGGCTTCATTGATCCCACCTGAGGCATTGGTCACGATAAAGCGTTCACAGCCTAATAGTTTCAAGGTTCGAATCATGGTTTTCATGATGGTGGCGTCACCTCCTTGATAAAAATGCTGGCGCCCTTGTAAGCATGCAACGGGGACGTTGTTTAGATAGCCTAAAACGAGATTGCCACCATGACCTTGTATGATATCGCTAGGGAACCCTGGTAATTCGCTGTAGGGGTACACTCTGGCATCATGAATCTTATCCGCCAGAGCACTTAAACCCGAACCAAGGACAATCGCGACTTTGGGGATAAAGCCTCTACCTTTTTCCTGAATAAGATTGGCGGCTTGTTTGGCAAATTCTGTCATGATTTATTCCTTATGAAAGTAAGTAGGATTGAGGTGAGTGCTCTTACCAGAAGCGCCACCACGGTTTTTTCGGGATGCGAGAGGCACAGCGTTTTAGTTGCCAGCTGAATGTCCATGCACGGTTTTGTACTTTTTTCGCGACACGTATTAGCCATAACTTGCGTTTGTAGGTACCTCGCAGGTAACCACCAATGCCTTCATGGTAAGCCAAGTATAACAAACGTGTATTATTGCGTGGTATTCGAGCTTTGCGATGCGCTCGGTTGGCAAACCACCCGATAAAGTCGACCGCATCACTAAAGGCATCGCGATCGGCGCTGTGGTTACCAGTTTGTCTTTCGTAGGTGGCCCAGGTTCCGTCTAGAGCTTGTGAGTAGCCATAGGCTGAGGTAGGGCGGAACCAGGGTATGATCCAAAGTAGCCTTTCACGCGGTGGCTGCGCATCGGCATTAAATCGAGACTCTTGGTAGATGATAGCCATCTGGGCAGGAATGGGAACACCCCATTTACGCTTGGCAGCTTGAGCGGCCCAATACCAGCGCGGATACTGCATGAAGATGGAACAAACGTTGGCGACGTTTCTCGGTCTTGGGGTGGTGCAACCTGTATAAAGCAAAGTGAAAAGAGCAAGCAGCAGCAGTTTGCTAAACGCCTGTACGGTGAATGTTGTGTGCCGCTTCAATTGTGCCTCCTAGTTGTGATGGGAATGGTATACCGATAAGCGCTAGCCTTCAAGCGAGCTTTGTGGTCTCGGTGTTGGGCTTTAATGGCTAAGTTCCGCATTCCTAGTACTACGACCCACACTCCTAGAATGCTTTTGTCGTGTCATTCTTCGGCTTGACCGAAGAATCTAAATATTATTGGATAGTCCGGTCAAGCCGGACTATGACACTGGCTAACTAAGTTAGGATAGTTGTGCGGCTTTGGTGCAGACTTTATACTGACAGCTCACTCATAACCATCTTAGGGAGCATTATGCGAACCATACAATCACTCGATCTCACAGGTAAACGCGTCATTATTCGTATCGATGCGAATGTCCCTATGCAAGACGGTAAGATCACTTCCGACAAGCGGCTCAGAGCATGCTTACCGACTATTTTGCTTGCACTTGAAAAAGGAGCGGCAGTGATTTTGTTGTCACATTTTGGTCGACCGACTGAGGGTGAGTATGACGAGCAGTTTTCTTTAGCGCCTGTGGCCGTCGCTTTGTCCGGTTTGCTGGGCAAAGACGTGGGCTTTGAACGGGATTGGTTGCAAGGTGTTGAAGTTGCCCCTGGCCAAGTCGTTTTATGTGAAAACGTCCGTTTTAACGTCGGTGAGAAGGCTTGTGATGAAGGGTTGTCCGAGAAAATGGCTGCCCTAGGGGATGTGTTTGTTAATGACGCCTTTGCTACTGCACACCGTGCACAGTCATCCACTGTAGGCATTGCCAAGTACTGTAAGGAATCCTGTGCAGGATTGCTACTGAGTTCTGAGCTGAGACATTTAGAGAAAGCCTTGAAGCAACCAGCTGCGCCTGTTGTTGCGATAGTTGGGGGAGCGAAAGTCTCCAGTAAACTCTCAGTGCTTAAAGCGATCATAGCGGTTGCTGATGTCTTGATACCGGGTGGGGGGATCGCGAATACTTTCCTTGCCGCATCAGGGATGGATGTAAGGGACTCTTTATATGAGGCGCAACTAGTGGATGAAGCGCAAAGTTTGTTGGAATTGGCGAAAGCACAGGGTAAGACTATCTTATTGCCCAGTGATGTGGTGGTGGCGACAGAACTTAGTGAAACAGCAACAACGCGTGAAACTAGCGTGAACGCCTTAGCGGCAGGTGAGAAGATCTTTGATATGGGCTCGCAAACACTGGCGGCCTATGTTGAACATGTTAATCGAGCGAAGACTATTATCTGGAATGGTCCTGTGGGGGTGTTTGAAGTTCCACCGTTTGCGAAGGGCACACGCGTATTAACTGAAGCGATTGCCGCGAGTGGGGCGTTTTCACTTGCTGGTGGCGGTGATACCGTTGCGGCGATTGATACCTTTAGTGAAGAAGCTAAGTTTGGTTATGTTTCTACAGGCGGTGGCGCTTTTCTTGAGTACGTTGAAGGAAAAGTATTGCCTGCAGTTGCGGCACTTGAGGACTAAATTGCGACGCCGCATTTGTAGTGCTGAGCGGTTGAGATATGCCTAATATAAGGGCGATTAGAAGGGTTTTTGAACAGAATTGCTTGGACAACTTGCCTTTGGTTTCGCACTCGTTAGAATGCTTGTCGGAATCGGTGATTTTTTCACCAACTTTAATTCAATTATTGGGGAATAATGATGAAATTGAAATCTTTAGTTATTGCGGTTGCGGCCGCTACTGCAGTGGTTGCTTCTGCAAATGTTTTTGCTGCTCATGGTATGTATGTACGTCTTGGTGGTGGTGTTAACTTTGCTAGCAAATTGGATTTTGGCACAGGTCTTCAGTACGACATGAAAACTGGCTATAACTTTACAGGTAGCTTTGGACTTAACTCTGGTGCGCTAGGTTATGAAGCAGAGCTTGGTTATTTACATAACAAGTTCAAAAATGGGCAATCAGGTTCATTAGGAACAACTGTTGCTTTAGTGAACGTACTTTATAACTTCGAAGACATCAATCCTACCTTCATCCCATACGTTGGTGTTGGTGTTGGTTCTGCGACAGCAGATTTCGACGGTAATGCTAACATCACAGGCAAAGAAACTAAGCTTGCTTACCAAGCATTGGTTGGTGTTAACTACAAACTAAATCAACAAGCACTTTTAGGTCTTAGCTATAATTTCATCGGTACAGGTAAATATAATGTTGCCGGCGCCTCTAAGAAAGATGCTGCTTACAACCACGGTGTAAACTTAAATCTTGTTTACAACTTCTAAGGAAGTGTATGCTTTATTTTGCAAACGATGCGAGTAATACTTGCTGATGTGGCAAGACGTAGAAACCCCAGCCTGCTGGGGTTTTTTATGCGACTTTCAAAAGTAAAGTCTCTTCGGCTATACTGTTTGAAGTTTGAATGATGTGGGGTTATCTAATGAAGTTAAAAGCGCTTGCTCTTGGGGCGGTGTGCGTGAGTGCATTGTCGATTTGTTCTCTTTCTAATGCTGTACTTGGTCTGAGTGCGCCGTATTTGCGGATACAAGGTGGTCTAAATTTTGTGCAAAAAGGGCAGTCGACGTTGGGTGGCCAGAGTAATGATATCAATTACAAGCATGGCTTTGATGGCGCGGCGAGTATCGGCTTTGACAAAGATCGCTTAAGCTATGAAGCGCAGTATGTTTATGCTCGCAATGATATTAAGTCGCCTGGCGACAATGAATATACGCGCCTGAGCGGTGGCTTAGCGAATATCATTTACCACTATAAAGGTGCAAGCGAGCACTTGATCCCTTATATTGGATTAGGTATTGGTATGGCTAACTTACGGATTAATCAGTTTGATTCCAAGAATGTGTTCGCCTACCAAGGTATGCTAGGTGTAAATTGTAATTTTAATACACACTTCTCAACAGGTTTGGCTTATCGCTTCTTAGGGACATCCAACTATTACAAGGTGAGAAGTAAGCTTAACCCTAGCTTGGCGTACTCTAACTTCCACCATTATTATAGCCACTCACTCGATTTGAGTATGGCGTATCATTTTTAACAGTTAACAAAACAATTATTGAAAAAGAGGGAACTTATGAAAAAAATTACTGTACTAGCTGCGACACTACTAGGCGCGTCAAGTTTACTCGCCTCCAGCGCGTGCTTTGCTTACGCCCAGACTGGACCCTATTTAACGATGTTGGGTGGGGTGAATTACACGCAAGACAATGATATGACGACAAACAACGGTGTCACGACTTTGCGTAGTAAGTTTAATCCTGGGTATGACTTAGCGTTGGCGTTAGGGTATCACTATGGTGGATTACATTATGAGTTTGAAGGACTCTATGTTCACAATACGGATAGCAAATTCAATTACACCAATGCACCCACAATGACGCCAGCGAGTGGTTCAGGACAGTCATCCTTTGCGAAGCAACAGGCAGAGGTTGGCTTGGTAAATGTTTGGTATCAAGTACAAAATTATTCAGCTTGGCAACCCTATTTTGGTGCGGGTGTTGGTTTGGCTCGCATCAAAGCAAACTTAGGGATGACAGGGGTCAATTACACGTCAAGGAACACCGCGTTTGCCTATCAGGGTTTAGTCGGAATGGGATACGTTTGGGATTCAAACTGGACTCTAGGTGTGGACTACCGTTTCTTAGGAACAACGAAAATAAATTATGTGCTGCGATCTGATAATAGTCATGGGCATGATTACTTGCTTAATCACTCACTTAATTTGAACTTTACTTACCGATTTGATTAGACAAACGACTTGTACAAATTCTTTCCCTAGTTGTGGGTAAGATTGCAATATAAGGCTGTCCACGTAGAATGGTAGAGATAATACTCAGCAGGGCATATTATAAAGTAACGTCTTGTGGGTAAGTGGGGTTGATAATTATTGGGGTGTGTCATGGTAAACAGTAAACGATTACTAACGGTTCTTTCAGCAAGTGCAATTTTGGCTTGTTCTTCTAACGCTTTTGCAGCTTTTGATGGTCCTTTTATCAGTGCGCATGGTGGCGGGAACTTAACAAACGATCTAAATATCGGTAGTCGTCCTACATTAGATTTTCATGCGGGTCTTCAAGCTGGAGTAGCAGTTGGTTACAAGACAGGGGCGTTGCGCTATGAGTTAGAGTACGGCTATCGTCGTAATAGTATTGATAAGTATCGAGTTGATGGTGTTCAGCAAGCGGGTGAATCTGGACATACCGCGCTTTCAACGGGCCTTATCAATGTGCTTTACAATTTCGAACAATTAAGTGCTAACTGGTACCCTTATGTGGGCATGGGCGTTGGCCTTGCGCATTTAGCTAACAATGCGCGTGCGACAGGTTTAAGCTACAGTACAAGTAACTCCAACGAATTTGCTTTCCAGGGGGTACTTGGTATGGGGTACAAACTTGCGCGTAGCTTCAGCTTGGAAGCGGATTATCGTTTCTTAGGTACAACGAAGTTTCACTTTACAAATACATCTGGCGGTAATGCAGGCTCACCTTATTACAGTAATGGGGTGAATGTTGGGTTGCTTTTCAGCTTCTAACCTAGTCGATGAGCCTTTTTGCCACGGGTATATAGAGCAAGGTCCTGCGATTGTCGCGGGATCTTTGTTTTTGGGATGTCATCCATTACCAGCGAGCACTTCATAAGTGCTAATAGACTCCTTAGGTGCAACGCCACTATGTGCCCATCTCTCTTCTGGAGTGGCCTGTCTTCTTTGTGTTTTCCTATTACCCTGAGTATACTCGTTGTCTATTCGAAATTAGTTTGCCAGGGGGAAACGTGAAAGTATTCAAGCGAATTTGTAGTTGTGTTTTAATTGGGCTGGCCACTTCTGCTGTGGCGTTACCACCATTTCATGGTGGACCATACGTGAATATCAGCGGTGGTTATAACCATGTCGCCAAACCAATTATTAATACAACGACGGCTCCTGATTCGCGTCTAAAATACAAAAGTGCTTATGCTTTGTCGACCGAACTAGGCTATAGTTTCCGCCCGGTGCGTTTTGGTGTGGAATATCTTTATTCGCGTGGACGTTTAAGAGATATTTACATCGGTAATACTCTTTTGCGCTCGACCTCTCACTCGAGTATGCATGCAGGCTTATTCAATGCTTATTACGATGCGTTTGGCTTAAGTCCCTATTTGATCCCTTATGTGGGTGTTGGATTAGGCTTTGCTCGCTTTAACGCGAATGTGGGGACAAGTGTTTCGTCTAGCCAAGTACACTTTGATAATACAGTCTTTGCTTATCAAGGTATATTAGGTGTGCGCTATATGATGTGTCGGCACTTAGATTTGGCGGTAGACTACCGTTACTTACGTACGGCGAAGATGCCATTTGAGGTAAGAGATCCCCTAGGGGCGATGATGGCAACACAAAAGCATACCCTAGAGCAAAATTTCTTTAATGTAGGTGTTACTTACCGTTTCTAATTTTAAGTAGAGTCAATTATGCGCAAACGCCGAACAAAAATTGTTGCCACTATCGGACCCGCCTCTGAATCGAGAGCTGTCTTAACGAAGATGATTTCAGCGGGTATGGATTTAGCGAGATTGAACTTTTCGCATGGGGAGGCCAGTGAGCATATCGCAAGGGCTAATCTTATTCGCGAAGTGGCAAGTGAGCTAGGAGCGAATGTTGGGATTTTAGCTGACTTACAAGGTCCTAAGATCCGTATTACGCGTTTTAAGCAAGGTCATGTTGTATTGACTGTAGGCAATGCATTTGTTTTAGATGCTGACTTGGATGAAACAGCAGGTGATGAGACGCAAGTTGGTCTTACCTACAAAGCGCTGGTAGGTGATGTGTCTGCAGGTGATCGCTTATTGCTTGATGATGGTAGGTTAGAGCTTAGTGTTGATAAAGTCGAATCGAGTAAGATCTATTGTAAAGTTTTAGTGGGTGGCGTGTTATCTGACAATAAGGGGATCAACCGAGCTGGCGGTGGCTTGACTGCCAAAGCACTGACTGACAAAGACAAAGCCGATCTTAAAACCGCTGTTGCGATGGAAGCTGATTATATCGCTATTTCATTTCCACGTTCTGCCGAAGATATGCGCTATGCACGGCAGCTGGTGAAAGAGGCCGGTGGGTCGAATGCATTAGTTGCCAAGATTGAGCGTAGCGAAGCAGTCGAGTGTATGGATGAAATCATCGAAGTGTCTGAGGCTGTGATGGTGGCACGCGGTGATCTTGGTGTTGAGATTGGTGACGCGGAGTTACCTGCCGTCCAAAAACAAATTATCCATCGGGCACGCTGT
>JAUHZG010000058.1 GCA_030425845.1 Gammaproteobacteria bacterium
TTTTGGAATTTATTCAAATCCTTAAAGACCACACGAACATCTGGGTGAGCACTGATAAAGCGCTCGATCACAGGGACCATGTGTCGGCAGTAGATGCAGTTGTAATCAAAAAATTCGACCAGCGTGATCTTACCCTGGGGGTTGCCTGCGACAACATTGCGAACGGGATTGTAAAGAACATAACGATATTGAGTGCTTGTGATCATCTCCCCATAGGGGTTGGAATGACAGGCGCTAAGGCCGACGACGAACACGATGAGTAGTAGTAAAGGGCGTAGAATTTTTTGCATAGAGTTTACGCTATCATAGGTAGTGTCGGCCTGCCAGCCACAGAGGTGAGACGAGGTTAAAATGTGCCCTTTACGCACTGTTGCCTGAGTCAATCTCTTAGAGGCAAGCCGCGGCATGAAGAGAGAGGATGGAGTGGCACGCAGTGGGAGAGCTACTCTTTTGACCCGATATTGTGGGTTTTTACTCGTATCGGTTGATTGGTTTTGAGCGGCTCCCCTTGAAACCTTGACACTAATCCCCATATAGCTATCATTAGCACTCTAGCAACGCGAGTGCTAAAAGCCCATGATGATTTAACATCATGATTTTATTGAAATTTTGTTCTTTCAAATGGAAGCAAAAGGAGAAACCACATGACTAACATTCGTCCACTGCACGATCGTGTACTGGTAAAACGTCTTGAAGGCGAAGAAAAAACAGCTGGCGGCATTGTGATCCCAGATTCTGCTAAAGAAAAACCTGCTGAAGGCCAAGTAGTGGCTATTGGTAGTGGCAAAGTCTTAGATAACGGTGATGTCCGTGCCTTAGATGTCAAAGTTGGCGACAAAGTACTTTTTGGTAAATACGCTGGTACTGAAGTCAAAGTGAAAGACGAAGATCTTATCGTTCTACGCGAAGATGACATCGTTGCGGTTATTGAAGGTTAATTGCGAACAAACTAACAGGAGATATATATAATGAGTGCAAAAGAATTACGTTTTGGCGAAGACGCGCGTGCTCGCATCTTAAATGGTGTTAACACACTTGCAAACGCAGTAAAAGTAACTTTAGGACCACGCGGTCGTAACGTTATCCTAGACAAATCTTTCGGTGCCCCAACTATCACTAAAGATGGTGTCTCAGTGGCTAAAGAAGTAGAGCTTAAAGATAAGTTCGAAAACATGGGCGCGCAAATGGTTAAAGAA
Source organism: Gammaproteobacteria bacterium (assembly GCA_030425845.1). Taxonomy (GTDB): domain Bacteria; phylum Pseudomonadota; class Gammaproteobacteria; order JAUHZG01; family JAUHZG01; genus JAUHZG01. Next base: position 1,197 of record JAUHZG010000058.1, read on the forward strand.
GTGGCTTCTCAAACTTCTGATGTGGCTGGTGACGGTACAACTACAGCGACTGTATTAGCACAATCTATCCTCATCGAAGGCTTAAAATCAGTAGCTGCTGGTATGAACCCAATGGATCTAAAACGTGGTATCGATAAAGCAGTGAAAGCAGCTGTTGAACACTTAAAAGGTCTTTCTACTCCTTGCAAAGATAACAAAGCGATTGCGCAAGTAGGTTCTATCTCTGCTAACTCTGATTCATCTGTGGGTGAAATCATTGCTTCAGCGATGGAAAAAGTCGGTAAAGAAGGCGTTATCACTGTTGAAGAAGGCAAAGGCTTCGAAAACGAATTAGACGTTGTTGAAGGTATGCAATTTGATCGTGGTTACATTTCTCCATACTTTGTGACTAACCAACAAAACATGACTGCTGAGTTAGAAAACCCTTACATCCTATTGGTTGATAAGAAAATCTCTAACATCCGCGAAATGCTTCCAACACTTGAAGGCGTGGCTAAAGCTGGCAAACCTCTTCTTCTTCTTGCTGAAGATGTTGAAGGTGAAGCGCTTGCAACACTTGTTGTGAACAACATCCGTGGTATCGTGAAAGTGGCTGCTGTCAAAGCGCCTGGTTTTGGTGATCGTCGTAAAGCAATGCTTCAAGATATCGCTATCCTAACAGGTGGCCAAGTGGTTTCTGAAGAAGTGGGTGTGACACTAGAAAACGCTACAATCGACACTCTCGGAAGTGCAAAACGCGTTATCATCACTAAAGATAACACAACTATCATCGATGGTTCTGGTAAAGCAAAAGAAATCGAAGAGCGCGTTGCTCAGCTTCGTACACAAGTAGCTGACACTTCTTCTGATTACGATCGTGAAAAACTTCAAGAGCGTGTAGCGAAACTTTCTGGCGGTGTAGCTGTCATTAAAGTTGGAGCAGCAACTGAAGTTGAAATGAAAGAGAAAAAAGCACGTGTGGAAGATGCACTTCACGCGACTCGTGCGGCGGTTGAAGAAGGCGTACTACCTGGTGGTGGTGTTGCGCTTGTTCGCACAATCGAAGCGTTGAGCTCTCTTAAAGGTGACAATGCTGATCAAAACAGCGGTATTCAAATCGTACGTCGTGCGCTTGAAGCACCTCTTCGCCAAATCGTGGCCAACGCCGGTGGTGAAGCGTCTGTTGTGGTTAACAACGTTAAAGGCGGTAAAGGTTCTTACGGTTACAACGCGTCAACTGAAGAATACGGTGACATGATTGAGCTTGGTATTTTAGATCCTACTAAAGTGACTCGTTCAGCACTTCAACATGCGGCTTCTGTTTCTGGTCTTATGATCACTACAGAGTGCATGATTGGTGACTTACCTCAAGATGACGCAGCAGCTGGTGCACCTGATATGGGCGGCATGGGCGGTATGGGCGGCATGGGTGGTATGGGCGGTATGGGCGGCATGATGTAATTCATCCCCAATTAACCGCTCTCAAACCAACCGAACGTTTGAGACGCTAAGAAAGCCTCGCTTTATGCGGGGCTTTCGTTTATTTTTACGCTCATAACCTACTAATAATTAATAGATTTTAGTCAGTTGAGATTGGCTAGAAAAATCAATTATTTTGACTATATAAAGGTGCGCATGACGGTGATAGAATGCGCAATGAATTGGACGGCACTGTTTAGGATAGCGACAACCCTTTTTTATTGTTTTGGGCCGCTTTGTGTGTACAAGGTAGCGAGGAGTTTGTTTGCGCTTGCCTTCGTGAGGCGTGGTATGCCGCTTGATGGATAAAGTGCGTACTACCGATTTTTGTGAATTACTAGATTATAATTGAGAGACTTGAGCAGAGTAGTTTCATTTTACTGTGTCTCGTTCGTCTCGAATGATGGAATGGTTAGATTATCATGAGTTTCTTTACGCGAGCACTTATTAGGCCGGGAGTCGTTCCAACGCTGAGGCGGACTGCTGCTGGTCGAGCTGCGTTGTTATGCATAGCAGGTAAGGGCGGGAAAACCGTTGGACCCGGCTCGTGGGCTACTGTCAGAGCCGCGCGAGGGTGTATGACCTCCACTTCGGGCCACCCCTTGCGCGCGGCTAGAGGAGATGGGGTGATGCTTTCCCGAAGAGGAACACCGTTACCTGGGGCCTCTGTGTCGCCGTACGTTGGTATCTTCAATCACTCTCCAGCGCTAGATGTGTTAGGCGCCCCTGCTGGGACAGGGTATCAAATGTATCATACCAGACGTACTCTTACCCAGGTGACAGTAGGATCTAGTGTGGCTCCCCCCCCTCCGGTTCCCGAATATGTCGAAAAGGCAGAGAGGCTTATCACCCAGTTTGCAAGGAAGTATTCGCGAGTCCTCGTGGAAAACTCAGGTGTTAGTGTTGACGAACTCAAAAAAGCGGGATTCGATCCTGACAAACCATTCCAAAATTCTATTGGTTTACTTGGACTGCACGGTTTGTGGACCAATCTTCCTGTCGTTAAGGCGCTAGTGGCCTTGGGAGCTATGCATCTATTTGTCAGAGAAAAAGGTTACTCTTCTCATCATGCAGTTCTTGAGTACCTGAATTGGTTTCTAGAGGAACATACGGATACCTCTTCACACCGGGTACTCCTTCCTGATGATGAGAAAAAAGGTGCATCAGGCAATAACGGTTGGGATACGACAACAGGGCAATCCGATCAGGGTTATCGCGCTGAGTCTGATGGTGTTAGCCGAGACATGGCGATAGCTGTAAGAGGTGAAATTGAGGCTAAGATTCGAAAGGATTTACAGCCCTTTGTAGAAGCGGTTTATGAAGTGGAGGAGGCTCTGTCGCAGGAGGCTGAAGAAGGCCTTTTAAGTATGTTATATCATGGTCTGCTTAAGTATCCAGAAACGAGAGATGCGGATGGAAAGCATTACAAAGAGGGCCTAAGGATGTTTCTGAAGCACACGCTGGCTAGGCTAGAGGATGGTGAGTGTCACCTGAATAAAGTAGACCGGCTTGTGAATAGCTTGCCTGAAGATAGGGACGTGTTTAAATACTATCTTATGGCGTTAGATGACAGCACCTGCATAACTCGTACCGTTTTCCCCTATACCAGGTTGGGTAACGGTTTTGCTAAGGCCTTTATTCGTCAAAAGCAAGGCGTGCTGCAGACTGTGGGTAACTATAACGTGAGCGATTATCCACTACCGGAACCTTCGGTATTGACAGTCAATGTGGCGCGATGTGCTGCTAAGCGTGAGGGAGAGCCTGGGCCTGTGATGGAAGTGATTGCTCATCGTGTAGATAAGTGTCGTGAGCGTATGGCCCAGATTTTACAAAAAGCAAACGATTACCTTACAAAGCATGGTGACATGGCCGCGGATGAGATGGTGGTCCCCGATGCTTTACTAGATGTCTCACAAAAAAAACACATGACGGTAGGGGTTATTGGTGGGGCTGGTACGATGGGGCAAGCGGCGATTAAGCGCTATGTCGAGCTGGGAGTGAGACAGTTTGTTGTTTATGACAGCGCATTGCTTCCTGCGAGGTATAATAGCGAGCGCAGAGAAGCATTCTTGAAAAGCCTAGAGGAGGTGGTCGGCTCTAAGATTTGGCCTGAAGTTCGTGTTAAGTTCAATGATAACGTGTCACCTGCTGTCGCGGAGTGTGATCTGATTTTTTCCGCTACGGGTGACGGGGCTATCTCAGAAGAAGAAGTGTCATTGTTTATGGATATGCTTTTTAGCTTATCCCCACATGGTCGTATCCCGGTCTTAGCGAGTTTAGGCTCAGGACTACGTGAGTACTCAGAATTATTAGAAGCGCTGATTGCTAACCGTTTGGATAATCATAGAAGGGGAATCCCGCATCAGGGAATGACAGAATCGCGATCCATGTTTGCAACTATCGTTTTAGTGACACCTAAAGGCAATAACAAGGGGCAGAACAGCTTTGTGACACTCGATGAAATTCGTAACTCCCCCCAAATTTTACAATACTTTGAAATTCGCGGCGTCATTCTAAATGGAGGCGCGCCTTTCCCATTTGATCATTTAACCAGAGAAGAACTAGGTGTCGCTGTCTCAATGAGTGATATACTGCTAACACGCTTGTTAATGATGGGAGCCGCTGTACAGGCGACGTTCATGAGTACTTATGCTGTGGTGAAGGGGGAGAATCCTCCTGCAGGTGATTATATGCTTGATCCATACTACCAAGGCGCATGTGTCAGTGTGTTGTCCAGACTTGGCTTGTTAAAGGGGATACCTAGTGTAGCCGAGTTTGTCGCGCACGCCAAAGAGAGAAGTGCTGGCGAGTCGCCGGAGCCTTATTTGAAATCAGACTTTGAACTCAAAGAATCGGATTTTGAAGAGTTTCATTCATTGTACAGCGCGCTTAAGAAGGCAGAAGCTGAACACACTGCACGAGTTCAGGAGCAAGTCTTCAAAGCAACGCCACCCTTTGCTGCTGGAGGAGTGTGTCCAGTTACCTGCCGCCGATAAGACCAGATTTTCTCATCTCGTGATACTTTGTGTTATAGGTCGTAGAATTGTTGTGTCAGTAGACTGGAGATGAGTTGTTGGTAGAGCGCCATTTGGCTATTGCGTGGTGTCGTCAGGAGCAAGCGGTAGCGTGATGACAAAGGTGGTGTGTTTACCTAACTCGGCTTCACAGGTCATGCTGCCACCAAATGCTTCAATCGCTGACTGACAAAAGGTAAGCCCAAGTCCTGTGCCACCTTCAGTTTTGGTGTAGAAGGCTTCAAATACTTTTGCTCGGGTCGCTTCACTCATTCCCTTGGCAGTATCCTTAAAAAGCAATATTCCTGTGTCCTCTTCACGCACTAAAGTAAGACTTATGTCTCCTTTTTCTTGGGCACGAATGAAATAAAGCGCATTCTTTAAAAGGTTCCAAATCACATGACACATCAGGTGGCGGTCCCCTTCAAAGGTAAAATCATTCGCTAAATCAGTATGCACTAATTCGGCTTGCTGGTTTTTAAAAGGATAGAGCGAAACCGCGTGGTTGATAACCTCTTGCATAGAGAGCACAGTGAAGTCGTCACGTGGAATATCGTCGTAACGCAAGTTACGCAAGTGCATGGTAATGATTTGATGGCATTGTTGCGACAGAGAAATAATATTGGGTACCACTTGTGTGAGTAGGGTGAGCTGTGCTGGGCGGACGGGGAGATCGGTCAGTAGGCCATTGTCCTCTGCTAGTCGGTAACCCTCAACTAGTTTATCAAGGTAACGGCTGATCCCTTCTGCCCCCCCTAAGATAGCCGTCATCGGGGTTCGCATTTCATGAGCGATACTGGCGGCGAGCATTTTCATCCTGTCGGCGTACTTTTGAGTTTGCTCTCGATCGTGCTCAAGCTTGAGTTGTTCTTGTTGCATCTCAAGCATACGCTTTTGTGCTGTAATATCGATGGAGTTACCGATGATGCCAACTGTACGCCCACCCGAGTCAAGCAAAGGCATTTTGACACTCGCAAAGATCATGAGTCCATGGTTTGGGACTTCCACTTGTTCTTCGGTTTGTAGCGTTTTACCGGTGGCGATGACATAGGCATCGTTTTCGCGGATAGCATCAGCATAGGTTGGCCACAATTCTTGATCGGTGTAACCAATGATTTCATCTGTAGAGGATTTGCCGGCGGTATCTACCATAAATTGATTACACCCTAAGTAACGGCCACTGTGATCTTTCCAGTACAAACTTCCAGGCGTGCAATTGACGATAGCTTCTAAGTTTTTGACAAAATTATTCGGTTTGATTTTTATTTCTTCACCAACCAATAAGATAGCGGTTTCCTCGTTGGAGTGTGTTTGTGTTTCTGCCGCTTGCCAAAGCAGATAAAACTTATCACCTGCGTGATTCTTACTTGTAAGTGTCCTACCAAGATTATCGATAGGGCAGGCACAATCAAAGCGTTGGCAAAACTCACTGAAGTCTTCGTCGAGGTAACTTGTGCTCGTGTGATCGATACCGAAAAAGTTTTTGGCTCTGGTGTTAAGATACGTTATAGTGAGCGCGCCTGAGAGGCCAATCAGGATGTTGGTAGAGATGTCAGCAAGCTGGCTTAATAGGTTGGTCGAGAGTGTATTCATGTGTGCTCTATAGCCCTCGTTAAGATGCCATAGTCTACTCAATTGTGTGCTGGACATCAAAACTATCTTGTCTCAACTTCGAACAGATTGCGAGGTAAAAATGCCCCAAGTCAAACAAATCATGCGATCGTTAAGTGCCACTTTAGTCTATAGTGCGGTGGCGTTGCCAACAGCCTACCTAACCGTGAATGCTGTGCTTGCTTTGAGCCCTGACTTTGAACGTGAGGATAGCTTTGTCCAAGCTTTCTCCCGGGCGAGTGCCAGTATTCAAGTCCTTGCCACTGTTGGGGGGCTTGCGTCGCTTGGTGTATTGAGTTTGATGAACCGTTTATTTCTACTGCCTTCACTACGTAGTGTCGGGCAACTAGGACTTGATAGCTTGCCTTGCAGCCATCATATCGGGCGTTTTCGTGGGACAGAGGCACACTCGCAGATTCATGTGGGGTTTCGCTGGTTAGCCTTTATTGTTGCTTTCATGACGAGTTTAATTTTTGCTGAGATAGGTGGGCAAGGGATGAAGAGCTTTGGCAGCGTGGCAGAGGGGGTTGGCTTTGCCGATAGCTTGCTAGTTTATTTTGTGACACGCTATAGCAGTATCCTAAAGGCGTCTGAGGGCATTTTACCACTGAAATGGGGTTATCAAGAGATTTCTGATGGTGGTACATTAGAAGGGCAGCAGTCCGCACCAAGGTCGTCTGTAGGGGGGCAACCTGAGTCTAAAAATGAAATTGCGCTACAATCGCTTGATAAGCGTTTGGTTGTTGTGAACTGTTCAATTGCTGTAATACTCGTTTTACCCAAAATGCTGGCTTACACGCCATTGGCCGTACAAGGCTTTGAGGCGTTGTTTCAAACAGAGGTGGGGATACGATCTGATTATTGTAATGCGGCCTCTTTTCTCTTGGGCTTTACTCTGACTATGCCGACGTTATGTTTCTATTTCTTAGGGTTAAATTCACTCTTTAGAAACGTGAATGAGTTTACTCAATTGTGCAACACCGATTATGTTGATAAGCCAAAGCAACAAGTGCGTGCTGCAATTGGGGTACTTGCTTGTTTTGCCGTTGCGGCTGGATTCAAATATGCGATTGGTGAAGTAGAGAATACCGGTGCTTATGATTACCTAGGTGATGGTAAAGAGGCGCTGCCTTGGTTTTCTTTGGTGACAGTAGGTTTATTGCTTAGCTCGTACATTCAGGGTATTCAAAACAGTTCTATTAAAATGAAATACAATTTGTCGTTAACAGCTAGGTAAGTAATTCTTAAGTGTTTCTTAAGAAAAAACGCTTTAAGTTAAAGTTTCCTATTACATTTATTAAGAGTTTCTTAAGAAATAATGAAAACTATCGAATGCCCGGCTGAGAGAATAGTCTGCAATTCAAAGGGTGAAAGTGTGTTAGCTTAAGACAATTTGTTTAAGAAGTGTTTAGATCACTTTGATATTATCGTTTTGTTAAACAATGTCAATGGTATCACGACTTTTTGTGACATAGGATTATTTCATCCAGCTGCGCAGAGGCGTATAATTCATTTCGACTGTTCTGCTGGAGGGATGAGATGGCAGTTGGAGTACTCATGACGAGACAAGAAGGAAGTGAGTCAAACTCTTTCGAAGAGTTGAAGCGCGAGAACGACATTAATAAAATTTTCTTCGATAGTATTACGGAGTCGTTACCTCAATATATTTTCTGGAAGGATATCAATTCAGTCTACCTTGGTTGCAACAAAAACTTCTCTCGCCTCATTGGGCTGGCTTCACCTAGGGATATCGTAGGAAAGACAGACTATGATCTGAAGTGGCAGCCTGGTGGTGATACCGCTAGTGCGTTTCGCCGAGGTGATTTAGAGACACTGCGTGGCAAACCAGTTAATAACCGAGAAGAAGTGCTTTTACTTCCTTCGGGTAAGAAGCTCATTACACTCGTGAGTAAACTCCCCATTCTTGATGATGGTATGCCTGTGGGTATTGTTGGATACTTCACCGACATTACGGCGCTGAGGGAGACTGAGCAACGTGAACGTGAGGCATTGGCGGCGGTGTTGACAGAGTCTGCTAGGGCGAGCTCAGAAGAGAATTTACGTGAGGCTGTGATGTTAATTGCTGGGAGTATCGTTCACGATATGCGAACCCCGCTAGCGACCGTAGATTTGTTAGGTAAGAACTTATCTACCTATCTTCCCAAGCTGGTCGAGGGTTACACGAAAGCGCTTGAGGCAGGGTTAATCGAGAAAGCCTTACGACCTAGTTTCGTTGAGGTACTATCTAACACTGGGGAGACGGCACGACAAGTCTCGGCCCAGATGAATGACTATATTACGACATCTCTGAAGAGTTTGCGTAGTGCGGTAGCCGGAGAGCTTGCTGAAGATGACTTTCTGAAATGCTCTGTGGTGAGTTGTCTTGATAAGACGATGCAAAACTACCGGCATCATAAGGAATATCATACATTATTTGAATTGGAGTACGTGCAAAGTTTTGAGTTTATGGGTAACGAGATTTTGATGATTCGCGTCTTAACGAACCTCATTAAAAACGCGTTATACCAGATTGAGAAAAATGAAAAAGGTAAGATAACGATAACAACGAACGTTGGCGATGGTATGGGAATGCTTGTTGTGAAAGATACCGCTGGCGGTATTCCTTTAGATCAAGAAGCAAACCTGTTTAAAAGCTACCAGTCCGCTAAACAAGGTGGAACGGGGCTTGGGCTTGCATTTTGCAAGAGGACTATTGATGAATTTGGAGGAAGCTTGACTGTCATAAATGATTTCGGACAGCAAGTTGAATTCGTCATTCGTTTGCCTCTTGTTGGACAAAAGTAAGTGTAAGTGCGAAGAAGGTTTTTACAGTAAGGTAGTGGCTTTATGCAAACATCAGCGGTAGATTTATTAACACATCGGTTAGCGCCTCTTGTCAAGCAAGTGGTTGAGCACTCGCTGTGCTCGCATATTAAGTCGCAAGAAGATGTAAAAGTTTTTTTGCAGCAGCATGTTTTTGCTGTATGGGATTTTATGTGCTTGCTTAAGGCGTTGTACCAAAGACTAGTCACAACCGAGTCGGTTTGGTATCCGCCAATAGATGCATTGAGTGCTAACCTCATCGGTGACATTCTTTGTGAAGAAGAGGGCGATATTGATGAGTTTGGCAACTTTTCTAGTCACTTTGATATTTACATTCGAGCGATGAAAAAGCTCGGGGCGGATACATCGCTTATCTATCGGTTAATGGCTATCTTGCGTCAAGGAGGCGACGTGGGTAGCGCACTGGCTATTCTCCCACTCAGAGATGGCACACGTGACTTTGTTAAAGCGACCTTCTCATTCTTTGATCTTCAGACGCATGAGTTAGCCGCTGCTTTTGTTTTTGGGCGTGAAGCAATCACTTCAGCAATGTTTGCTCCCATGGTTGCGCGCTTAGAAACAGACGGACACACTTTTGGTAGTGCGGATTTCAGTACACTTATTTATTATTTCAAGCGCCACATTGAACTTGACGATAACAAACACTATCCGCAAGCACTGCGCATGATCACTAACCTCATAGGCGGAG
>JAUHZG010000059.1 GCA_030425845.1 Gammaproteobacteria bacterium
ACATTTTTTGAAATGCTAGGTAATTTTAGTTTTGGTGATTACTTCAAACGTGAAGCGATTGCCTTTGCCTGGGAATTTTTAACTGAGGTTTTAAAGTTACCCGAAGAGCGCTTGTGGGTAACGGTGTTTCGTGATGATGATGAGGCGGCAGACATTTGGCTTAAAGAAATGAAAGTGTCTCCAGATCGTTTTTCACGTTGTGATGAAGAAGAAAACTTTTGGTCTATGGGCGATACCGGGCCTTGTGGACCTTGTTCTGAAATTTTTTATGATCACGGCGCTGAGGTGCCGGGCGGTCCTCCTGGCAGTGAAGGCGCGGAACTCGATAGATATATCGAGATATGGAACTTGGTTTTTATGCAATACGATAGGGATAAAGAGGGTAATTTAACGCCACTACCTAAACCCTCTGTCGACACGGGGATGGGGTTAGAGCGTATTAGTGCAGTCTTGCAAGGTGTCCACAATAATTATGAGATTGATCTGTTCCAAGGACTGCTGCAAGCGGTATCGGCTATTTTATCGGTGAAAGATCTCACTAACACTTCACTGCGCGTGATAGCCGATCATATTCGCTCGACGGCGTTCCTGATTTTAGATGGGGTAACACCGAGTAACGAAGGGCGTGGTTACGTATTAAGACGTATCATGCGACGCGCCTGTCGTCACGGTAATAAACTCGGTGCTAACGAGCCTTTCTTCTACAGACTTGTATCTGAGCTTGTGGTTCAGATGGGCACAGCTTATCCCGCCCTTGCAAAAAACCAAGCGTTTATCGAGCAAGTTATTCGCGAAGAAGAAACCCAATTTGCCAAAACGCTTTCACATGGGATGAAGTTACTCAATGAGTCACTTTCACAAGTTGATGAAGCGATAATTCCCGGCGAGCTTGCCTTTAAGCTCTATGATACGTACGGCTTCCCACTTGATTTAACACAGGACATTGCAAGAGAGAGAGAGTTGTCTGTCGATGTAGCAGGCTTTGATAAGGCGATGGCGAAACAAAAACAAACCTCACAAAAAGCAAGTAGCTTTAAAGCGAGTGCAAATCAGTCGATTAAAACGTCCATTGCCACGACTTTTACAGGGTATGAGCATCAGACGGATAAGTCACGATGTGTTGAAATTTTTATTGACGGGAAAGCTCTGTCTTCAGTCAAGCCGGGACAAGAAGCGGTGGTTATTTTAGACGTCACGCCATTTTACGCTGAATCAGGCGGCCAGGTGGGTGACACGGGTGTGATTGAGTCTGCTCGGGCGACGTTCAGGGTGACGGATACCCAAAAGAAAGGGCAAGCTATTTTGCATTATGGTTACTGTGAAACGGGAGAGTTGTCTGCGGGGGCTGAGGTGAGCGCTACTATTGATAACACCCTACGTGCAGCAATTGCTTGTAATCACTCCGCCACTCACTTACTGCACGCCGCATTAATCGCTGTGCTTGGTGAGCATGTTGAGCAACGTGGCTCTCTCGTTGAAGCCACAAGACTACGCTTTGATTTCACCCATCCAAAGGCAATGACTGCAGAGCAAATGATCGCAGTTGAGCGCTGGGTTAATGACGCTATTCGAGCCAATGTCGGTGTGCGTACAGACATTATGTCCATAGAGCAAGCCAAACAAAGTGGCGCAATGGCATTGTTTGGAGAGAAGTACGACGATAAGGTACGTGTCCTGTCTATGGGAGAGTTATCCAAAGAATTATGTGGGGGAACCCACGTCAATCGAACCGGTGATATTGGTTACTTCAAAATCACGGTAGAGACGGGGATCTCAGCGGGGGTAAGACGATTAGAGGCGGTGACAGCAAAGGCTGCCTTCGAGTACAGCTTAGCTGAGCAGCAGTTGTTAGGCGAGTTGCTGGGCTTGTTAAAGACGAATAGTGGCAATGCAATTTCAGCCTTGTTACAGCTGCAAGAGCAGACGAAAACACAAAAGAAATTACTAGAACAGCAAAAAGCAAAACAAGCAGCGAATGCCTCTGGTGACTTAGTTGCCAAGGCGGTAAGTGTGGGTGAGATAAAAGTCTTAGCGGCCAGCCTTGAAAACTGTGATGCCGCAACGTTACGTGATACAGTAGATAAGATAAAAAACAAGCTGCACGATGCCGCAGTCGTCTTAGCAACAGTGGACCAGGGCAAAGTAAAACTCGTTGCAGGTGTGACCAAAAACTTAAGCAAGACAGTGAAAGCCGGAGAGTTGGTCAACTTCGTCGCGATGCAAGTTGGCGGTAAAGGTGGTGGTCGTCCTGACATGGCACAAGCGGGGGGCAATGACGCGAGTAATCTAGCCCCCGCCTTAGATAGTGTGGTGGATTGGGTCAAAGGGCAGTTATAACGTTTAACAAGAGAGAGTGATTACGTGGCATTATATGTGCAAAAATTCGGAGGCACATCTGTTGGCTCAATAGAGCGAATTAATGCTGTCGCTGACATCGTGGCGAAAGCAAAGGCCGAGGGGCATCAAGTTGTCGTGGTATCCTCGGCAATGTCAGGTGAAACGGACAGGCTCATCAACCTCGCCAAAGAAGTTCAGTCACCGATTGACTCGCGCGAATATTCTTCTATGGTTTCAACAGGCGAGCAAGTGGCGATTGCCTTGATTGCGATGGCGCTTAAAGCACGGGGGCTTAACGCAAAGTCAATGTTGGGGCATCAGGTGCCCATCACCACCAGTGACGATCACAAGAAAGCGCGGATCCAGTCTGTCGGTAAAGAGAACATTAATTCGCTATTAGAGAGTGATGTCATTCCTGTGATTGCTGGCTTTCAGGGCGTTAATGCACAAGGTGACGTGACGACTTTAGGGCGCGGCGGTTCTGATACTTCTGCCGTGGCGATCGCTGCGGCACTTGGTGCCGATGAATGTCAAATTTATACAGACGTGGATGGCGTCTACACGACTGATCCACGTGTCGTATCACGCGCGAAGCGGTTGGAACAGATCACGTTCGAAGAAATGCTAGAGCTCGCCAGCTTAGGTGCGAAGGTTTTACAAATTCGCTCGGTAGAGTTCGCAGGTAAATACAATGTACCACTTAGAGTGCTGTCGAGTTTCAATCCTGGTTCGGGCACACTGATTAGTTATGAGGGTAAACCAATGGAAGATGCACTAGTCTCAGGTATAGCGTTCAACCGCTCTGAAGCGAAGCTAACTATTTTAGGGGTACCGGATACTCCCGGGGTTGCCTATCAGCTACTTGGCCCGGTGAGTGATGCCGGCATTGGCATTGATATGATCATTCAAAATATTGCTGCCGATGGTCGTACAGACTTTACCTTTACTGTTCATCGTGATGAGTACCAAAGTGCAATGGAGTTACTACAGCAAATTGCTAACAAGCTAGGTGCAAACGAGGTGGTTGGAGACGATCATATTGTTAAGATCTCACTAGTGGGCGTTGGCATGCGCTCACACGCAGGGATTGCGAGTACCATGTTTGATGTGTTGGGACGCGAAGGCATCAATATTCAAATGATCTCAACGTCAGAGATCAAGATCTCTGTTGTTGTCGATGAAAAATATTTAGAGCTAGGTGTCCGTACATTGCATAGCGCTTTTGGCTTGGATAAAGAAGCCGATGAAGAGACCGATCCACTATAGAGCATGAGGCTCGCGCGCTTAACCTTCGGCTTAATCGGACTATGACAACCATAATGTCTTATTTGCCATGTAACTTTCTGATTGGATGACGCTTCACTGTGTCTTTAATGTTTATCCCTTGCTTTGAATTAAAGCTCTTACCCTTACGGCCGATAACTCTCTTAACGCAATACAAGTACGCGGAAAACAGGAAGTTAGTCTGATAATAAAAGCTTGAAAAGGACAGCTTTCATGGAAGGGAGAGGGCCATGTTAATTTTAACAAGGCGAATAGGGGAAACCCTCATCATAGGTGACGATGTCAAAGTCACAGTACTTGGTGTGAAAGGCAATCAAGTGCGTCTCGGTATAGATGCGCCTAAAGATGTGTCTGTCCACAGAGAAGAAATTTATCAGCGAATACAGCGTGAGAAGGGTACTGGCGGCGAGTCTGCGAGTTAGTCTAACGCTATAGCACACTGGAGAGTGACATGTGCAAGTCTACGCTAATGACAGCATTGTTCACGAGTCTATTGCTGTGGGGAGCCGTTTCATATGCCTCATCTGTACTCGCGCTAAATTATGAAAAAGAGTATGGGGCTTATATTTTACCGCTAGTCGTTGGCAAGGGCGCGAAGTCTATTGATTTTGTGATTGACACTGGTAGCGCGAATCTTATGGTCGTTGGTACAAAACAAACTTGTCCAACTTGCAAAGCGGTTATCACCAAACAACGTTATCACCCTGATCCCAAACAAAAGGTAAAAGCAAAGACGGCTAAAATACACTATATGCACGGCGGTGGGCAATTCTCACAGTATCATGAGGCAGTCGAGCTGCAAAATGGGATGCACGTTGAGGCACAGTCTCTCGGTAGTTATACACAAGGGGAGGCGCTTTCGAACATCCTGGGACTAGCGTATCAGTCCATTGCAGTACCCAAAGGGCAGGCTGGTAGGACACTATTCGATGCGCTCAATGCGAAATACTCGTTGGATGACACTTTTGCTTTATCGTTGTGTGGGCCAGGGAAACAAAGCCAGCTTTTCTTAGGCAAGCCTCGTTTAACTAGCAAGTTAACGTCTGTAGCTACCCTCCCTGTCGTCGTGAAAGGCGAATATGCCCTGCAGCTAGAAGCGATCACTGTGGGTGGGAAGACAGTTGTGTCCTACCAAAATGACAATGTAACAAATCTCGCCGTCATTGATAGTGGGACGACGAATAAGATGGTGCTTACACAAGCCAAGCAGCAACAAATACAAGATAGCTTACGTAGCCACTATCAAGCGCAAGATAAAAAAACGCAGATCCCTGCTGCCTTTTGGCAGGGAGACAACTGTGTGGCAAAGACATTAATAAAGCGCGAGCTTTTGCCTGCTGTTAGTTTTGTCTTTGCTGGCAACAAAGGTAAACGGGTTTCATTGCCTTTGCCATCAACAAATTATGTGACGAATAGTGGGTGTCCGCAAGGCATGCTAAAATTTGCTTTTAGCGGCGTTAAGTCTCACCCACCTGAACGGCGGCATCCTAACGTACATAATAAACCGAAGTCTGAAAGTGTGTTGTCTGCGGTAATAGGGACGCCCTTGCTAGAACATTACTTTGTTGAGTTTACTAAAGAGTCACCCGCACAAATTAAATTTTATCCTAGTCTCTGCGATAAAAAACATGAAGGGCGGGGCGGACGCATAGCCGAAGTTAAAAGGAGAATTCAATGAGAGGTTTTATTGTATTAGTATTGTTGGTTGCGAGTTTTTCAGGTATTTGTAATGTTTATGCCGATAGCGCAGCGCCGGAAAATAATGATAGTTATTATGCTGTCCAGGTTCCTGTCACAAAAGACGGAAAAATCAAAGCGACGATGTACATTAAAAAGGAGCATGCCAAAGAAGTGCATACCAAAGTTGTCAACTCGAAAAGTGAAGTGGCTAGCTTTTGGAAGGATATCAGTGGTATTGCTGGGACTTTTGGGCAATAAGGTTTAACAATAATGAAAGTTCAGAGTTCGGAGGAAACTATAATGAAGAAATTAACAATGGCGGTTTTAATCGCAAGTGGGGTTGCAATGATGGGGGCTGCCTATGCGAATGAGCCTACGCCAGCGACGATGAAGGAATATCATCAAGTGCAAGTTCCTGTTACTAAAGATGGTAAAATCAAAGCGACGATGTACATAAAAAAGGATCATGCCAAAGAAGTGCATGACAAAGTGGTTAAGTCGAAAAGTGCGCAAGCTAGCTTTTGGGGGGACGTTGGTGACGGCCTCGGTGGCCTTGGTCAGGGCGTACTTGACGGATTTGGTGATGGTGGAGGCTGAGCTTCTACATCTAAACAGAGGTTATACTCACAACGTGTAGACGTCTCGACTTAATCTGATAGTTCCTTGTTTACAGGAGTGACTGTCAGCTCGAGTCTGCGTTACTACTCATAACGTAATCCACAGTACTAAATGGTAGGTTACGCACTTTGTGCTAACCTACCCTACGGTCAGCTCGAGTCTATCCTCATGTTAAGCTAGTACACCCTAAGGGTTCGCTTCGCTCATTCAAAAATGCAATCCTTGCATTTTTGTCAAACCTCTGAAGGAAATAAATCTAATCGCGCTATGCTGCGTTAAAAGCTCACTCAAAATGTGTTCATTTGCTTAATGCAAACTGCGCTTTTTCGCTTGCTTTTGCCTTGCCTAGCATCGTTTAGATTTATTCCTTCTCATTAAGTGATAAGGTTCCCACTGATAGGTTCACACCGATAGGCTGCACCCTAAACAAAAAAAAACCTAGAATCAAATCGAAGATTTGACCTTGGTTTTACTGGATTGATAGCGTGCCCTCCAGGATTACTCGGCCCGTCATGGGCCTCGCCCTACGGGTTCGCTGACGCTCATTCAAAAATGCAATCCTGCATTTTTGTCAAACCTCTCGTTAATCGGAGGTTCCATCCTTCAGGCTGCACCCTAAACAAAAAAAAACCTAGAATCAAATCGAAGATTTGACACTAGGTTTTTTTCTGTTTAATGGCGCGCCCGGAAGGATTCGAACCTCCGACCGCCTGGTTCGTAGCCAGGTACTCTATCCAACTGAGCTACGGGCGCGCGGTGCGAGCATTATCATGATCAAGAGGGTCTCTGTCAAATGATAATTAATTAAATCTGGCGGAGAGAGAGGGATTCGAACCCTCGATGGGGTTTAGGCCCCATACTCCCTTAGCAGGGGAGCGCCTTCAGCCACTCGGCCACCTCTCCGCATCAATCTAAGGGCGCGATTATAGCCTAACACCCTGATAAAATAAACAGTTAAAACGACCTTGTTGGCAACATTTTGTGACAGAGTGTGTTAAGTGCTTTTTCGTGTAAGTCTTGTTCGGCTTTTGGCAGCGTTGCTAGGAATGCCTCCATAGCATCCATTGTTAAAGGCTCATAGTTAGTAGGGGACGTTAAGTGAATGACAGCAAGTATAGCTGCGGCGAGTAATCTTTTAGGTTTGTTAATAACCCTACGAGTAAATAAAGCAGCAGATAACTCACCTGTGTTGGCACCAAGCGGAGAGAGGAGGTGAACATTACAGTGTATTTCAGACTGGGCTGGTGAGATTGCACCATCTGGATGTAAATACAGATGAGTACAAAATAGCGAAGCGTTATGTTTATCGTCAATAGACCATTTTATATTATCGCCTTGACCATCATTCATAGGCTGTTCTTTTCTTAGGTGTGCAAGGAGAATACCTCCAAGCCAAAGGTGCAAGTTGGCGATACTATTAGAATCTGCAAGTGATTTTGGATTAAGCATCATAAGGCAAGCGATTTTTATACAGACAATATCTTTTAAGGTGTCAGCATCTTTGGCGGGACTCGTTCGAAGTTCCTTAGGAAGATTTACTCGTAAGTGTTGAGACACCAGTGCCAGCATGCTACTTGCAAGTTGAGTTTTATAGTTTTTTAGACGTGCAAAAAAATCACAAAGCGCGAGCCAATTTACATAACAGTTCTTAGAATTGTTATCGTAGCGTTGAAGCTCATCAGAAACAGTAGCGTGTTCAGCACAATGGTATAAGATACCTTTAGTGTACCTGGCACCAACGCCTTGAAGTTCACTGCTACTGAGTCTAAATGAAGTTAGCATGCTCTTCGAATCGCCTCCTGCCTAAAGAGGCGCATGCTACCAAAACCAAACGCAAAATAAAGGGATTTCTCGTTACTTCCTGTGATTAGTCTAGATTGTAATCAGTGCTACTCATTTCCACTTAATGTTACAACCCATGCTAGGGTATTGTGTGTCTGTTACTTGCTCACCACTTAGCAGAGCCGTCAGCGCATCGCTTAAATCTTGACCTGTTATCGGAGCCTTATTGCCTGGAGTCGCTGCATCAAAACGCCCTTGATAGGCTAGGTTGTTAGCCCCATCGAAGACAAATAAGTCAGGTGTGCAGGCCGCATCATACGCTTTCGCCACAGCTTGTGATTCATCGTACAAATAAGGGAAGGGGAAGTCGTTGGCAAGCGCCAGCGCCCGCATTTTCTCCGGCGAGTCATCTGGATAGTTGGCCACGTCATTACTGGAAATGGCGATGAACGATACACCTTTAGCCGTGTACTCACGTGCCACGGTGACTAGTTTATCGAGAATATGGACCACATAAGGGCAGTGGTTACAGATAAACATCACGACGGTTGCCTTATCAGATTGGCATTGTCCCAGCGAAACCGGCTCACCCGTAACAACATCGGGTAGAGTAAAGTCTGGCGCAGTCGTTCCTAGCGGCATGTGGTTTGATTCGGTCAAAGACATAAGCAATCCTTACAATAGTGAGTCGTCTATCTAGCGTCTCATTCTATTGTAAGGCGCGTTGAATTTCCATCGTATCTGTTGCTCAAGCGGCACTAGCAGCCGCTCTCAACGTAACACGTTCAGCATGCTGTTTTTTGACTTCATCGAACATTCGCACTGATTTTGGCGGAAATAAGCCACGTGCAAGCCCTGATTTACGATGCTGCTTAAGGACTTCTTGGCAGGCATCAATCTCTCGTTGCAATCTGTCATTGTTACGATCACTTTCATAGGCTACAAATGCGTCTTCGCAGGTTTGTATCGCCTGGAGCTTACTATCAATTTGGCCGATATCTTGCTTTTCAGTGAGAGCCTTTTTTCTTTGTTGTTGTAAGTACTGCTTAATGTGTTCTAGTGCCCGTAGACGTAGTGCTTCAACAAATAAGTCATGATGCTTTTGTCTTTCGCTTAAGATATGAATACTTAAGTCGCGTGCATAAAGTGTAGGATGCTTCTTATTTTTAGCACTGGGACCTTCACGGTGAGCACTGAGTAGCCCTGTTTTACTTCCTACTAGTTTGCTTTTAAGTGAGCGCACTTGGCTGAAATCGCGAGTCGTTGCGGCTCGCGCTAAGCTGTCGACAAGTTCACTCGCTGGGATGCCTGCAGCAGTTCTGAGTTCCTGTGGCAGGGTATAACTGACTTCATTTTTTTGCTCATTTAACGCTGCCTGAAACCGCTCTGTGCAAATCTCAGGGCAAATTTGTTGTAGTTTTTTGCTGGTTTCTGTGATGTCAGTTTTAAACCATTTGCTGCGCTGGCTTGTCATGAGCACATGTGAAGATAGCTCATCTCTAAGTGCACGAAAATAACAGGTCACTTTATCCTTGTCTTCGGCACTTAATCTATCTGAAGAGAGTAAGCTTGGTAACTTAGCGATATAGTCCGCCAATTTACTTGTTGCGTCATCCAGCAACGCGAGTCTCTGTTCGAAAAGTTCGAATGTCTTAGCATCATCGCTGATGGCTTTTGAGGCGATGTATTCGATGACATCGTCAAAGCAGTCAGATAACACGACTCGTAAAGCATTCTCTACCTGCAATAACCGTAGTTGCTCTGAGAGGGTGTCACAAGCATAGAAAAAAGATTGACTGTCTGCATCCAGCAGTTTCTCGGCTTCTTCAATTCGCTGTAAATTGGCATGACGGACCGAGCCTGGGGAGCCAGCAATTGAGTGTGCGTTTGGCCTAGCAAAAGCTGCGGAGGTGACTCGGCTATGCGTTGTGAGGCGGTTAGGGGTTCTCGGCAGTGTGCCCCCACCGGAAACCGGTGTGTCATCGCCGCTTTTAGCTTCCTCTCCTCCCTCTACTATTTGATGAGCGGAACACAATAGTGAGCTGGAGTGCATTAATAACTGCGAGGCTATTGGAACCTGGTCGTCAGAGCTTACTCGGTCATCAACACTGATAGAAGAAAACAAGAGGTTAATAAGACTATTTCCTTGCGCATTTTTATACTCTAATAGTTCTTGGGTAAGAATAAGATCCGGCCAGCCAGCATCAGCTTGCGCGAAAATGACAGCTAATAATTGATTGATTGCTTTACCATCGTTTCGATCAATGAGTAACTCCAAAAGACATTTTTCAGTGCCGTCCTTAGCCAATAAAAGCTGTAGGTTGTCACGAGCAGCTTCTGGTTCATTTGCTGTTAGTAAATCTAATGGCGTTTCGCCTTTTTGGTTTGGTGTGTCTAGCATCCAGCCGTGTTTTACGAACGAGATGAGTATTGCCTTATGCTCTTCACTTCTTTTTTCATCTTGCATTTTAAGAGGGTCTTTCGTTAACTCTCTCACATAGGCATGTAACGCGGTTTCGTGATTGACTAGACAGGCAGGCATGAGTGCCTCAGAACCTAAAACATCATCAAGTATCTCTGGCAAAGGTTTGCCATCAGCGGCTTCAGCCTCACTGGTATCGTCATCGTCGGAAGCTTCGCTATCCGCAACCTTTTCTTCCCTTACTGCATGTAAGGTTGACGCTGTTCGTGAACGTCTTAAGTTGTGTGCCGCTGCTTGAGCCTCTACTACAATAGGTTCAGCATATTCCGCTCTTGCCACCATTAGAGCGCCAATCTCATCGTCTGCGGCAGTTTTGGCCGTGGTTAACTGTTGCTCAAGACTAGCTGTAGTTAAATCTTGGTTTGATGATATCTCTACTAAGAGAGGGGTTAATATTCTTTTTAATAGCCCGTATGATTCGGCTTTGATTTTATCGCGCTCTTCACTTGCAAGAGACTCTGCTTTGAACATGGAATTAAAGTTAAACGTGTCGAATATAATTCTCTCAATCTCATCACATAGCGTTTTGCATTGTTCGCGTCGGGATGTGTTAGTAAGCCCAGCAGAATAAATCTTAAGTTTATCTTTGAAGTACTTGTCGAATATCTCA
>JAUHZG010000060.1 GCA_030425845.1 Gammaproteobacteria bacterium
ACCGCTTTCAAGTGCTATATATCCATTGTACAAGATATTGTACTTGGTAGACATGGCATGGTAATTTCGGCTTAAAAAACTATCCTTTTTTCTGGAACAGCTTGAAATGACAGCAAAAACAGCAATAAAACAAGCCGGCTTGTTACGATCAACCTCACTTGTCTCGTTCATGACGCTACTCTCGCGCATTCTAGGTCTAGCGCGGGACGCCGTGATTGGTTATTTTTTCGGGGCGGGAGCTGGTGCCGATGCTTTTTGGGTAGCGTTTAAGATCCCAAACTTTTTGCGACGCCTGTTTGCTGAAGGTTCGTTTTCACTGGCTTTTGTGCCGGTCCTAGCGGAGTATCAAGAAAAACATAGCGAAGACGCGTTGAAAGATTTTATTTCTCACATGGCAAGCATACTTGCTTTAGTCCTCTCGTTCCTTTCAGTTTTAGCTATGCTTGCAGCGCCTTGGATCATCGATGTCTTCGCGCCAGGGTTTGGGCGTGAATCCACTCGCCATGCGCTTGCTACTCACATGCTACGTATTACTTTTCCCTACATCTTATTCATTTCACTGACGGCTTTTTCAGGATCGATCTTAAATGCTTTTGGTCGTTATGGGGTGCCCGCGTTTACGCCGGTCTTACTCAATGTCAGCATCATTGGCGCCTGTTTTCTACTCGCACCGCACTTAGCGCATCCTTTGCTTGCTTTAGCGTGGGGTGTTTTTATCGGAGGTTGCGCGCAACTTGTGTGTCAAGTTCCTTTCTTGCGCGCGTTAGGTTGTTTACCGCGCTTTAAGATTCATTTACACGATCCGGGCGTGCGTAAAGTATTAACGCTGATGCTCCCAACGCTAATTGGTTCCTCTGTGAGCCAAATCAACTTGTTGTTTGATACCATCTTTGCGTCCTTTTTACCGGTGGGAAGTGTGTCATGGTTGTATTATTCCAATCGCTTGGTGCAGTTTCCCTTAGGCGTTTTTGGTATTGCGATTAGTACCGTTATTTTGCCACACCTGTCGCGTCAGCACGTCGATGCCAAAGGAGAGAAGTACGCAAAAACATTAGAGTGGGCCATGCGCACGGTGATGTTAATTGCGATCCCAAGTGCGGTTGGCTTAGCGCTATTAGCAGGACCGTTGCTGACAACGTTATTTCAATATGGGCACTTTCATGCGCGCGATGTCATGATGGCGCGTTTGAGCTTGATTGCTTTTGCTTTTGGGGTGGCGGCCTTTATGTTAGTGAAAGTGTTTGCCGCGGGGTTTTACGCGCGTCAAGACACTAAGACACCCGTGCGTATTGCGATTTGGTGTATGGTGAGTAATATCGTGCTTAGTTTATTGTTGATGGGGCCTTTGAAGCACGCGGGACTTGCACTTGCTACGAGTTTTTCTGCTTGGCTCAATACGTTTTTGCTATGGCGAGGACTTCGTCAACTGGGTATTCACGGACAAAGTAAAGCATGGGGCTTATACTGGTTACGCGTGGTGCTTGCGTGTAGTGCAATGGCGCTGTTTTTGTGGTGGTGTCAGGGCTCGCTAGCGTCTTGGTTGGCGATGGGGCTCTTGGCACGAGTCGGCCACCTCTTGCTGTGTGTCGGTGGAGCTGTGTTGATTTATGTCGGTGTGTTAGCACTGTGTGGTGTGCGGTTAAGCCAGTTAAGAGCACAATGAGAAGCGCGTAATCCACCAGAGTAACATGGTAGGTTACGCACGTTGTGCTAATGATGAGAAAGAATAAATGATATTTGAAAACGAATTAAAGAAAGCTAAACAGCCTACCGTGGTCACTATCGGTAATTTCGATGGCGTGCACTTAGGTCATCAATGCTTACTCCAGCAAGTGATCAACAAAGCACAGTCATTGGGTGCGGTGAGTACGGTTATTATTTTTTCACCACAGCCTTTAGAGTTTTTTCGGGCGCAAGATGCGCCAGCCAGGCTTACCAGTCGTGAGGAAAAAATTTATTGGCTCAAGCAAGCAGGGATTGAGCAAGTGATTTGCTTACCGTTCACACCTCGACTTGCGGGGTTAAGTGCTCGTGAATTCGTTGAGACTATTTTGCATCAAGCACTAGGCGCTATCGAAGTGATCATTGGCGATGATTTTCATTTCGGTCATAACCGTGAAGGCAACTTGGCCTTCTTACAAGGCTGTGCCAGTGAATTTGGTTTTAACGTTGTCTCCACCGAGTCAGTGGTGCAAGCTGGGCAGCGGGTGAGTAGCTCACAAATCCGCAAAGCGCTTGAAGACGGTGACTTTGCGACAGTTAACACATTACTCGGGCGCGATTACACTCTAAGAGGTACCGTGATCCAAGGCAAGCAGCTGGGGCGCCAGTGGGGCGTACCAACAGCCAATATCGCCTTAGCGCGTTTAGTGTCCCCCTTACACGGCATCTATGTCTGTGAGATGCAAATCGAAGGGGGGGAAAAGCTTCCCGCCGTCGCAAGTATCGGCTCACGTCCCGCCGTGGATGATGGGGAGTTCCTTTGTGAAGTTCACCTATTGGATAAAAACATCGATTGTTACGATAAGTCAGTTGAGGTGACGTTTTTGCATAAACTGCGAGACGAAGAAAACTTCCATGACTTAGAGGCGCTCAAAGCCCAGATCTACGATGACGTAGCACAAGCTAGGGCTTTTTTTAAAACTAGAAACGTCAGTTGAGGAACTAACACCAATTTTCGACAATTAGGTTGGGTACCCGTTTGAATTCTCGAAGGTTATTTGTCACAAGCACGCAATCACTTGCCAACGCCTGTGCTGCTATCATCAGATCAAGTGCGCCAATGACTTTACCTTTTTTCTCAAGCAGAGCCCTGATTTCTCCGTAGGCAAGGGCAGAGCGTCCATCAAATGGCTCGATATCGAAGGGAAGGATGAAACGCTCTAATGCTTCCCGATTTTTTTCTTTGTGCTCACTTTTTTCGACACCGTAACATAGCTCTGCAAACGTCACGCTCGATAAGGCGATATCACCTAAGTGATGGCGGCTAAGTTCATTTAGTACCTTGATGGGCTTTTTCTTAATCAAGTAAATGCAAATGTTGGTGTCGAGTAAATAACGCATCAGAAAATATCATCTCTACCTTGCTGGGGTGGCTGGTTACGCTCTTCAAGGAAATCGTCACTGAACATGTCAAGTGAAGCGCTAAGGTTCTCCCACCCACTAGAGACTGGGAGTAGATAAATAGCATTACCGACACGTTTGATTAGTACCTCATCGCCTTCAAATCTAAACTCCTTGGGAAGACGAACGGCTTGGCTTTGGCCATTTTGGAACAGCTTGGCGGATTTCATTGGGCTCACCTTAAGGTATATAGAGTATATACTTACAAGTATATACTATGGTGGGGTGGAGCGCAAGGTCGCTAACTAGAGGAATTTACTACTGATTTATTATATACTGCCGCGCTTAGCACCAATGAATAGGTTTTGGCGATGGCAGAATATAAAGACACACTCAATTTACCCGTAACTGGCTTTCCCATGAAAGCGAATCTTGCTCAGCGTGAACCGGCGCGCTTGGCAAACTGGCAGCAGGCGGATGTCTACGGCCAGATTCGCGCAGCGCGCGAGGGCGCGCCTAAGTATGTCTTACACGACGGGCCTCCTTACGCCAACGGCGCGATTCATTTAGGCCACGCCGTCAACAAAATCTTAAAAGACATCATCGTCAAAGCGAAAACGCTGTCAGGTTTCGATGCGCCCTACGTACCAGGCTGGGATTGCCACGGTCTGCCTATTGAACTTAAAGTTGAGAAGAAAGTCGGCAAGCCAGGTGCCAAGCTCTCACCCGATGCGTTTCGCAAAGCGTGTCGTGACTATGCGCACAGTCAAGTGGATAGCCAGCGTGAGGCGTTTGTGCGATTAGGGGTTTTTGGTGAGTGGGATAACCCATATCTCACCATGAACTTTAACTACGAAGCTGACATCATTCGTGCTCTGGCAAAAGTGATAGATCACGGCCATTTGCATCAAGGGCACAAACCTGTGTATTGGTGCTTAGATTGTCAGTCCTCGCTCGCTGAAGCAGAAGTGGAGTATCAAGACAAGAAGTCGCCCTCCATCGATGTCATGTTCGCGGCAATTGATAACAAAGCTATGCATGAAGCGTTCGCAAGTTCAGCGCAATCCCCCGCGAATTTTGTGATTTGGACTACCACACCTTGGACCTTACCGGCGAACCAAGCTGTCGCACTTCATCCCGAAGTGATGTATCAACTAATCGAAGTGACACGCCAAGGGGAGACCTTTGCTATTGTACTTGCACAAGATCTTGTTGAGTCTGCGTTAGCACGTTATGAGGTGAACTCGCACACCGTACTGGGTGAAGTACAAGGGGCAAAGCTTGAAAAGCTTATGTGTCAGCATCCGTTTTTAGACAGGCAAGTGCCTGTCATTCTAGGCGATCACGTCACGGTTGAGTCAGGGACCGGGGCGGTTCACACCGCGCCAGCACACGGTCGTGAAGATTATGAAGTCAGCAAGCATTATGACTTACCCGTGGATAACCCCGTGATGGGTAATGGTGTGTATCGCGATGACTTACCGCTTTTTGGTGGTCAACACATTTATAAAGCGAACAAAGCGATCTTAGAACACTTAAGTGAAAAGGGACGCTTAATTCACCACAGTCAGTTCGAACATAGTTACCCGCATTGTTGGCGTCATAAAACGCCACTTATCTTTCGTGCAACGCCTCAGTGGTTTATTCATATGGAGCAAAACCATTTGCGTAGCAAAGCATTAACAGCTATCAAAGATGTGAAGTGGGTCCCTGATAGTGGGCAAGGGCGCATTACCACGATGATCGAACATCACCCCGGATGGTGTATCTCGCGTCAACGTACCTGGGGGGTACCGATGTGCTTGCTCGTGCATAAACAAACGGGTGAGCTACACCCCGATATGCCGGCTTTGTTGAATAAAGTGGCTGAGGCAGTGGCCAAAGAAGGCGTAGATGCGGCGTTTAATATGACAGCCGATGATATCTTGGGTCAAACTAACAGTGAGTATGAAAAGATCCCGGACACACTCGATGTCTGGCTGGATTCAGGTGTGTCACATTACTGTGTGTGCGATGCCCGTGAAAACTTAAAGGTGCCAGCTGACTTGTATCTCGAGGGCTCTGATCAACATCGCGGTTGGTTCCAGTCTTCTTTATTGTCGTCGTTGGCAATACGGGATGCGGCACCTTATAAGACGGTGTTAACGCATGGTTTTACTGTCGATAAAGACGGGCGCAAAATGTCTAAGTCGCTTGGTAATATCATCGAACCTGAAAAAATCATGAAAACATTGGGCGCAGACATTTTGCGTTTGTGGGTGGCCTCAACAGACTTTCGCAATGAAATGACCGTCTCCGATGAAGTGTTTAAACGAACCTCTGATACCTATCGACGCTTGCGTAACACAGCGCGCTTTATGCTGGCCAACTGCCATGATTTTGATCCGGCAACTGACTTAGTGCCTTATGAAGAAATGTTACCCCTTGATCAGTTTGCGCTTGATGCGGCTTACCAGACGCAACAAGACATTATCGCTGCTTATGATGGCTTTGCGATGCAAGTGGTGACGCAAAAGCTCCATCATTTTTGCTCGATTGTGATGGGAGGCTTTTATCTCGATATCATCAAAGACAGGCAATATACATTACAGGCGAATGCCAAAGCACGGCGCTCAGCGCAAAGTGCGTTGTATCACATGGTACAAGCACTCACACGTTGGATGTTACCTATCTTGAGCTTTACGGCAGATGAGATTTGGGAGTACATGCCAGGTGAACAGGCAGGCAGTGTGTTTACACAGGTTTGGTATGAGGGGCTTACACCGCTTTCTGATAATGCAGCTATTACACGTGAGCAGTGGCAAACACTTTTAGACGTGCGTGAGCAAATAAATAAAGTGTTGGAGAGTGCGCGTAATGCGGATGAAATTGGCTCTGGGCTAGCGGCAGATGTGACATTGTATGTTGATGAGAAGCTGGCTAACGTCTTGGCTAAATGTGAAGACGAATTACATTTTATCTTCATTACGTCGACGGCAGTAGTCAAACCTCTGACAGAGAAGGATGATTCGGCGCAAGCATCATCGCTTGACAACTGTTTCATCAAAGTCACCGCGAGTAGCGCCAAAAAATGTGTGCGCTGCTGGCATTATGTGACAAACGTAGGTCAGAACAGTGAGCACCCAGAGCTTTGTACACGTTGTGTGAGTAATGCTTTTGGTGAGGGCGAGAACCGGCGTTATGCATAAGCAAAGTAAGTGGGTTTGGTTTGCGCTGAGCTTGGTAGTGATTGGGCTTGATCAGTTAACCAAAGTGTTGGCGCTTAGCTGGCTGGCACCAGGACAACCCCATGACGTGTTACCCGTGCTGAATTTTACTCTTGCGTTTAATCGTGGGGCGGCATTTAGCTTCTTAAGTGCCGCGGGGGGCTGGCAACGCTATCTTTTTTTAGGCTTGGCTTTGGTCGCAGTGGCCGGGCTGAGTGCTTGGATCTTGCAGAGTAAACCCTGTGAGCGTTTGCAGCTTTGCGCACTTGGCCTTATCTTAGGAGGCGCGATTGGCAATGCCTGGGACCGCGCTGTGCGCCACGTTGTGGTTGATTTTATCCAAGTACATTACCAGCAATGGACCTTTCCGATTTTCAACGTGGCAGATTGTGCTATCACCGTTGGTGTTATTTTTCTCATGTGGGTAATGCTAAAAAGCGAAAGCTAGTTTTGTAGGCATAACGCGGCGTGATCGCGGAGTCCATTCTTCTGTTAACTTGTTTACGTAGAAAAATTTACCCAAATTACCCGACAATGGTCATTCATTAACACACCTCAAGAAAATCTTACATCCCTACTTTACAGGATGAAAATTTCACGTTACGATTTGTTAACAAATTACATAAAAAATATTAACTATTTCTTATTTGGGGAAAATTAAGAAAAAATTCATCTCTTTTTTCAAGAGAGAGGGCTTAGGTTTTATTGCTTAGTTGCAGCATAACTTATCGCTTTCTTTGTGTTTCCCTTCTTAAAGATAGTTACATGGGAGCTGGGCATTTACGCGACTAACATGGGGATATGACAATAAAAACAATAATTGAACCATTTAGAATAAAAAGCGTTGAACCGATCACACTGACCACTCGCGAGCAAAGGGCTGACATATTAAAGGATGCTCATTTTAACTTATTTAATATAAGTTCTGACGATGTTATCATCGACTTGCTCACTGATTCGGGCACTGCTGCAATGAGTAGTGCTCAATGGGCGGCAATAATGGAAGGAGACGAGAGCTACGCTGGTTCTCGCTCCTTTTTGTTTTTCTGCGAGTCTATTCGCAAACTCATGCCATTCAAACACATTATTCCTACGCACCAAGGTAGGGCGGCAGAGCGTATTTTAGCAAAAATTGTTGCTGCGGACGGTGTGCGAATTCCTAATAACACACACTTTGACACGACCCGAGCTAATTTTGAGGATCAAGGCTGTATTGCTGATAATTTAGTGATTGCCGAAGGTTTATCCCCTATTCATGAGCATCCTTTCAAAGGTAATATGGACCTGGCCGCTCTTGAGAGTTACCTCGCTGTGTATAATGAACACATCCCCTTTGTTATGCTGACAATTACGAATAACGCCGGGGGAGGACAGCCTGTTTCGATGGCCAACATCCGTGCCGTTAAAGCACTCTGTGGTAAGTCGGGTAAGCCGCTTTTTCTTGATGCTTGTCGTTTTGCTGAGAATGCGTATTTCATCAAACAACGAGAATCAGGTTACCAAGATAAGTCTATCACCACGATCGTAAAAGAAATGTTTTCTTATGCTGATGGCATGACCATGAGTGCAAAGAAAGATCCGTTTGGTAACATCGGCGGTTGGTTGGCGCTGAATGATGATGCGCTTGCAGAACAATGTCGTAACCAACTGGTGATCACCGAAGGCTTTCCAACCTATGGCGGCTTAGCGGGGCGTGATTTAGCCGCGTTAGCGGTAGGCGTGCAGGAAGCGGTGGACGAGGATTACTTAGCGTATCGTATCCGCACGATTGAATATTTGGGGCATGCCTTGCAAGCACTGGACATCCCGATTGTGTCACCCGTGGGGGGGCATGCTGTGTTTGTTGATGCCAAAGCGTGGTTGCCGCATATCCCTGCACTAGAGTATCCTGGCCAAGCGCTAGCGATTGCTTTGTATGAGATAGGTGGGATCCGCAGCTGTGAGATAGGCAGCGTGATGTTTGCCAGCAAAGATGAGAATGGTACTGAAGTTGCCGCGCCGATGGAGTTAGTTCGCCTTGCGATGCCAAGGCGAGTGTACACCCAATCGCATGTAGATTACGTCATCGAGTGTTTTGCTGAACTTGCTAAATCCAAAGAGTCTATCAAAGGCTGTCAGATCACTTGGCAGCCAGAGAGGTTACGTCACTTTACCGCTCATTTTCTTCAGGGCTGACGATAAAGGCGCTATGCGGCGTTATAACCTCGTTCAGAATCGGTCATTTACTGTCAGTAAACTCCCTCATCTTCACTCGCTTATGCCTTGCCTAGCAGGTCTTAAAAAGCAGCGTTAACTCTACTTATCGGCGTCTTCATCGAGAGAGTCTAGCTTGTCGAGTATTTCGAGCCCTCTTTCAATACGACCTTGATTTTTTCGAGCGAGAAAGCGAGTCTCAATATCAAATTCAGTAAGCGCGATAGTAGAGAGCTCTTCAATGAGTTTATTGACACTAATATTTCGTCTGGCCGCTAATTGCTTTAGGCGCTCATGTTTTTCTTTAGGAAGACGTATGGTTAATGTTGACATGATAATACTTCCTTACAAAATTTATTAGGAGCAATAACACAAATATCTGGAAACACGAGCTCACTACTTTGGAAATCTTTTAAGTTATGGGTAATGAGGTAATTTGCGTTTCCGGCTACTGCTAACTCAATTAAATAATTATCAGCCTCGTCTGTTAGGTTCGGTCGCCACTTGTAGTAGACATTGATCCACTCGCTGCAACTCATGAGAGCGTTGAATAAGTCCATTGTTTCGTTTCTATTGATAAGTGAACGTGTGAATAGCTTGTCTCGGCTCATCAAGTCTTCATACTCACTGAACAAGGAGACATTAATCAATGGTGTGATAGTTTGGTTCAGGCAGAGTCTCAATACTTGCCGGCTCTTGCCCCCCCGACTAAGTAAAGCTGAAACTAATACATTGGTATCTATCACTACTCTCATGAGAAAATGATAGCATATATGCTTTCATTGTGCCAACATTAACATTGAAAGGCACATAACTAGTTGATTTTATCAGCTAACGCCAACAATCACCCACATCGCCACTACCAGTTTGACCTTTTTCACCGAGTGAGTTGATAGTCAGTGTTGCACAGGTGTCATCTTCTGTCGCTTGTGTACCGGTGGGCACGGCTTGTAGTGTAAAGCTATTCGCGTTTTGTGCCTGGATACTTATATTATAAAAGCCTTCTGGGCTTGGCTCTTGCCCGTTAGTCGGCCCACCTGAAATGATATCGGTCGCCGCCGTTCCTGTGTTAATCGTAGCGGTGGCAAAGGTATTGTTCTCTGCGTAGTAGCGCTCCATCAACGCATAAGCGTGCATCAGCGCGGACTGCCCATCGGCACGCCGAGTTTTGACAACATGTTGCGTGTAAGAGGGGTAAGCGATAGCGGTTAAGATCGCAACGATCACTAAAACAATCATAAGCTCAATCAACGTGAAACCACGCGAGCGGGTATGGTGCAATGTATTCATAGCTAGCCTCGATTCAGAAAAGCAATGGGATCCCACCTACCAGTATAGCAAAAGCAAAAAAAAGGCACTCATCGTGAGCGCCTTTTAGTGAAACTTTTTTGTTGTGCGCCAAGAAATTAGCGTACTTTTGGCTTAGCGCCAGTGAACTGGCTGTGAGTGAAGGCCAATTTTATCTAAAAAGCCTTTTGCCATAGCAAGACCAAATCTATCTGATAGGCGCTCAAACAAGTCGGGCTTTAAGGTGTAGTTCACAATAGTTTTGTAATGGATAATGTCGCGTGCTACTTGACCGGGACTGGCGAAGCCATCGATTAAGCCCATTTTCTTTGCGGTAACGCCTGTCCACGCCTGACCGCTGAATGTGTCGCCGTTGATCTTTAAGCGTTTGCCTCGGCCTTTTTCGACTTTCTCGATGAATTCTTTGTGGATCACATCAAGCATGTGCTGTGCATGTGCACGGCTTTTAGCTGAGAGTGGTGAAAAAGGATCTAAAAAGCCTTTATTTTTGCCAGCAGTCAGTAGACGGCGCTGGATGCCAAGCTTATGTAAGACATCGACAAAACCAAAGCCATCAATTAATACACCGATAGAGCCGACTAAGCTCGAAGGATCGGCATAGATATCATCGGCACTGCTCGCAATATAGTACGCAGCAGATGCGCAAGTATCGGTGCAAACGGCATAGACTTTGATCTTAGGGTGCTCTTTGCGTAGACGCATGATTTCATTATAAACATAGTCTGCTTGCACAGGGCTGCCGCCAGGGCTATTGATGCGTAGAATGACGCCGCGAGTTTTTTTATCCTTAAACGCATCACGCAGAGCGGTTGTAATATGATCGGCATCAGCTGGTGCACCACTCATGATAGGGCCAAACACATCGACTAGTGCGGTGTGAGCCATATGACGCTTGGCATTTACCGTGTTATCACCTGCAAAGAAAGACACAAGTAGAAAAAGAAGATAAAGCAGTATCACAATACGGAAAAAATTAC
>JAUHZG010000061.1 GCA_030425845.1 Gammaproteobacteria bacterium
ACCTGACTTGATTGGACTGGCGCTAGGCATCTATGGGTTAACCCAAGCCTGCCTGCAGATCCCGTTTGGCATGCTCTCCGATAAGTACGGTCGTAAAGTCATCATCGCGATCGGGCTTGCCTTATTTGCCATGGGTTCAATAGTGGCGGCGCTATCCCACTCAATCACCGGCGTGGTCATAGGGCGTGCCTTACAAGGGGCGGGCGCCATAGGGGCAACCACGATAGCACTCATCGCCGATCTCACTCGCGAAGAACACCGTACACAAGCAATGGCAACCATCGGCATGTGTATTGGCTTATCGTTTACGATTGCCTTAGTAGTTGGACCACTACTTAATAGTTGGATTCATGTCTCTGGGATCTTTTGGCTAACCGCCCTATTGGCTTGCCTTGGGATTGTTATCCTTTATACGCTAGTGCCCAACCCAGCCAAAAGTATTTTGCATCGTGATGCTGAGGTGGTTCCGAGTAAATTATTTTCCGTATTAAAAGATAAAGAGCTGCTGCGCTTAGACTTTGGGATCTTAGTATCACACACCATCTTAATGGCATGCTTTGTGGTCTTACCTGTCGCTATTACCCAAAAGGCGCACCTGCCCATCAAAGATCAAACTTATCTCTACTTACCCGTTTTAGTCGCGGCTTTTTTCTGCATGGTTCCCTTCATCATCATTGCCGAGAAAAAGCGTAAAATGAAACCCATCTTCTTAAGCGCAATTGTGTTGGTTACTTTAGGTCAAGCAATCTTATGGTTGGGCTTCACCCACTTAACCACGATTGTGATCGGCTTGTTTGTGTTCTTCACCGCATTTAACTTACTCGAAGCCTCATTGCCCTCTCTTATCTCAAAGCAAGCCCCCGCCGGGATCAAAGGTACCGCCATGGGCGTCTATTCCAGCTCACAGTTCTTGGGCATTTTCTTAGGTGGCAGCTTAGGCGGCTGGCTCTACGGCAAACATGACATCTCCGATGTGTTTTTATTTTGTGCTTGCCTAGGCCTGATCTGGCTTGTGGTTGCCATGGGTATGGCCAAACCGAAACACGTTGCCACTTTCATGCTCGATCTCGGTTCACTGTCTCCAGCGCAAGCCTCTGATCTGCAGCAAGAACTTGCCAGTCATGCCGGGGTGGAGGATGTGCTGATCTCAGACGAGGGCGTCGCCTACCTCAAAATAGATAATGAAGTAGCCGACAAAGAATTGTTGTTACAATATTCCAAGTCAGAGTAGTGTCCGCTTTGTGGACAAATGAGTTCTGTCCACTTTCGCCACTCATGACACTAGTAATAGACCGCCTGGTACCTTAGAATACGCCTTTTGCCCCTGCAACGAGGAGATCACAATGGCACGAGGTATCAACAAAGTCATCTTAGTCGGCAACTTAGGTTCCGATCCTGAAACACGCTATATGCCAAGTGGTGGCGCCGTCGCCAATGTGAGCGTTGCCACTAGTGAATCCTGGAAAGATAAAAACACCGGTGAAGCAGTAGAGCGTACTGAATGGCACCGCGTCGTTTTCTTTAACCGCCTTGCTGAAATCGTCAACGAATACTGCAAAAAAGGCTCTAAGCTTTACATCGAAGGCAAACTCCAAACACGTAAATGGCAAGACAACAACGGTCAAGATCGTTACACAACAGAGATCGTCGCCAACGAAATGCAAATGCTTGACAGTCGTGGTGGTGCCGGCGGTGGCTTTAACCAATCAGCCCCTAGCGCCAGCCAAAAAGCGCCAAGTCAAGCAGCACCCGTCGCAGCAGATGAAGCATTTGATGATGATATCCCGTTTTAGTTAGCGGTTAAGTGATCCCCGCGGACAAAAACCTTCGCGGGAACACCAATCAATGTAGGGGGTTAGTGCGCAGCGCGCAACCCACCATGAAAGTGTGACACCCTCATGCTTTTCACAACCACTGAGCACACACGACTTACCATGAACGAACATACCAAACATTTTATTGAACAACGTATTGAAGCGGATATCGCCTCTAACAAATACGAAGGCAAAGTTGTCACCCGTTTTCCGCCTGAGCCCAATGGCTACTTACACATCGGGCATGCCAAATCAATCTGTTTAAATTTCACCATGGCGGCCAACTATCGCGGCCGATGTCATTTGCGTTTTGATGACACCAACCCCACCAAGGAAGAGCAAGAGTATATCGACGCCATTAAAGCGGATGTTACTTGGCTGGGTTTTCAGTGGGACAGTTTGCACCACACGTCAGATTACTTTGAGCAATTGCACGATTTCGCCGTCAAACTAATCGAGCAAGGTGACGCTTATGTCTGTGAGCTTAACAGTGAGCAAATGCGCGAGTACCGCGGCACGTTAACAGAGCCCGGTAAGAACAGCCCATTCCGCGAGCGCTCGGTCGAAGAAAGTCTAACCCTATTCGCAAAAATGAAAGCCGGTGAGTTTGAGGAAGGCAGCCATGTCCTGCGCGCAAAGATCGACATGAGCTCCGGTAATATTAATATGCGCGATCCGGTGCTTTACCGTATCTTAAAAGCCACCCATCCACATGTGGGCGATACCTGGAATATTTATCCTATGTACGACTATGCGCACTGTCTGTCAGATGCGATAGAACAAATCACTCATTCGCTGTGTACACTAGAATTTCAAGATCACAGACCTTTGTATGACTGGATTGTTGAGCGACTGTTCCCCGAGCCCAGGCCACAGCAGATAGAGTTTTCGCGCTTCAATCTCTCACATACCATCACCAGTAAACGTAAACTTAAAAAACTGGTTGATGATAACGTGGTCGACGGTTGGGATGATCCACGTATGGCCACCTTAACCGGCGTCAGACGTCGCGGTTTTACACCGAGTGCTATTCGTGCCTTTATGGAGTCGGTTGGGATCTCAAAAAATGACTCTGTCACCGACATGAGCTTACTCGAAGAGTTTGTGCGCGATGATCTTAACCAGCACGCACCTCGTGTTATGTGTGTGACAAAGCCACTCAAAATCGTCTTAACCGATCTCGATGATGATCATAATGAAACGCTGACGCTTGCTAACCATCCACAAAAGCCTGAGCTAGGCGAGCGCAAGGTGGCCTTCACAAAAACAATCTATATTGAGCAAGAGGATTTTCAGTTAGAACCCGAAAAGAAATTCTTCCGTTTGGCACCGGGTAAAGAAGTGCGCCTGCGCGGGAGTTATGTGATCAAATGTAATGAGGTTGTCACTGACGCCAACGGTAACGTCACTGAGCTTCACTGTACACATGACAAAGACACTCTAGGTAAAAAGCCCGAAGGGCGTAAAGTCAAAGGTGTCATTCACTGGATTAGTGCGAGCGTGCATCGACGTTGCCAAGTGCGTATCTACGATAGATTGTTCAATGTCGAACATCCTGGTGCCAGCAAAGACTGGGATGAGCTAATGACCAAGGTGAACCCTCTGAGTTTAACCGTGCTTGACGATTGCTTGATCGAAGAAAATCTGGCCAGCACCGCTCCCGAGTCACATTTTCAGTTTGAGCGATTAGGCTACTTTGTGATTGATCGCTACTGCCAAGATGAGAAAGCGTTAGTGTTCAACCGAGTTGTCGCGCTTCGTGACTCTTGGAGCAAGCAGGCTTGAGTGGCGCCACTCACAAGGATGTCACAAACTTAGCCGCTTTTACTGTCAAAACGTCATTACCGATTTTCGCGGCCTATTTCCCCTTGGGGATAGTCTATGGGCTGGTATTCTGCCATTTACACTTTCCTTGGCTCTTAGCCGTTGTCGCAAGCCTACTCATTTACGGTGGCTCAGTGCAATTTGTTGCGGCCAGTATGATGGCCAAGCACTTGAGTATTGTGAACATTGTTACGACTTGTTTATTCTTAGGTTTACGTAATAGTTTTTATGGCTTAAGTTTTTTGAAGCGCTTTAAAAACGTCAGCTGGTTAAAGCGGACTTGGCTAGCCTTCAATCAAGTCGATGGTACTTACGCCATCCTGGTTAGTCACCAGCTAGAGGATAAGAAACAAGACATGCGCTATTGTTTATGGCTTTCCACCATAATTTATCTTTATTGGATAGCAGGTACCGTCATTGGTGTTGCTCTTAGTACAACAGCATCCAACATCAAGGGGTTGGGGTTTGTGTTACCTTGTTTTTTTATGACTGTCGCTGTTGAGCAATACCATAAATTAAAAAGCTTACAGCCATTTATCATTGCCGCGCTGAGTGGTGTCATCGCGATGCTGTGGTTGCCGCATTATTTCTTGCTGCTGAGTATCAGTCTCAGCGCTGTTTTGCTATTGGTAAGTCAACGATGAGTAATACTCTCTATTGTTTATTAACGATCTTGGCATTATGTGCGATGAGCCTTGCTACACGTTTGTTACCTTTTCTCTTTGGGGATCACTTAGCAAAGAATAAACATCTGCTTTATGTAGGGGGTAGCTTGCCCGCAGCCATTATGGTGTTATTGATAGCGTTTGAGCTTGAACCGGTAAAGTGGTCTCACTACCCGCATGGCCTGCCACAGTTGGGATGCTTAGCATTGACGGGGCTGCTACAAGCAAAGTACCACAACATGCTACTCAGTATTAGTGTAGGCGCGGGTTGTTTTGTGGTATTACAGTATTTGATTTGAGAGAGTGTGAGCTAACCGCTTGCACTCAACGATAAACAAATTAACTTTAGGATCTCAACATGGCATTAAAAACACTAGAAATGACAGACACTGTCTATGCGTACTATCAGCAGCATGCGTTTGAGGACCATCCTATCCTTGCCGAATGCCGTGAGCGCACCAAAACTTTCATCGGCGCCCAAATGCAAATCGCGCCAGAGCAAGGCCAGCTACTCGCGTGGCTAGTCAAAACCCTCAACGCTAAGTCAGTCCTAGAGATTGGTACGTTTACCGGATACAGTGCGATGGCGATGGCACTTGCACTACCTAACGACGGTCATGTCACTACCTGCGATATCAACCCCGCCTCCACTAAAGTTGCACAAGATTTTTGGCTCAAAGCCAACTTGCAAGATAAGATCACTTCACGCGTTGGGCGAGCTCACGTCAGCTTGCAAGCACTCGTGGATGAAGGTGCCCAGTTCGACTTTGCTTTTTTAGATGCCGATAAAGTGCATTACGATGATTACTATGAGTTTTGTCTAATCCTATTACGTCAAGGAGGGGTACTGGCCGTTGATAATGTCTTGATGAATGGCGAAGTCGCCCATCTTGAAAATGACGACCGAAATGTCAGTGCCGTTCGTGTCTTTAACGAAAAGGTGAAACACGACAAACGCGTCAGTTTTTGCATGTTGCCCATGAGTGATGGCATTACGCTCATCACTAAATTAGCCTTGGAGTAAATTTTCTATCCCCATTACTTCGATGCCATCGGCGCTTAACTGATAAGATAAGTCACCTGGTACTACACAAATTAATTTTTCTAAGCTAAGAGTCTCTAATGCTGAGTGCATTGACTTTGTCACTTTAGGTGTAGAACTATACTTAAACTCGTAGCCAACCTTTTTTCCATTACGGACTATAACCAAATCACATTCTGAGCCACTATGTGTTGCCCAGAAGAAACATTCATGCGCTTTTGCTTCAGATGAGAGGATCACCTGTTCAAGTGCATAACCTTCCCAAGAAGCACCAAGAAATCGATGTAACTGTAATTCTTCATTATTATTGACACCAAGCAAAGTGTGTAATAAGCCACTATCGCGGATATACACCTTAGGAGACTTCACCTGTCGTTTGGATATATTTTCATGCCATGGCTGTAAAAGACGAATCATAAAAGTACTGGCTAAAACATCTAAATGTTTTTTGATGGTTGTATGAGAGACACCAAAGCTTCTTCCTAACTCTGCGGCATTGAGAATGTTGCCATGATAGTGTGTAAGCATCATCCAAAATCGTCGTAGACTTGCAGCTGGAAGGTTAACGCCAAGTTGAGGAATATCTCGCTCTAACAGGTTAGTAATGTAGTTTTCCCGCCAACGAAAAGACGTTTCATCACTTGTCGCTAAGTATGATCGAGGGAAGCCCCCCCTTTGCCAAAGAGTTCGACTATCTTCTACCTCAGCTATGTAAAAAGGACTCAACTCTATATAACTTATTCTACCCGCAAGTGATTCAGATGACTGGGCAATTAGTTCTTTTGAGGCACTTCCCAATATTAAGTACTGTGTTGTTGTTGTATCGGCAAGCACACGCAATACTGGAAACAACTCTGGGATACGCTGAATTTCGTCGATAACGACCAGTCCCTCTAAGGACTCTAAGCCCAACATTGGATCAGCTAAACGCGCAAGATCTCTCGGATTTTCTAGATCGAAATAAGTGACCCCATGCTTGTCCTGAATGTAGGCTTTAGCTAAGGTTGTTTTGCCACACTGCCTAGGCCCTAATATCGCGCATATGGGGTTCACTTCAAAAGACTCTTTAATTCTTGCAACTGATTGATTTCTCGTTTTCAAAGCTTATCTACCATTGAAATATTAACTAAAATAATCGTAATTTCAATGATAATGCTTTCGGCAACTTACCGCAAGTACACTGATTGGCGCTGCTCGTGGTTCAGTAGTAGTGAGCCCTCCCGGGTACCCGGGTTGAAATTGATGCCTCTTCATTTCTATTTTTTTTAATGAGTCCGATGGGGTTCAACTACTTCCCCTAGTAGTGTTGATGAAGAAGCCTACCGACAGTACGTTTTTGGATTTGATCACCTCCTCCTTTTCAAGTCTAATCGCTAGCTCTAGCCCATGGAATGGGTAAGACTACTGGCAACTCCAAGGAAGGAGCATAACAATGACATTTATCTTAAAGTGCCTGTGCGCGTGCTTTAAAAAGTGTGGCGAAGAACAAGAACCAACACACAACTCCGTATTTCACAATCCTCACGCGCAGTGGCGTGCACAGGCGCGCACTATCCATCGACGCGTGAGAAGCGCAAGCCAAGCTATCGCTGAGACAGAAATGTCTAACCCCATCTTACCTAACTTGCGCAAACCATTGCACCTCACTTACTACCGTAGTCCTCTCCTCTGGCGCGTCCTAGTCGTCTTCTCCCAAGTATTAGCCTTGTTACTGATAGCAAATAAATATCATGAATTTTATCTTTCTCATGAATACTTGAAAAATTATATTGACAGCCCACTCTATCAAGACCCACCAGATGGCTATTTCAGATGTATTCCGTCTGATCTAAGTACACCTAGATTAAAGTGCAACGATGTCCTAGAACACTGCCAACATATTTGTGATGAGGTCCATGATTACAACTACTTGTTCCGCTTCGCCATTGGACTTGCACTACCGGCACTCGTTTTAGTTATCAATCTATTATTGGGGATCATTGAGTACGTTAGATCTAAACGTTTAACCAAATTTGGCATGTATTATAAACGCCAACTATTCACTCAAGAGAATGTCCCTGAAAATTATCGTCTGATTAACGATACTCCCAATCTTAACACTCGCCTTAAAACCAATCGACGGCTTGAAGCCGTTGCTAAAAATGCAAGTGTCACCGTCTTTGAGATGTTTCTCAGGCAACTCATCTATGGTCCCGCTATCCTAACAAAAGGTCACCCTCGAGGTTGGGTAAAGGACCGTGAATTAGGAAGGCAGATCAAGGTTGACGTTGAAGTCGACTTCGATACCGGTGAAGACAAAGATGAAACTTTAGCAGCGATCTTAGGTCCCTATCTTAGAGAGAAAAGCGATTCACTTCTTTGCGAAGACGGTCGTATGAATGTGGTAAAAATCATTAGAGACATACTCTCCTGGGAGAACGTCCTTAGGATAGAGCGAGTATTTTATGATTTCACTCGCCGCGCTTTTGATGAACTCAACATCCTTCTGACTCAGTTTCAGCAACATGCCGCCGCCTGTGGGGGAAATGGTGCTGCTGACAGCACAGACGACGCGACAGGAAGCACGGGAAGTACGGGTGGGGCTTCAAACTTGGCAGAACACTCTGTCTTCAGTATCGCTACTAACAACAGTGAGGACGATGATGAGGATGAAAAATGGCATATTGAGGCTATGGACCCAGCTGCGCAGCCGTCTGGCCGTGAAAACATATCAAGATTAAGCAATGCTGCCCCTCCAAGCTCTGCGACTTTTTATGCTGGGAATGCTAGTACTGCCGATTTTTCAGTGGACGCTACGAATGGGCCAGAGCACCTGCCACCACCTGATGATGGCATAGGTGTCGTGCGGCGTTGGTAAAACTGGCCTTTAGCCCCGCTTTAAAAACAACAGGCCTGGTGGCACCATCACCAAGGCAATAGCACTACAGATGATGGCTTGGTAGTACCATGCATGGCTAAAGTGTAAACTACTTGGCGCAAAAAAACCGATGATAAATGTCATCACACAGGCAAGTAATCCAAGAGACGCACATAACCACATCCCGATCATGCCACCAGGCACTTTAAACGGGCGGTGTTTGTCAGGATACTTGTAACGCAGAATAATGCCCGCAATAAACATCAAGATATACATCAACATATAAATTTGTGACGCTAGCGCCGTGAACACCCAGTACGCACTGTTGATACTGTGACTAAAGACAAACAAAAAACTAATCACAGTCACTATCAGCGCCTGCCCAACTAATAACTTAGACGGAACGTATACAGCATCGTCAGAATCTTTCATCACACCAAAGTCCATCATCGCGACCACTAAGCCTTTACACGGGGC
Organism: Gammaproteobacteria bacterium; assembly: GCA_030425845.1. GTDB lineage: Bacteria > Pseudomonadota > Gammaproteobacteria > JAUHZG01 > JAUHZG01 > JAUHZG01. The sequence continues at coordinate 8,680 of JAUHZG010000061.1, forward strand.
GATGAGCCAATTGCTCACGCCACCTAGGCTGCCAATAACAAGACTCACCGCTATCAAAGGTAAGACCCACGTCATATGATAGGTGGTAAAAAAAACGGAAAATGCCTGCATGATCCCTGCCACTAAGCTTATTTGCTTAGAAGGCACCACAATCGCAATCGACAAGGCGCCTAACACTAAGGTTATCCAAATAAAAAATACCGATATCATCAATGCTTTGGGGTAGTCACTTTCAGGATTTTTTACTTCCAGCGCATGAGTCGAGGTGATCTCAATCCCACAATAACATAGCACTACTGCTGTCATTGACGTAATAAAGCTACTGTCATGCAAACCTAACATTGCATGCCAATGAAAACTGACATGAATAGGCTTACCACTTAACACCCAAATCGCCCCCAACGCAATAATAAAAAACATTGGTACGACTAAACCCAATATCCCACAAAAATTACTGAACCACGCTGACATTTTCATGCCTTGTAAGTTCAGCAACGTCATCGACCAAAATGAAATATTAATCACTGCCACAATAAACCAAGCATTATGTGCGAGCGAAGGGTTCACCACATATCCAATCGTCCCGGCGATAAACGATAAGATAGTCGGGTACCAAAAAATATTTTCCACCCATTGGAACCAAATCCCAAAAAAAGCGGCACGCGGCCCCAGAGCTATCTTGATCCATTGGTACACGCCGCCTTTCTCAGGCCAGGCCGCGGCTAGCTCGGCAGCCACTAAACCACAAGGAAATAAAAATAAGAACGCCGCCAAGGTGAACATAACCACCAGCGAGCTTCCAAACATGGCCGTCGCTGGCAAGTTACGAATACTGTCGACCGAGCCAATCGTAATAAGGGCAAGACTAAAGACGGATAGAACACGACGCTGGTTTTGTGTCATAGGGCACCACTTCTGATGAGATTTAAAGGCTAGCTATGCTATCATGGCAATCCGTTATTCACCAAAATCGTACAACATGACAGAAATTCTTTGTCTATTTCTTGTCGGAATCGCTACCGGCACCCTCGCCGGCCTGCTTGGCATCGGCGGTGGTGTAATTTTAGTCCCCGCACTATTGTTTATGTTTAACCATTTCCATTTAGCTAACGGCGATGTGATGCACCTTGTCGTGGGCACCTCATTGTCATGTATTGTCTTTTCTTCATTCATGTCGGCACGCGGCCACAGCAAAAACTACAATGTACACTGGCCGGTGGTAAAAAATTTAGCCCCAGGGATCGCCACCGGTTGCTTCACGGGCGCTTATTTATCGCATTACTTTACTTCGGATGCGTTAAAAGGCGTGCTTGCATTGTTTCTATTCTATATTGGCATGCGCATGATTCGCGCCAAAGCTCCCACCCCAGAGCGTACTTTACCTTCATTGCCCGTCCTGTTTGTGGTTGCCTTTATTGTCGGGGCGAAATCAGGACTGCTCGGCATTGGCGGTGGCGCCCTGCTCATCCCGTGGCTCACCCGCTGTAATGTCCCTATGCGTAAGGCCAGTGGCACCTCTGCGTGTGCAAGTTTTATCATCGCGGTCTGTGGTGCCCTAATGTATGCCATGACGGCGAATGTGATCACCACACACTCTCCGTACACTATTGGGTGCATTTATTGGCCAGCAACCTTGATGGTTGCCCCAGGCATTTTACTCGCAACCCCCACAGGTGTTCGGCTTTCTACCAAGGCGGATACCAAGACCTTGAAGCGCCTGTTTGGTGGCTTTTTATTTATCGTCGCATCGCGTATGATTATCTCTTTATTGCTAAGCTAACCAAAACGCATGCTTCATTACCCAACCATTAATCCTATCGC
>JAUHZG010000062.1 GCA_030425845.1 Gammaproteobacteria bacterium
GTGCCGTCATAGCGAGGGCGGATGAGAAGCATCATTGCTTCGCGTAATCCTAGAAACGGCAGTTGGGCGCACAATTCTAGGAGAATGATGCGAGTATTCTAACCAATTATTGCATACGCTTCGAGCACTATTTTGGCAAAATAGTGTTTTGGTTATTATCGAACGACCGTTTGGGACGATTTTAGTTTGCGTGCTACGACTACTCGTGTATCTTGTTGCCCCATTACTAGATAACTCAAGGGGTTAAGCATGAAATTCACTCGATTGGTCAACGCGATGCTATTGTCTGGGGCCTGTATCGCGAGTCTTAGTTTGTCCAATACGGCCAATGCAGCAGCGTATCAACTCTATGAGCAAAACGTTTCTGGCTTGGGGAATGCTCACGCGGGGATGGCTGTGGATACCAATGATGCGAGTGTGGCGTACTATAACCCCGCAGGACTTGTTTACTTAGATGGGCCACAAGTCACTGGTGGGGTAACTATCATCCAAACCAACATCAAGTTTACAGGACGCGCGACCGATGCTTTTTTGGGTGATCACCAAGGCGTGGCAGAAGGGGGCAATGGCAGTATGCCGATCCCTACTTTCTCTGTTGCGATCCCGCTTACCAATAAAGTGAGTTTTGGTTTTGCCAGTGTGGTGCCTTTTGGTTTAGCAACCCAGTGGGAGTTAGGATCAGTCGTGGCTTCATCGGCAACCGAAACTGATTTGCAAGATTTTGACTTAACGCCATCACTGGCGATTAAACTTCCTGCCCACATCTCAGTTGGCGCGGGGATGGACTTCGAACGAGTGATTGCGACTTTTTCGCAGGAGCCTATTCCATCTGCTGATAAGGACGAGGTAATCAATAAAGGCAATGCTTGGGGTGCAGGGTGGCATGCCGGTGTGATGTATCAGCCAACCTCGGCATTAAGACTGGGTTTGAGCTATCACTCACAAGTATCATTGACCTTAAGAGGTGCAAGTAATGCGATTAGGCAAAGGACAGGGGAAAACAGAGAGCATCTAGGCAACACTTATGTGAAAACAAAGCTACCGTACTATGCAACGGCAAGTGCGCTATATAACGTTTCGCCAAAGTTAACCCTTCTTGGTACAGCTCAGTATAACCATTGGGATACGCTACAAAACTTGACGTTACACAATGTTGCTTCTGGTGGTTTAGGTCCCATACCGTCCATTACTATTCACGAAGGCTTTAAAAATGTTTGGTTGTATGCATTGGGATTGAATTATCACTATGATCAAGACTGGACGTTTAGAGCGGGTGTTAACTATGATGAGACGCCTACCAACGATCTCGACCGTGATATCCGCTTACCGGACAACAACCGATTTGGTATTGCCGTTGGCGTCCACCACCGTATCAATAAACATTTTACTACCGATGTAGGCTATCAACATCTTTTCTTAAAAGAAGCTCCAATTAATAAGACGCTTAATCTTGGGCCACTCAACACCAGTGTGAATGGTAACGTGAAAGCGAGTGCCAATATTTGGGGGGTGCAGTTGACATGGTTGATGTAAAACGAACTTGATGACAGGGATGAATAAATATCCAAAACGAAAAAGGCTTGCTGATCATAGCAAGCCTTTTTTCGTTGATTAGGCAAACACTTCTTAGCCAACTACGACATAAGACGTTCCACCTGCATTCTTAGTTTGATAGTAATTGATGGCGCCTGATTTGTTGATAAGAGCGTAGTTTTTATCAACACTTGCAGTCGCGATAGGGGTACCTTTGCAATCATCATCAGCATAGACGGCTACACTGCAGCTTGTCGCGCCACCAACGAAATTACATAAGTTTCCGGCATCGGTAAGTGCGGTTGGAAGCTTTAAGGGGGCGGCACCTGGTTTTAGGATGCCTTCTGCGGGGCCTAATAGATCTGCACTGCATCCGCCATTATCGAGCTTAGTAGTGATATCAGAAGTGGTATTGTTACTAAATTGCAATGCGGCAGGTTTTGGTGAGGTTGCTGCGTGCGCAACAAGAGTAGCGGATAAGCTAAGACAAGTTGCGGCAACAGTTGTTAGTAGTTTGATTGATTTCATTAATGTCTCCTAAATTTATTTTTCGACCGCCTAGTACGATAAGTGCAATACTCTGAATTGACAAGAAATATCAACATTTTGTAGTAAAATGAAAGCGAATGCTCGGTTGGTAGTATGTGAACAATTTTTGGAGCTGGATTCCGCTTGACCGCGGTGTCCATTTACGTTTCACTATCAGCAACACTAACGGCACAGCAAAACACTATGCACATCATCACCAAGATCGGCTCACAAACATTAACGCTTTTTGCTCGAGACAACACGCCACTTAAAGAATATCGTATCTCGACCGGTGCCAACGGTATCGGGCAGCAAAAAGACAGTGGACAAACACCACTGGGTAAACACCTTATCCGCGCCAAGATAGGGGCTGGGGCTCCCGTGAACACAATTTTTCGTGGAAGACGTCCATGCGGACTTTACCACACGGGCGATATGACAAAGTATCCTGGACGTGACTGGATATTAACGCGCATTCTATGGTTGTCAGGGTGTGAGATAGGATTTAATCGCCTCGGTAACGTCGATACCATGCAACGCTATATCTATATACACGGTACACCGGATGAAGTGACCTTAGGGCAGCCTGGTTCACGTGGCTGCATTCGTATGGCAAATGATGCTATCATCGAGCTGTTCGATTTGGTGCCTGTGTACACCCCTATTATTATCGAGGAGTAAGCATGACTTGGGATTCGGCCCTACATTTCGTGAAGTTCGTTTTTAATCATTACAACTGGGTACTGCAAGTGTTTTTTACCATTCTTGGTACCGCTGCACTTCGCTTAATCGTAGCAAAGATGATGGCACGCCTCATCAATCGTGCTGAAAAAACGGAAAATCGCTGGGATGATTTGATTTTTCAATCGTTAGATCGCCCGCTTAATTACCTCATCTGGTTAATTGGGGTGTGTTTTGCTGCCAGCATTGTTGCGGCCAGGGCACCTGAGGTGACTATCTTTGAGGCCATCACACCTTTGCGAGAGTTAGGCCTGGCGGCTATTGTCGCCTGGGGCTTAATGCGTTTTATTTCGAACGTCGAGCATGAATATTCACGACATGAAAAGATAGACCAAACCCTCACACAAGCTATCTCGCAGTTACTGCGGGTTGCGGTGGTGGTAACTACTGTTTTACTTTGTTTACAAAGTTTAGGCTTAAAAATTTCCGGCTTACTCGCCGTGGGTGGTGCCGGTACGTTGGTGTTAGGGCTTGCAGGTAAGGAGCTGTTGGCGAATTTCTTTGGTGGCTTGGTTATCTATACCGATAGGCCGTTTAAGGTTGGCGACTGGATCCGTTCACCGGATAGAGAAATCGAAGGGACTGTGGAGTACATTGGTTGGCGCTCGACTCGAATTCGTACGTTTGATAAGCGCCCACTGTATGTCCCCAATGCGGTTTTTACCTCTATTGCGATCGAAAACCCTTCTCGTATGAGTAATCGTCGCATCAAACAAATTATCAACTTGCGCTACGATGATGCGGCGGTTATCCCTAAAGTTTTGCAAGATGTGAAGGCGATGTTACAAGAACATCCAGAAATTGATACTTCGCAAACATTGATGGTTAACATAATTGAGTGTGCCGCGTCGTCAATCAATATGATGATTTATTGTTTTACTAAAACAACCAACTGGCAACGCTATCAAAATATCTTAGAAGATGTTCTGCTAAAAATCCTTGCACTAGTTGAGGAAAATGGGGCAGAATGCGCCTTCCCAACGCGAACGTTGCATGTGCCGGAAGGGATTGCGATGTCGCCTGAGCCAAACACACTTAGCACCGAGGAATAACATGAGCCATATCGATCTACCGTCACATATCCGTGAAGTGATGGAAAAATCCAGTTGTTTGTACAACAAAGAGCAGATTGAGCAAGCACTCGATCAAATGGCTGAGGAAATGAATAAAGTTCTGGCGGATAAAAATCCTTTGTTTTTGTGTGTGATGGTTGGTGCTTTAGTGCCGGCTGGAAATCTATTACCGCGTTTGGATTTTCCGGTAGAAGTCGATTATATCCATGCAACTCGCTATGACGGTGAAATCACCGGCGGAGAACTCAAATGGAAGTTTGAGCCGTCAACATCACTTGCTGGTCGCACGGTGGTGATTGTCGATGATATTTTAGATCGTGGCCATACACTTACAGCGATTGTTGACTACTGTAAAGCGCGTAATGCCAAAGAGATCCTCTCCGCAGTGCTTGTCGATAAAGAACATCCTCGCGGCGATGACGTGATTAAAGAAGCGGATTTTACCGGGCTTAAAGTGGGTGATCGTTATATCTTTGGTTATGGGATGGATTACAAAGAATACCTAAGAAATGCCCCGGGGATCTATGTTGTTGCTCCTGAGCACGAATGATTGGGCCTGTGCTAAGCGTGCTATGCTTTGTTAAAAGCAAGCTCGAAATCGGTCATTTGCTAGTTGCAAACTCCCTCATTCTCACTTACTTTTGCCTCGCCTAGCATCACTTAGCACAACCCCAATGTAGGACAAGAAACGCGCTATACTGCGGTCTGTCCTCGCAGGGGATAAAAGCGCTTAATTGAATCCAAAGAGAAATCTACGCCGCTGGTGCCGCAAGTGTTGGCTTGTAAGGTTTCACCAACAAAATCACGCCCATCGCGGGATGATCAAAGTAACGCAGCTTGCCCGGGGTGGCAGCGTGGATTTGCTGAAGTACGACGCTCTTAAAGCCGTTAGCGTCACGTTGCTTGACGCGCACATACAATTGCACGTTGTAGTAATTATTGATTTTGACCAGTCGAATATGACCTGTGACTTGCCAGTTGAGATTCGTTTGGACTTGTTCTAGAGTCGCGGTTGTTGTTGGAGGGTGCTCGTCATCGACAGGGGCTTGCTCTGGGTTGCCTGGAATAGCAGGGTTGAGCGTGTCTTGCGCCTGATCTTGTTCGGCATTTTGGGGTTGGCCAGGGGTGTCGCTGCTCTGTTGTGATTGAGTGTGATCGAAAGGCAGAGTAGGGTTAACGCGACTAGTCGAATAGGGCACGCCTGCAAAAAACTGAACCACTTTACCGTACTTACCAATTTCTATTGGTTGTCGCCATGCAAGATGGGCAACGACTAGGTTGGCGGTATTTTCACCAAGTTCACGCGTGAGTGCACTAAGATGAAAGTATTTTTTGGGTAAGTATTGATAGGGCGTGTCACCGTCTATAGCTTTTGGGTTCGGTTGCGGTGTAATAAGGATTGGCGCTTCATCAATCGGCTCTTTAGGTAAGTGCTCTGGGACATAACTAGCAAAATTAGGGCGCAAGAAGATCACCAGCTCTATCTGAGCGAAAGTAAATTGACCATCGGCGAAACACGTCATAGAGAAAAATAGCAATAGTAGTGTGGTGAAAAGTCGCTTCATTATTTGCTAGTCCAGAGTAAGAGGCCAACATTGTAACGAGTATGGACTTGCCGAGCAATGGGAATAGGGCTGGCTCTACACCACTGCCTGTATCTTTGCTAGACTGATCAGGGACACTGTCATAGGGACTACACATCACATGCTAATTATCCGCGGCCAAGCCGCATTCTCGACCTTTCGCTTAAAAAAACTCACGAGTGAAATCAATAACAAACTACCAGGACTTTCCAGTGTGAAAGCGGAAGTGATTTATTTTGCCGATCTGGAGCGTCATCTTCTCGCGCAAGAGGAAGATAGATTAATGTTACTCCTCTCGGGGGAAGGCTATGTCCCTACCATTGAAAGAGAACAAGTTATCATTGTGATGCCGCGTTTTGGCACGATTTCACCGTGGTCATCTAAAGCCACGGAAATACTTCATCAGTGTGGGCTCACAGCGATTCACCGCGTTGAGCGAGCTGTACGTTTTTATATTGAGACTACGCATGCCCAAACACTCAATGACACTGAACTAGAACTAGTATACCCATTGATACACGATGCGATGACGCAGACGGTAGGAGCGGCGCTTGAAGATGGAGAACAATTATTTGAGTATCAAGAGCCTTCGACCTATCTTGAAGTGGATGTGTTAGGGGAAGGACTTAGTGCGCTTGAAACGTTAAATGACGTGCACGGTTTAGGTCTTACGGAAGTCGACTGTAATTACTTGGTGGACGCCTTCAAAGAGCAAATGCGCAATCCAAGCTTAACCGAGCTGATGATGTATGCACAGGTTAACTCTGAGCATTGTCGGCATAAGATTTTTAATGCTTCTTGGAAAGTGAATGGCGAAGTCATGCCACTAAGTTTATTTAGTATGATCAAAAACACTTACCAACCTTATACCGAAGGTGTACTGTCTGCTTACAAAGATAATGCCGCTGTGATCAGAGGCGTGGAAGATAAGCGCTTGTTATGCTGTCCCGAGACAAGAGCTTATGAATGGCACCATGAGCCGGTTCACATTGTCATGAAGGTGGAAACGCATAACCATCCAACCGCTATTTCCCCTTACCCTGGGGCGGCTACCGGTGTAGGGGGCGAAATTCGCGATGAAGGGGCGACTGGAATTGGCGCCAAACCCAAAGCAGGTTTGGCAGGCTTTAATGTCTCGCACTTACGACTTCCCGACAATCCTCGTCATGAAGAAAAACCACTATCTAAGCCTAAACACATTGCATCGAGTTTGGATATCATGCTTGATGCACCTATCGGAGCGGCAAATTACAATAATGAATTTGGTCGACCGAATTTATGTGGTTATTTTCGCGTGTTTGAGCAAGACGTCACGCTTAATGACGTCACGCAAAGCTACGGTTACCATAAGCCTATTATGATTGCGGGTGGTTATGGGAATATTCGTCCAGAACATGTGGAGAAAAAAACTCTGCAGCCGGGTATGGCGTTAATGGTATTAGGGGGGCCAGCCATGCTGATTGGCTTAGGCGGTGGCAGTGCTTCTTCTATGCAAATGGCAGGAGGTCAAGAACAACGAGATTTTGCGTCGGTTCAACGTGACAACCCTGAAATGGAAAGACGTGCTCAAGAAGTGATTAATGCCTGTGTGGCACTCGGTAAAGACAACCCTATTATCTCTATTCATGATGTGGGGGCGGGCGGTCTTTCCAATGCGTTACCCGAAATCATTCACGATGCTGATAGAGGTGGGCGAATTGAACTACGTGCCATTCCGGTAGCGGATTATGGTTTATCGCCGATGGCTATTTGGTGTAATGAATCACAAGAGCGTTATGTTCTTGCCGTCAATGATGAAGATGTTCCTTTGATGAAAGAGATAGCGGTTAGGGAACGCTGTCCATTGGCCGTCGTCGGTGAAGTCACGCAAGAGACTCAGTTGTTGGTGGGGGACAGTTACTTTGATGCGTATCCTATCGACATACCGATGGACTTACTCTTTAGTAACGCACCTAAATTAGTCAAACAAATTCACACTAAACCACGTCACACGTCAGCAATTGATCTGTCGGAGGTATCTCTGACGAATGTCGCTTTTGATGTACTGTCACATCCAACGGTAGCGGATAAGTCCTTTTTGATCACCATTGGTGATCGCACTGTGGGCGGCTTAACTGTACGCGATCAGATGGTTGGGCCTTGGCAAGTACCTGTGGCAGATTGCGCAGTGACGGCAGTAAGTTTTGGCTCGTCTCACGGTGAAGCGATGGCTGTGGGGGAGCGTGCGCCACTTGCGGTGATTAATCCGGCGGCGAGTGCGCGTATGGCTGTGGCAGAAGCGATCACTAACCTCTGCGCGGCACGTATCGAGAAAATTACAGATATCAAACTTTCAGCGAACTGGATGGCCGCATGTCAAGATGAGCTCGAGCAGCAAGCACTGTATGAGGCTGTTGAGGCGATTGCTATGGATTTGTGCCCTAAACTTGGGTTAACCATTCCTGTGGGAAAAGACTCGTTGTCTATGCAAGTACAATGGCAAGTGGCAGGTGAGACGAAGCACATGAAGTCGCCACTCTCGTGTGTGATAAGTGCGTTTAGCCCTGTTCATCAAGTTAAGCAGACGCTCACGCCACAATGTCAACTCGATGAAGGGGAGTCAGAGTTACTCCTAATTGATTGTGCCAAAGGGAAACAACGTTTGGGTGCTTCGGTATTAGCGAGTGTGATCGACGAGGTTGGTGACGCAGTACCTGATGTGGACGAAGCAGATGTGCTCTATCAGTTTTTCCAAGCGATTCAAACACTAGCCCAAGAAAAACTCCTGCTTGCGTATCACGACAAAAGTGATGGCGGCTTATTTGCTTGTGTGAGTGAGATGGCATTCGCGGCGAAGTGTGGTCTTGAGTTACTACTTGATGACTTAGGCGCGTGCGCCATTAGCAGTTTATTTAACGAAGAGTATGGTGCGGTTATACAGATCCGTCATAAAGACAAAGACGCGGTATTCAAAGTTCTAGCTAAGTGTGGCTTGGCGGAATTTACTCACGTCATAGGGTGTCCCAAGCAGGCCGCATCTATCACGATACGACACCAAGGACAGGTTATCTTTGATGAAACCTTAGAAGATTGTCACAAAGCTTTTTCGACTGTGAGTTTTGAAATGTGTAAGCTGCGTGATAACCCTACCTGTGCTCACAGTGCTTACGAGCAAACAACTCGACAGAGTGGGGGGCTACCTGTTGACGTGACTTTTGACATAAACGACAGACCCCAACTGAGCGGCAAAAAACCAAGGATCGCGATTTTGCGTGAGCAAGGGATTAACGGCTACAGTGAAATGGCCGCTGCCTTTATGCATGCAGGCTTTGAGGCAGTTGATGTACACATGAGTGATATTTTGCTGGGACTTGAAGATTTGGCTACTTTTCAGGGACTCGCGGTGTGTGGTGGCTTTTCATTTGGTGATGTATTGGGTGCGGGGCGTGGTTTTGCAGCAACTCTACTCTTTCATGAAATCGCACGCGACGTGTTTGCAGAGTTTTTTGCACGTAATGAGACCTTCACACTTGGTGTGTGTAATGGCTGTCAGATGCTATCACAATGTACAGACATTATTCCGGGAACGGATCACTGGCCTACCTTTGTGGCCAACCAATCCGAACGTTTTGAAGCGCGTCTTAGTGCAGTAAAGATTGGCAAATCACGCTCAGTTTTATTCAATGGGATGCAAGAGAGTATACTTCCAGTAGTGGTGGCACACGGTGAAGGGCGTGTGGATTGGGGGATGAGTACCGATCTCAATTTTGCCGAGGAAAATGAGCAGATAGTGATGCGTTATGTCGATCATGAGCGACAAATCACGGAGTGTTATCCTCATAATCCTAACGGTAGCAGTCAGGGGGTAACGGGGCTTTGCTCTGAAGATGGGCGGGTTACTATCTTAATGCCGCACCCTGAGCGTGTTTTCCTTACTCAGCAACTCTCGTGGCACCCTAAGGATTGGCCACATGAGAGCCCCTGGATCCGTTTGTTTGATAATGCTAGGCGTTTTTGTGCTTGACCTTGAGCCTAGTTACTTGCTAGGTTGGGGCACATTTTCGCCAGTTACTGTCATGAGAGGAACCATTGAAAAAGTTAGCTGAATATTGCGTCGCTGTGTTTGCACTTTTTGTCTTACTAGTTAACACCTTGATGTGTGCACCGTTTGTTTTCTCTTTTGCCTTGTGTAAATTAGTCATTCCGCTTGAGGCATCTCGCAAACTCTTTACTCGTTTCGTTGATGGGGTTGCCTACGTGTGGATCCAAGTGGTTTGCATGGGGGCACAAGTTGTTTATCGTGCGCGATGGGAAGTCAGTGGTGATAAAGAACTGAAGATAGACGATTGGTATCTAGTGATTGCTAATCACCAAAGCTGGTTAGACATTTTAGTACTTGAGAAAGTCTTTATTGGCAAAATTCCAATGCTGAAATTTTTCATTAAAGATGTTTTGCGTTATATCCCGGTATTAGGCTTGGCTTGGTGGGCGATGGATATGCCCTTTATGAAGCGCTATAGTAAATCTCAGTTAGCCAGGAACCCTGAACTGAAAGGTCAAGATCTTGAGCGAACACGTAAGTCGTGCGAGAAATTCAAAAACAAGCCCGTCGCTATTATGAATTACATTGAAGGTACGCGCTTTACAGAAGCCAAGGCTAAAAAACAGCAATCCCCTTATACTAATCTGCTTAAACCTAGAGCGGGGGGGGTTGCTTATGCGCTAGCGGTGATGGGGGGGCAAATTCATCATGTGTTAGATGTTACTGTCGTCTACCCACAAGGGAAAGCTACGTTATGGGACTTTCTCTGTGGACGACTATCCGCGATTAAGATAGACATCCAACAGCGTGAGTTGACGCCTGATTTACTGGGTGATTATTTTGAAGATAAAGCCTTTCGTACACATTTCCAAGGTTGGCTCAATCAGCTATGGCAAGAGAAGCAAACTCGAATTGAGTCGATGAGTTTTTAGCTGGCTGTCTTAGTTAGTGTAGATTCTGCCACCAATTCCTGAGCGATCTGCGTTATGTGAGCTAACATTGGAGCATCCTAAATAACCCT
>JAUHZG010000002.1 GCA_030425845.1 Gammaproteobacteria bacterium
ACTTCTTTCATCACTAAATTACTCGCAAAGTCATGACGTAAATCATGCCATCGCAAGTTTTCTATTTCAGCGTCAAGCAAGCACTTCGTCCACGCTTTCTTAACAGAGCTAATCGGCTTAGCTGGATTGTTAGGACTAGGAAAAAGGTAGCGACTTTGTAACTTTTCTGTTTGCCGCATCCATTTTTTTAACATAGTTGTTGCGCTATCGTTTAGCGGTACATATCTTGCCAGATAATTTTTGGACTTTTCAACGAACAGTGTTCTTTGCTTAAGGTTAATATGCTTTCGTTCCAGACGCAGTAGCTCGCCTTTGCGGATCCCTGTGTTCAGCGCCAATATGACCATTGGCATCAAGTGATCAGCAAAATCACTTGCTTTGATTTCAGGATAAACTTCATATCCGCGAGAAACCCGCCAGTCATTCGCACTTTTGCGTTGCGCTTTTATTTTTGTCTCACGAACTCTTAACTGCTCCAATAACCGGCGCTTTTCGTCCTCCTCTAAGTAACGCACTCGCGTATCATCGAACTTCAATACTTTCAAACCAGCGAGTCCATGCTCTTTAATGATCCCCCATTCCACCGCTTTGGTTATTGCTGAACGTAGAGGTGTCACCGTGCGGTTAATGGTATTTATCTTCATTGATTTTGATTCAAGTTTCTTCGTACGCCACTTATCGATGTCTTGCGCTTTGATCTGGTCGAGAGGGACATCGAGCAAATGCTTAAAATGACGCAAAATTGTTTTTATCGCCTCTTCACCAGAGATATTGTGAGACTTCACCCATGGCGCGTAATCACTGTTTAAAAAACTCGCAAGGCTAGGTGTGCCTTTTTTCGCACGCTCGGCTTGTTTAGGATCCATGCCATTCGCATAGTCAGCTAACACCTTTACCGCCTTCTCACGAGCCTCTGCGGGTGTCAGCACACCTACTCGACCGAGGTTGACCCGTTTGCCCCTAGCATACTGAACCACATAGCTCATGTTGCCAGAAGGCTGCACGCGTACCATAAACCCCTTAAGCTTGGCATCACGCATATCGTATTCTTTCTCACGCGGCTTAAGCCTTGCTAACAAAGTATTTGTAATTGAGTCTGTCGCCATCGATTTACCCGCCTTTAACATGATCTTTCAGAGTGCACACAGAGTGCATTTCGATTAAAACATCATACAAAATCGTGCAAATAGTGACAACAAGATGGGGCGACAGGAAAGCGCAAATCGAGCCCCTTCTCGGAGCTAACCTGCTGAATAAAAAGAAAAAAACTTTAAAAACAGGGGGGATAAATTGGTAGGCACGATTGGTTTCGAACCAACGACCCCCACCATGTCAAGGTGATGCTCTACCACTGAGCTACGTGCCTACGAAGGAATGGCAAGATACCACTGAGCGCTTCCTAGCGCAAGAATGATCCGTATAAAATTCGGTTAAACCTTTGCCTAATCAAGCCCTAATGATATACTGCGGAGCATCGTGTGTAGCTTATTCTTGTGATAGCGTAAACCTTGCGTCTAAGCTACCCTCTCGCTTAAATTGGGCAATTAACATCGCGGGGCGCCATGATCGATCTAGAAAGTCTACAGCAGCTTAATTCCACTCTTGAAGAGAAGTTGACTGGCAAGCCTGCTGAGAAACTGCGAAGCTTACTCGGTCTCAGTACTAGCGCCCTGGTACATACACGGGCACCTAGTGCCGAACTCGCCCTCCCTGTTTTAGAGGATGATTACGGTGATGATGCTGAGGCTATCCCCGATGGAGCTGAGCGAGAACTGACGCCTGAGCAAGTAGAAAGACTTATGGCAACAGTCAACGCACTCAATACTCTTCAATGCCATTTTATTAAAGTTGCTCATAGCGCTTATTCAGAGTTCGCAAATCAACTTAGAGGTCCTACTCTCGACAGCTCCCCTTTAGAGCTTCACTTTACGCCTCACTATACCTTAACTTCTCGTATTCAGTTACAAATTATGGCGATTAAGCGTGTCCTCCCTAAGAATGAAAAAGACGAATTACCGCACAAACTCACGGCTCCTTTCAAGATAAACGAAAAGCTACATGTCTTATGTCGACTAACCACACACCTATTGAAAATGAACCCAGCACGCCGCCATGAAGACTCCCCCCATGACTGGCAAGATTTCTCTCGTCTCTTACATCAAGCTTATGATAAAAGAAACAAAAAAGAGCTTGGTGAGAAACTAACTCAGAGATTCAAGTCAATGGCCGAAGATATTGTTGAGACAGCAACAGCCCTTCTCTGCGAAAGGTTTTCAAATATATCATTAACAGAAAACTTCCTAGATGACTTGAAGAAAAGTGATGTTCCATTACACCTTATTTTCATTAGTGGAATTGTACAGTTACCCGCAAAGCTTATCCCGCTAGCACTACGATTCTTTATCGCACTAACTCACTCAACTCATAAAAACGGAAATACCGGCCTGTATTTTTGTTTATTGCTAGTTGTACATAGCTTTAAATATCTAGGGGGTAAACTAAGCGAGTTTGAAAAAATACCCGGAGCAAGTAGCCTATTAGACACACCTCATCCCAGAGAGTTGCTTTCAGACGCTGATCTACGTGTAAGAAGGGCTACTGTCCTTTCACTTAGTCGTGAAAGTTTATCATCTCTTAGCGCTCCTGCAGAAGCTTCTCGCAATCAAGAAGAGGCAAAGCCAGACCCGGCTGGAGAGGAAACAGAAGCACAGTTACTACAAAGCCAGCAAGGTGTACAAGCCCTACTAGATCGCGCTGTCCAACAACACGCAGAAGGCGAACCTGTTATGCCTGAAGGTATAGTTCCACCAGTCCCTCCTCTACAATTAGTCAATATGATAGTAGGTCCAGGCGTTGCTGCCGTCGAAACAGCACTCGATACCATCAGAGAAATTCTGCGCGAGTCCCTAACGCCAGTTGAGAGACAAGATAACCCACCCGTTGTCAAAGCCGCTCTTCATATCATCCCGCTTATCCTTGAGCAGTGTAAAGACTTAAATCGCACCTTAAGTGGTAACGAAGATCGGAAAACAGCGTTGCTCGCGGCGCTAAGAGGCGAGTTGGACGAGGCGCGATTCAGTGCCTTTGAGTCACTGGAAGAATCTGATCGATACCGCGCTCTGATATATCATGGCGTTCGAAGAGATGGCCTCAGTGATGCGGGTAGAGCCACAATCCCTGCCAATGTTATCCCTCCCGCACAGGCACCAGGTTTGTTTGATCTGATTGTGACTACGCTGTGTAACAAACCTAGCCTCTCTCTTACTCTGCCTCGTATTAGTGAAACCTGCACAGGCTGGTTACAGTATGCGACCACTTTAGACAATGAAGATTTGGCACTCCGATCGTCTTTACCAAGAGTATCACGACAGCATTTGTGCAACATTGTGGGACTAAGTCAGTATCCTAAGTTTGATATGAATGCTTTTATTCGAGAATCTGTGCTACTGATAAAATTATTTGGGCTCGCCGTATTAGAGGATCCCGACAGGCATGTAACATTACGAGAGCTATATACTGAGGGATGGCAGCTAGATAATAGTATCCTGATCCGTACAAGAGATGACATGACACAAGCAGCCAGAGATCCCTCCGCATCAAAAACAGACGCAAGTCTGGCATGCAGACTGGGCCTCACTCAAAAGAAAGTTCGCGAACAATATCGTGAATCCGAGGGAGGTAAAGCAGGGTTGTTTGATCGAGTTGCTGATTATGCCCCCGTTAGAATGTTTGCTAACCCTGTGGCTAATCCGCTACTTGTTGGAGATCAACAAGCAGCCAGGCGTAAGCACTTCCCCAATACATCATTAAACAACACTTAAAAAAGCACTTAATTCATAAAAGACTAAGAGAACGCCACACTCTCTGAGATACTCCACCACAGCAAGCGTTAGCAACAGATCCTAGTGAATGTTGTTGGGCGCAGAGACGGATAGTCTCTAAAGGCATCAACCAAGGCTTTTAGCAATATCTCTTACCTGAGGCGGTTGTAGTCACCGACGACTGTCACAGGTCTATTATATGCTGAGTCACGGTCTAGACCTTTGCCCGCACCAGGAGTAGCGCCCGTACTTGAACGAGGAGCAGACACTCCGAGGAAGCTGAATGCAGCTGCTAAGCTAGTTTCAAAGTGACTCTTCAAACCTGTAACGTATGCCGGGCTATATGGGCCACAATTCTCGCAACCACCTGGACATACGACATGCTCTACTGAATCCACTAGTTTAGCATCAGCACCTGCGGCGTCGACAACATGATACGAACGTTGAGCATCCCCCGGTTGTAATACAGAGCCGACCTTGCCCTTTTGCATCATCTGCACCATCAGTCCTGACATCGCATCAGATTTGCCAAAACCACTGTCAGACAACTGTGTGCGAAGTTCTTGATTGAAAGCCAAAGTGTTGGCATCTCCAGCCAAACTTTGCAGGGTGTCAGTTGTGGGATAAAGCATTAAGCGCTTGAGGGAAGAGAGTTGTTCTTCACCGAGCAAAGCTTGAGCTCTTTCCTGATGAGTGGTCAAGTAAGTCCACACAGCAGCACGGACTTTGTTGAGTTTACCCGGGTTGGCAGCGATAAAACGTCCCACTTCGCCGGCCTCTTCACAGTTAGACATAACGTAAGTCGCCAAGGCTGTCTGAGTGTCTGATTGCTCAGGTGATGCAGACGCCAACAACACGTCTCGAACGATACTGGCAATCTCAAGTGCCGTGGGCGTTCCGTGCCAACAGTCCGCAGAAAACAATTGATTAAAGAAAAGTTCTGGCTTGGCAACGGACTGAGCGGCTAATTCGACTGCTGATAACTCTGGATGCGTGTTCGATGTGAATGTGGCCATGACGTCTCTCCCTGTGGGCTCCAATTTCTGGTGTCAGTCTACGCGCATTTTCTAACCAATTCAAGGGTGGAAAGTGATGAGACCATGCGTTGTAACGTTTTGTTTTATGGACTGCGAGGACATCAAGCCAGAGGATGGTAGCAGTAAGTCAAGCCGCGGAGCGTAGCATAAAGTTCAAGCCGCCACGCGTCGTACTACCCGTTTACCCGCCAACTTATTGAAGAACCGTCGCCAAGGCATAGCGCCACGCGACATTAGTTGACGCTGTTCGCTCATCCTCTTCAAGTCGTAACTCGCTTGTGCCAGACGCTCATCCAAGGGCCCAGTGGCACGCTCATAGACGGTTGGGATCAACGTTGCCTCTAACTCAATAGAGCTTCCTTCCATGGAAAGATAACGCGTCCAATACATTTGGTAAACACTGAGCAAGGCATGTGCCTCTTCTCCCGTTTGCATCTCCAGAGCAAAACGCGAGAGTTTGGTTTGCTTGCGCAGCTTGTTGTAAAGTGCCGGATAACGCTTGGGATAAAACGCTCGATAAACGCGAGCAATACATTGCTCGATAGTCGGCCGCTCTACAGGATTAGTCGATTGCATCACACTGGCTAAACGCTTTAAGCGTAACAGCGTCTGTCTCTGACGCGCGCTCAATTTTGCCTGCCCGACTTGCACTCGTTCAAATAACTTTTGCATGACTTTACCCAACGAGTAAATATCCGATTTCATGCTAGTATGATAATAGCCTCTAGCGTCACAAGAAATACTTTCCGGTGCACAGTAGTGGCTGATTAAGTTGTTTGCGCTCACTAAGATTTCAGACTCCCCTTCACTCAGTAAACGCGCCAAAGTAAAGTCCGACAACGCCGCTGTCATCGCTTTATCGTCAGTAATGATAATATTGTCCGGCTTGATTTCACGATGCACAAAACCTCTGTCATGTAACGCTTTCACGCCATCAAACAAATCGCCAAGCAACGACTGACATTGCATCAACGATAAGTATGGGATCTCTGATTGCTTGCGATCAAAGTCAAAAAACTCTCGCATCGTTTTATGCGATAAGTTGGGGTTTTTGATCATAACTAATTCGCGTGCAGTCAGGCGAGCTAAGCTTTCATCCTGATAACTCACGCGCTCAACACTCTGTGCAATACTTTTTTGATGTGTGATAAACAACTCATCTTGTAAATCTTGCAATGACTCGCGCGCTTTCGCACTAGCGGGCTCTGAAAACTGCATCATGACATCGCAAGCTAAGGCTTGCATTGACAGATCACAAATTTTAAAGCGACATCCGCTGTCGCGATCCAATTGGATCGTTCCTTGAAATTCACGTACGCGCAGCGCTTGGGCGACATAATTAAACCCATGGTGATGTGGCGGCTCTAGTAACCATAGATCGCCTTGGCTGTCTTGAAATAGTGAAAAAGGTAAGGCTTTCCCTTGGCCTTTAGCGACAGCTGACTGCGTTCTTGCTTGATGAAAAGTGATAGCCCCTGTTGTGTCTATTTGATAGGTGACACGCCGGCAATCTAACAAACGACGACAACCATACTGCCAGGACAGCGTTCTTTTTTGCTTGCGCAAATGATCGATAGCCGCACGGATTAACCCTTTATGCCGTAATAACTCTGTATATCGAAATGGTGTTTTATGCATGACCCTATCCACCTTCCCTGTTGTTTTTGTTTTGGTGTGACATTTCTAACACGCACTTCGCGGTGCTGTTATCGCTTAATTTATGGATGGCAAAAAACAGTACTGGCAAGAAATGAAAAAAACACACGAGAACTTGTGATAAATTCACCTCGAGCTACAAGGTATTGCAATGGAGTGATCACGTTTTATTTGCGTAAAGTGGTAAATTATTTTCCGATTGCCCATTGGTACAAGGCATTTTTATTCACACCCGCTATCGCGGCAGCACAACTTACCGCGTCTTTTGTTCGCAGATGATCGGCGAGTACCGAATATGCCTTACGGGCAAGGGCCTCTTGCTCGCTTTGCTGCTGCATTTGATCAGCGGCAATCAAAACCACAAACTCACCTTTTTGTTGATTAGGATCGGCGTTAACAACCTCCTCCAGTTCAGCAAGCGATCCGGATAAAAGTGTTTCGTACGTTTTGGTTAACTCTCTTGCGATTAGCGCTTGTCTTTGCGCGCCAAACACTTCCCTCATTGCACTTAGGCAATCACAGATCCGATGGGGCGCTTCGTAAAAAATAAGCGTCTCTTGTGAGTGCACTAACGCTTGCAACCGTTTCTCACGAGCACCGGCTTTGGCTGGCAAAAACCCTTGGAATGAAAATTTATCCGTCGCAAACCCCGACACGGATAAAGCCGCAACTGCCGCACAGGGTCCTGGGATAGGACTCACAGTGAGGCCCGCTTCACGCGTCGCGCGCACCAAGTGGTAACCCGGATCGCTAATAAGCGGTGTCCCGGCGTCGCTAATTAAGGCGACGGTTTTACCTGCTTGCATCTGCTCAATAAATTTCTCCACCACTAGCTGTTCATTATGATCATGCAGCGGCTGCATGGGTGTGTTTATTTCATAGGCACGTAACAGCTTGGCGCTGTGGCGCGTATCCTCCACAGCAATAATATCCACATTCGCCAGGACATCTAGGGCACGCTGGCCAATATCGGCCAGGTTTCCAATTGGGGTTGCCACCACGGTGAGGTTTGCGCTAGTGTACACGGGTTATCTCCAGAATAATCAAGGGGCTAGGCCATTATGAGCTATGGCACAAAACTTGATTAGTATACTTTATATAGATAGGTATTACATTATGCTTAAGGCGAGAACTTTTTTGCGCGGTATCCTTCTAGCTGGCCTGTGCCTGCTAGGTTTGAGCGCGTGCCAAACCAGCTCGATATTTTCTAATCTCAACGCCCCTGCGGCGGAGAATATCTTCGGCCAAGCTCTCCCCCAATCGGCGGAGTATTACTTAGGCCGCGCCCAAGCCTCTAGCCCACCACAAAAACAAAAATACCAACTGCTCGCGGCCAATGCTTACTTACAAGGCGGACAAACCACACAAGCACAAGAACTCATCGATAACATTCGTACCACGGCATTGCCAGCTAGCCTCATCACCCAAAAGCAATTACTCGCCGCGCGTATTGAGCTCGTCCAAAACAACACACAAGGCGCTCTGTCCACCTTAAACGGCATGCAAGCCAATAATGCGCTCAACACCAAAGACGAAGTCGCTTTTCGCCAATTGATGGCGGCCGCTTACACCCGCGCCGGTAAATACTTACCTGCCGTTCAAGAACGTGTCGCCTTGGCACGTCACTTAAGCCGCCAAGCGTCGAAACAAAACGACCGCGCCATCTGGAGTGACCTACAAAATGTTTCTCTCGATGCCTTGACCCAGTTCCAAGATCAAGGCTATACCAATCACAATCAAATCTTAGCGGGCTGGATAGAGCTTGCCTACATCTCTAAGGCTTACGGCAACAGTACTGATGCACTCAGCTCACAATTACAAAGCTGGCGGACACAATACCCCAATCACCCAGCCAACCAATTCTTACCCAAAGACTTAAGCGCCAGTGCTCCCCTGTTTAATAGCGCCAGACAAGGCCATGTAGTGATGCTGTTACCTTTGTCAGGCAAGTATGCCAAAGCCGGACGTGCGGTACGTAATGGCTTTTTGGCGTCATACTATGGGGTCAACTCTCGCCAACCTGGCAGTGAAGATGTCAAAATTTACGATACAACCAAAGGCAACATCAACGCACTATACGAGAAAGCTCTCGCCGGTGATGCCAGTTTTGTTATCGGCCCCATTCGCAAGCGTAAAGTCGATGAGCTACTTGGCTCGCGCAGTGACTTTCCTGTGCCAACGTTGGCACTTAACTACAGTACAAGTAGTTACGCGAGCGCGACGAACTTTTTCCAATTTGGTTTATCACCAAG
This sequence comes from Gammaproteobacteria bacterium, assembly GCA_030425845.1. Taxonomy (GTDB): domain Bacteria; phylum Pseudomonadota; class Gammaproteobacteria; order JAUHZG01; family JAUHZG01; genus JAUHZG01. The sequence continues at coordinate 8,767 of JAUHZG010000002.1, forward strand.
AGACGAAGCAGAGCAAACCGCCGTGCGTGCCTGGCGCGATGGTCGCAGCCGCGCCATCATCATTGCACCACGTGGTCGCTGGGGAGCAAGTATCGCCGATACTTTTGCGTCAACCTTCCAAGGCCAAGGCGGTACAGTGGTCCAACGCTTTACTTATAGCAACAAGCAAAACTTAAATCGCGCGATCAAAGATATGCTACAAGTCGATGACAGTGCTGAACGCTTACACGAGATTGAAGCCGCGACCCATCGACGCATGAGTTTCACTCCACGCCGACGCGATGACATGGACATGTTTTTCCTAGTAGCCTCCCCCGGCAAAGCGCAAACTATCCGTCCGCTGCTTAAGTTTTATTACGCAGGTGATGTACCCGTGTATGCCACGTCGTCTATCTATACTGGAGTACCTTCGCGCGCGGACAAAGACTTAGATGGGATTATTTTTTGTGACATTCCATTCGTACTCAACAACAACAAAAACGTCACCGAAACACGCCGTAATCTCGCGCATATCTGGCCGAATAACTACGATCATTATGTCAGACTCTATGCCTTGGGCATGGACGCGTTCACTTTCAGTCAAGATCCCGAGCGTCTCACGCGCCTAGGCCAAATCCCTTATCAAGGCGAATCAGGGGCGCTTAGCATGGATAGTGGCGGTCGTATTTATCGCAAACTTTCATTCGCCAAGATGCAAGGCTCACGCCCGCAGCGCCTTGGGGACTAATATGGTCGCCACACGCGTACGCGGCCAGCAGCTAGAGCAAATCGCATGCGATTATCTGGTGTCACAGGGCTTAACTTGCCTAGAGCGCAACTACCATTGCCGTACCGGTGAAGTCGATCTTATCATGCGACAAGATGAGACACTGGTCTTCGTCGAAGTACGCTACCGCAAGCAAAATGCCTATGGCTCAGGGGCAACGACAGTGACACGCGCCAAACAGCGTAAGCTGATGAGTGCCGCCAGATTCTACCTCCACTGTAAAAATCTCACACATCGTGTTCACTCACGCTTCGATGTGGTATCTTTGGCATCAGATCCAGCCAAGCCCGATATTGACTGGATCAAAAGTGCATTTTACTAGGAGACACCATGACAATCAGTGAGCGCGTCGCTGCGCACTTTGGGGAAAGCATCCAAACCAAAATCCAAGCAGCCGATACCATGAGTGAAGTTATCGCGACTGCTGGTGAACGACTCACCCAAGCCTTAATCGAAGGCAAGAAAATCCTAAGCTGTGGCAATGGCGGTTCTGCCTGCGATGCTATGCACTTTTCTTCCGAGATGCTTAACCGCTATTTGCACGAGCGCCCAGCCCTACCGGCGGTTGCTTTGACCTGCGATACACCAACGATGACAGCTATTGGTAACGATTATGCTTACAAAGAAGTCTTTGCCAAACAGGTACGCGCACTCGGGCAAGAAGGTGATGTGTTATTAGCGATCACCACTAGCGGCAATTCTCCAAGCATTTGCGAAGCCATCAACGCCGCACATGATCGCGGTCTGACAGTCGTGGCACTGACTGGTCGCGATGGCGGAGAAGTGAAAAACTTACTCAAAGACAGTGACATCGAATGCCGTGTGCCTTCTGAGATCACCGCGCGTATTCAAGAAACACACTTGCTGATCATTCATTGTTTTTGTGATGTAATAGATTTCAAATTATTTGGGCATGGAGCATAACATGATAAATCGCGTACTGATTTTACTTCTTTCAATGTGTCTATTACAGGGCTGTATTGGTACTGCCTTCGTAGCCGGTGCTGCCGCCGGTGGTGCTGTTGTCAATGATAGACGTCCGATGAAGACCATCGTCAAAGATCAAGAGATCGAACATGAGGCCGGGATCCAAATCTACGGCACAAAAGCCATCAATGACAACTGTCATATTGTTGTGGTTAGCTTCAATCATATTGTACTGCTTGCTGGGCAAGCCCCCACGCCTGCGCTACGCGCTTTAGTCGTCAGTACCATCAAGAAGATCCCTGACATCAAACGCATCTTCAACGAAATTAGCCTAGGTAAGCCCACTTCACCGCTAGTTCGCTCAAGCGATGCGTGGATCACCACCAAAGCGAAGACCGAGCTTTTACTCACCAAAGATTTACACTCAGGCCAAATCAAAGTCATCACTGAAAACGGTACTGTTTACTTGATGGGGTTAGTGACACCAAGACAAGGTAACATGGCAGCAGCCGTGACTAGACGTATTGCCGGCGTGAAACGTGTGGTAAAATTATTTGAGTACTTAAGTGTCGTTAGATAAGACCTTTCTCTCGTCACTCGCTGACATTCTGCCAAGCGATGCACTCTTAACCTGTCCTACCGAGTGCATCGCTTATAGTTTTGATAACAGTCACTATTGTGGGACACCAAGTGCCGTCCTCTTCCCCGATAATCGCAAACAAGTCGCTAACATTGTTAAAGCCTGTGTTAAGTACCACGTACCCGTAATTGCACGAGGTCGCGGTACCGGCACGACAGGTGCTGCTATCGGTCAAGCCGCTGATTTTGTCGTACTCTCGACTGAACGACTACGACGTATTATTGCACTCTCACCTAGCGATAGGTTTATCACGGTAGAACCTGGCGTGACCAACGCCGAAGTGCAAGCGGCCGCCAAAGCACAAGGTTTTTTCTTCGCCCCCGATCCCACCAGCAGTGCCTATTGCTCGATAGGAGGCAATCTTGCGGTGAATGCCGGTGGACCGCGCAGTGTCAAATACGGCGCAACCCGAGACAATGTCCTTGCGTGTGAATTTGTCGATGGTCGCGGTGAACTCATTAGTACTGGTGCCAAGACAAGTAAAAATGCCGTGGGCTTCGATCTGACACGGTTATTAGTTGGCTCAGAAGGCTCGCTTGGGATCATCACACAAGCCACGTTAAAACTCTTGCCGTTGCCCCCCCATCAAGCCACAGTGCGTGTTATTTATCGGGATGTGACTAGCGCCATTGCCGCGGTGAATGCGATCATGAGTAGCCGATTAACTCCTAGCGCACTCGAATTTATGGATGAACGCGCCATTGCCATGATAAGGGACTACAGTGAAGTCCAGTTCCCACCCGCAGCAGGCAGCGTTCTGTTGATTAACTGCGATGGTAGTAAGAGTGAAGTCGCTTATCAACTCGATGAGCTAGCCAAGCTAACAGCGAATGACGGTTTACTCGAATTTAAGCACGCCAGCTGTTCGGCAGATGTCGCCCGCTTGTGGAAAATGCGTAAGGCACTCTCGCCAAGCCTAAAAAAAGTCGCGCCGAAAAAAATTAATGAAGATGTGATTGTCCCCATTAGTCAATTAGAATATTTCTTTGGCGCATTAGCACAACTCGCTGAGCGCCATCAACTCACGGTCGTCAATTTCGGTCATGCCGGGAATGGCAACATCCATGTCAACCTTATGATTAATCCCAACGATCACGAAGAATCCGCACGCGCCGAAATGTGTTTGCAGGACTTATTTAGTTTAGTGGTTAGTCTAGAGGGCTCTCTTTCAGGTGAACATGGCACCGGCCTTGCCAAACAAGCTTATCTTTCCAAACAGCTTAGCCAAGCAGAAGTCCAACTGATGCATCAGCTCAAACAAGCTTTTGATCCCTATCAGATTCTTAATCCCGGTAAGCTTCCAGCACTTAGCCCTGCTTGAGCCGTCTCAAGTCAGGTGTTAGACTCGCGCTTCAACACTAGGAGCGCGCGTCATGTCCTCACAGCCTCACCCTCTACTCAAAGCGCATTTAGCGCTATTCATCGCCGCTTGCTTATGGTCCACCGCCTATGTTGGTATTCGTGTTGCGTTAGAGAGTTTTACGCCAGGTGCCGCCGCGCTCTTACGTTACGCCATCGCCTCGATTTGCATGCTAATTTTTTACTTTCGTCCCCGCCAAGTGCCCCGCAAACTCCCTTTAAAGCTCATCCCTTTGATGTTACTCATTGGCATGGTCGGCATTGGTGTCTATAACATCACGTTAAATAACTCAGAGCTCTCGATCAGTGCTAGCTGTGCGGCCTTTGTTATTGGGCAAGTCCCTGTCCTCACCGCCGTGCTTGCCATGATTTTTTATCGTGAAAAATTAAGCGCAGTTGGGTGGCTTGGCCTAGGCGTTTGTGTGATTGGTACAATATTATTATCACTAGGGGAAGCTTCCGCCCATGCGGCTAACCTCAAAGGCTTGTGTTTGATCTTAATGACTGCGCTGATTTCTAGTTTCTACGGTTTGTCGCAAAAACCTATTTTAAAGCAAGTAGATCCTTTCGACTTTGTTTCTTTTGCTATCTGGGGTGGCACATTTGTCTTGAGCGCTTACGCGCCAGCATTACTGCAGCAACTGCCACTTGCCAGTACCGCCTCTCTCGCATGGGGAATTTTTATTGGGATCTTCCCGGCTGCCATCGCTTATGCACTGTGGAGTTATGGGCTAGCGCAAATCCCCATTTCTAAGGCAATCACCTACTTATACTTCACCCCACTTCTTACTCTATTGCTTGGTGAAGTCGTCCTACACGAGCCTGTTGCTTTGCTGGCTATTACGGGTGGGCTAATCACCCTTGCTGGTACATTCGTTGTTAACCGCAGTAAGTTAGTCAGCAGCTAGGCACTTGACAATCCACTACCAATATTTGAAAATTGGAAGTCACACTTCCAAATTTCAAAGGTTAAAAATTGCAACGCATTGATTTTATTAACAAAATAAAAAAAGCTTTGCGCAAGAGCCCCGTCGTAGCGCTGCTCGGCCCACGCCAGTGTGGCAAAACGACACTCGCCCAAGAAGTCTTCAATAAGACCAAAGAAGCTAAAGCAAACTACTTTGATTGTGAAAATCCTAGAGATCTCGTAAGACTCTCCGATCCCATGCTCACCCTTGAAGATATGAATGGACTTATTGTGATAGATGAGATCCAACGATGCCCAGAGCTATTTACCGTACTTAGAGTATTAGTCGATAATAAAAAGATAAAACGTCAATTTCTCATTCTTGGGAGTGCCTCCAGAGAGCTTATTGCACAAAGCTCTGAAACACTCGCAGGGCGTATACATTATATCGAGCTTAGTCCGCTCAACCTCAAAGAAACAGATCAAACTCAAAAGCTGTGGTTACGTGGAGGATTTCCTCTCGCTTATTTGGCCCGCACTAATCAAGACAGTATGGCTTGGCGAGAAAATTATATTAAAACTTATCTAGAACAAGATATTCCAGCTTTGGGTATCCAGATCCCTGCTTTACACTTAAGACGCTTTTGGATGATGCTCTCGCATTACCATGGCAATATCTATAATGCTAGTGAGATAGCCAACTCTATGGACATTTCACATCATACCGCCAAACGGTATCTAGATGTATTAACAGGGACCTTCATGGTAAGGCAGTTACCTCCTTGGCATGAGAATATCGGCAAGCGCCAAGTTAAATCCAGCAAAATTTATTTTCGAGATAGCGGTATTTATCATGCGCTTTTGGGTATAGCTTCTATGAGTGATCTGAAGCTCAATCCAAAACTTGGAGCTTCTTGGGAGGGCTATGCATTAGAGCAAGTTATTCTCGCTATGCATGCAGATGCGAACGAATGTTTCTTTTGGTCGATACACAGTGGTCCTGAGCTTGACTTAATGATAGTCAAAGGAGGCAAGCGCCACGGCTTTGAATTTAAATACTCCGCCGCCCCAAAGCTAACTCATTCCATGCAGAGAGCCCGAGAACAACTCAAACTTGATACATTGAAGGTTATTTATCCTGGCGATGTGAGTTTCAAGCTAACACGCAATATCGATTGCGTGGGTTTAGATGAGTTTATAGGCTCAATTTAGGCACTGCCACCCACAGCTAGCCAACGTTTAGTACGCAGTGGTTCAGGCCCCAACGCGTCAAAGTCGGGTTAAGCGCACTATCATGATACGCGACTAATACTTTATCACGAGTCATGCCAACATCAACTTCGATGGCATCAACCCCTAGTTGTAACGCTAGCTTAAAACCAGCAAGAGTGTTCTCAGGCACTAAGCCGCGGATACCACGATGTCCGCTAATAAAGAGTGGCTGGCAAGTACCGGCCCCTAATATTAAGATCACACTCAACAGTGATGAGAGTAAGCCAAAGTGACGAGGCTTATTTCTTTTCAAGCGACTTACCGGTTAAAGATTTTAAGAAGGTTACAATCGCCTTAGCATCTTTGTCATTAATCTGACGACCTAGCTGATACTCACCCATAATTTGCACGGTTTTCTCAAGCGACTTAACCGAACCATTGCTGAGATAAGGTGCCGTTAATGCGACATTGCGCAGCGTAGGCACTTTAAAGAAGTATTTATCCGCTTCTTTTTTGGTAACGTTGTAGCGCCCCAAATCAGCTTCGGTCACTTTGCCATGTTCAGCGAAGTAGTTTTTGAGTAAACCAAACTTTTGATACATACTACCACCAACATTGATGCCATTATGGCAAGCAGCACAACCGTATGACTTAAATAAAGCATAACCATGTTTTTCTTCTGGTGTGATCGCCTTGCTGTCACCACGAAGGTAATCATCAAAACGCGACGGGGTGATCAACGTCCGCTCATAGGTTGCAATCGCTTTAACTACCGTTTGCTTTGAAATATCACCCTCAAATACTTTTTTGAAGTCAGCCACTAACATCGGATCGCTTTTAAGCTTTTTGATCACATCAGGCCAAGTCGCACCCATTTCTTTAGGATTGGCAACAGGCCCTTCTGCTTGTTCTTCTAAATCTTTTGCGCGACCATCCCAAAACTGTCGGAAGTTATAACCACTGTTATAAACGGTAGGTGCATTGATAGGTCCGTGCTGACCATGGATGCCTATCGACACAGGCAGTTGATCGGTGCCCCCCTTTTGCAAATCATGGCAAGTGGCACAGGAGATGGTATTGTCCCCGGATAATCGTTTATCAAAGTAGAGTAGTTTGCCTAATGCCACTTCACGTGAGTCAAGATTCACTTTCTGTGGTAACGGCTTGAGTGGCTCATTAGTCAGAGGTGTGCCCGCCAATGCCGAGAATGTATAAGTGAGTGCAAATAGTGTTGCCGCAAGGGCTGATCCTTTTCGTTTCATAACGTCCCTGAAAATTAAATTGTTCAAAGCTCAATCTTACAGTGTTCGTGAGCTGAATCAAGCTTAGTAGGGAAATTAGCGCATCGCGCGTGCTTCTCCCCTGCGAGGACAGGCCGAGTATCCAATAGGATTAGATTCTCTGGTCAAGCCAGAGAATGACGACCGCCCCCAAACAAAAAACCCAGCAATAGCTGGGTTTTTCGTCGTAAAAAGTCGCAAAAAGATTTAACGTTTAGAGAACTGAGTTCCTTTACGCGCTTTGTGCAGACCGACTTTCTTACGCTCTACCATACGGGCATCACGTGTTAAATAACCGCGGGCACGAAGCTTTTGACGGAACTTCATCGCGCCACCTTCACCACCTTCGCTGCCATCTTCACCTTCGTCGTACTCAACCAAAGCACGAGCTAAAGCGTGACGAATCGCGCCGGCTTGACCACTTGTGCCACCACCAACAACGGTGATTTTCACGTCAAACTTATCAAGCATCTCAACCGCTTTAAGTGGTTGATGCACAACCATACGATCAGTTTTGCGACCGAAATATTGATCAAGTGTTTTGCCGTTAACAGTCATGTTACCTGCGCCGCGTGTTAAGAAAACACGTGAAACTGAAGTTTTACGTCGACCTGTTGCGTAATCTAATTCACTCATGTTGATAAACCCTTAAAGTGTTATGCGTTAATATCGAGAAGTTCAGGCTGTTGAGCCGCGTGATCGTGATCGCTACCCGCATAAACGCGAAGCTTGCGGTACATTTCACGACCTAGTGGGTTCTTAGGCAGCATGCCTTTGACCGCTGTTTCTAGTGCGCGTGTAGGATGTTCAGCAATCAAGTCTTCGAAGTTAGTTTCTTTGATACCACCAATATAACCGGTATGACGATGATACTTTTTATCAGTCTGCTTGTTTCCGGTTACTTTTACTTGCCCCGCATTGATCACAACGATGTAGTCACCGGTGTCAACGTGAGGTGTGTATTCTGCTTTGTGCTTACCGCGAAGGCGCTTAGCAATCTCACTGGCGAGACGACCTAATGTTTTATCCTTAGCATCAACTAAGTACCAGCCACGCTTAACTTCGTGCGATTTAGCCATGAATGTTGTCATAACACTTTCCCAAATATAATCAATTTTGCTAATAGTCTAAAAAGACGGCGAATTCTACCTAACAGAGCGCCTGAGCACAAGGGGCAAATGGAGATAAATCATCAAGTCTGTGTTGGCCTTGGGGCAAATTGGTCGAAATGGATGCCTTATGTCTTGCCGCAGCACCGCCCTAGCCGCCATACTTCGTAGCGTGTGCCAGGTCCATCAATCAATACATTACCCCCCCAAGCCAACCGTACTACCATCATAAAAAAATCAACAAGTTACAGCTATCCAGTTGACGTCGCCTACTTACATACAGTATCTTGTGGTCCAGGGTGTCTAAATTAACTACAAAAAAAGCGAGCCCCTTAATATTTCGTTAATGTTCGGGCAGTAGAATAGACCCCATATAAGGATAAGAATGTCTCCAGGGTGGAATCAGTATTAATTTAGGTTAGGTGTCGTTATGGCCATTTCAGCTCCAGAACTTGACAGCAGCGCAACATTCCTCAGCACAAAACACATTGTTCCTGTTCTCAGGAACATCAGTCACGTGCTAGAAGGTTTAAACGATTCTCCTGTTCACCTTGCCACTGCATTTGCTCTATCAGCAAACAGTTATGCGGATGATCAGGTTTCGTTTTTACGCTCACAATTAGATACCGGGAAGCCGACACTTATACCCGTTTCTAACCACCCCTCTCACTGGATTGGGTTCAAGGTCACAAAAACGGGACCTGATTCTTACACCGCTCAATACTACGACTCTAATGGCCACTCTGATGCATACAAAGCACGTGCGAAAACACTGCTTGCCGCTTTAACAAGTGCAGCACCAGAGGACATCACTATCGAACAAACAACAGGTAAAGACGCACAACGTCAAGTTAGCATGACATGTGGCGATCATGTTGCGCGCTGGATGTTGGGTGAAGCAATCGACGCCCTAGAAAAAGCAGGGCTAGACTTAACTAGCACACTGGAAGCTTTTGGTAGCCTGGCCGATCCGACCTATGCGGATACTCTAGCCCAGGCACTCAAGTCTTACGCCGCTAACCGTGAGACCAATCCTCGAGAAGCTTTCAAGCAGCTCTATTTGCTATGTTGTTCAGAAAGAGTCGTACGACTCACAAACCAGTCTAAAACGACAGACACTCCAGAAGAAAGTACTGAGGGGGTTCTGGTCACACGTGAACCGACAGCAGAGGTCACAGCGAGACCATTGCCTCAGCCAGAAAAAGAGGCTGCTGGCCCAAGATACACCACAACAGCTTCAAAGGTTGCTCGCACAGATGATGCCGATGCACAAGCAGCCAGTAAAGATATGGATACAAAGGTACTAGACGTTCCCGAGCGAGCAAACACAACTTCAGCCCCTAAAGCCATGTCTCACGAGGCATTAGTTAAGATGGCAGATGCAGTAAAAGCAGCAACCGGCAACTTACTTACTGCATATGGGCTGACACAAGCTCATCCGGCTAGTGATAAAAGCCGAATGACAACAGCTTCTGCGTCCAATATGACTACTTTTAGGCGGCCAGAGAAATCCCTAAATGAGCAAGACTGCGAGAGCGCCAAAAGCGCTTTCAGGCAAGCCATTCATGCGCTTAGCGAAGCCGTGGACGTCGATGCAAGAGATGCGATGGTAACTCTTTACAACGCAGATCCACAAAGCCCGCAGCAAGAACAAGCTGTTTACGACTTCACCCTTGCAGTCAAGTTTGAAGAGTATCTGATGGAAGACGGTCAAGGAGTTACCCTAGAGGAAGAGAAAGCTGCTTTTGATCACATTCGTAAAGAGATCACTTCAGCTCGCCTCGATAGACGCCGGGCCGCCGCCCATTGCGCCCCACAAGCTCGTGCGGCAAATCTAGGCCAAGATGTTCTTAAGTTGCATGGCTCACCTAATGTTCAACTCGTTCCTGTGAGATAAGCTACATAGCTAGCACGGCATATAATGTCCGCCCTTTCAATCCTTGGGAACTCTTATTCTGAGTAGTGTTTCGCGTGTACCGGTGTAGAGGACGAATGGCTCAAACTTCGTTATCATGTAAACACTGACACCGACTTGTGGGAGACCGTGATTCACATGATAGTTTACGACTTTGATCAAGCACAGACGCTACTCACCGAACAGCTTAATCTTAACTTAATCAACACCAAGCAATCACCCGATAACTTATCAGCCCGCTTCGAAGGCATCTCCATTGACTCGCGCAAGGTACAACCCGGCAATGCCTATGTCGCTATTAGAGGAGAAAACCACAACGGTCACGCCTTTATCGCCCAAGCAGTCGAGGCCGGTGCCAGCTTAGTGATAGCAAGTGAAGCACACAATGTCGATGTACCAACACTTTACGTTAACGATACAGTAAATGCGCTTGGGATCTTAGCCAAGGCGTGGCTCAAACACTGTGATGTACCGGTGCTCGCGATCACAGGCTCACACGGCAAAACCAGTACGCGAGAGATCCTCACCCAAATATGCCAAGCCCACTTTGGAGCAGAGTTTGTGTTACATCCCGAACGCAACTATAACAATGCAATAGGGGTACCACTGACCCTATTTCGTCTAAAGCCCTCCCACCAAGTCGCCGTGATCGAAATGGGGATGAGCGGCTTTGGTGAAATCGACAGCCTCTCCCAGATGTGTGAGCCTTTAGCCGCGACGGTCACCAATGTAAACCCTGTCCACGTCAAAGAGTTAGGTTCAGTGGATAATATTGCCAAAGCCAAAGGCGAAATTTTCCGTTGGATACAACCACACGGTAGCGCTGTGATTAATGCCGATGACAACTATGCCGACTACTGGCGCTCACTCATTCAGTGTGACACGCTGATCACGGTAGGCATGGATGACAAAAGTCGAAGCTATGACATAAGTGCCTGTGACTACTCACCCAGCACGTCGCGGTTTACTTTACTGATCCAAGGCGAAGAATACCCTGTCCACCTGCAACTACAAGGTGAGCACAGTGTCCGAAATGCTTTAGCCGCTGCTGCCCTTGCGACGGCGTGTGACATCCCTGCCCCCACAATTGTGAAAGGCATCGAGACAACACAACCCTTTACTGGCCGCTTATCAGTACACAGACATGCCAGTGGCGCCCTCTTGATTGATGATACTTATAACGCAGCTCCAGCTTCAGTTCACGCCGCAGCTGATTGTCTAGCGAATTATTCAGGAAAACGGATCTTCGTATTAGGTGACATGAAAGATTTAGGCCCTGACGAAATAGTCTTACATCAACAAACCGGCAAATACCTCAAAGCCAAAGGGATAGAGCAGCTACTGACTCTGGGCGAATTAGCCGCGCATGCTGCGATGAGTTTTGGTGACAATGCTAAGACATTTGACTCACATGAAGCGATTGCAAGCTTCCTTGGTGACACGCTAGATAGTCATACGGTGATTTTAGCGAAAGGATCACGATCAATGCAGATGGAAAAAATCCTAAAGCCGTTTTTGTAAGTTTTACTTAACACCGCGCTTTAAGATTTCATGCAACTTAAAAATCGCTTGCCGATTATAATCCTAGAAACGGCAGTTGGTTCACCCATTCTAGCGCAACATCTTGATTCATCTAGCATTACAAAAAAGTCTTCATCACCAACAATGTGACTTCAGTTTTTTTTGAAAAGCTATCTAAATCAATCTGTTACCCTAGAAATGTGCGCCCAACTACCGTTTCTAGGATAATCGCGATTTTACCTTTTTGGTAATAGCACCTGCAGTGGCTCACCAAACTCCTTTAGATACAGCGCTTTGGTCCTAGCAAACAGTGGGGCCAAACGAGCTAATTCTTCTGAGTCATCAGGTGAGCTAGGTGTGTGATGTAGATAGCGACCCGCCAAGCGTTGACAATCAGCCATGTAACGTTTGGTGTGTAAGATGTGATTGTGCCAAAACTCATCTATCTCACGAGTCGGCACAAGCGTTTCATCAGGATAATGGACCATTAACCACAAAAAGTTTTTATAAAGCTGTTCGCATTGTGCGGCTTGTGCCGCTTGCCAGCGAGGAAGAGGATAATGCTTCGAACACATCGCCTGCGCGATATCAGAGAGATCTAACGCCTCAACCACCTCCTGCAGACTATGCTCATGCGCTAACGTGCTCATTGATTCATGCAAGTCCCGCTCTGGCAGGAACCTGAACAACCTGCAGCGGCTTGTACTTCTGGCGTATCGACGCTGACAAAGTCACCTTCACGTGTTTGTTCGCAGCCAGTGCCAAATAATTCTTGCACAAGTTGGTTTTGTTCATTACTCATGTTGGTTCCTTTTCGTTTGTGTTACGCTGCGCACATGATAGCAAAAAGCTCTTTCACAGTCAGCCTAGCGTTGCACCTGTTGGTGTTGTCACTTTTTGCCCTTTCGTTATCTCCTCTCCCCTCATACCGTCTCACGGGTCATCAAACTTATATTAATGCGGCAGCTGTGAAATACTCTCCTAAACCCGTAGGGGAAATTAGCCCGCCACGGCGTAATCCACCCAAAACCCACTCCTCTCTCACCTTACCCAAACATGTGACCAAACCCATAGGGGGGATTAGCCCGCCACGGCGTAATCCACCAAAAAACTCGCCCTCTCCCCAATCGACCAAACACAACGCCACCCGCACCAGCGCGCTCGTCGCCTACCTCGCCCAACAGCTTGCCGCACATCAACAACCCCCTTTTGAGTATGACATTTCAACGACCAGTAAAATCACTGTAGGATTTACGCTTGCCCCAAGTGGCGAGGTTAGCCAGTTACACATTGTTCAAACCCAAGGCGATGCCAGTCTTGCCAGTAGTGCCCTGGCCACCGTGACCGCCGCAGCGCCGTTTCGCCAAGCTCACCGCTTTATCACTATGCCCAAACACATTGTCTTACCTATCTTGTATGACAACCGTGGGGAGTTATGATAGTTTTCTTTTAATATAGACGTGACAAGGAGCAAACATGAGTGAAATCAAAGTAGGTATTGTGATGGGTTCACAAAGCGATTGGGCAACGATGAAAGCCGCCGCTGATAAACTCACCGATCTTGATGTTAGCTTTGAAACCGAAATCGTCTCCGCTCACCGCACCCCAGACAAACTTTTTCACTATGCCGAGACCGCGACCGAGCGTGAGCTCAAAGTCATTATCGCCGGTGCGGGCGGTGCCGCCCACTTACCCGGTATGCTAGCAGCAAAGACCCACATTCCAGTGATTGGTGTTCCCGTACAGTCGCAAGCATTAAATGGTTTAGATTCGTTGCTTTCTATCGTGCAAATGCCTAGCGGGGTACCGGTTGCCACGGTTGCTATTGGACGCACCGGGGCAACCAACGCGGCATTACTCGCTGCAAGCATCTTAAGCCTATCAGATGAAGCACTGTGTGAACGCTTACAACAATACCGCGCCACTCAAACCGAAAGTGTGTTAAACAACCCAACCCCTAGAGATGAGTAAATCCACGGTAGGGTTATTAGGTGGCGGCCAATTAGCGATGATGCTCGCCCAAGCCGCCGTGCCACTTGGGATCAAAACCCTGTGTATCGAGTCACAGCACGCATCTCCAGCAAGTCATTACACAGACGTGTGGGTCGCCGAAACCTTAGACGAAGCCCTTATTGATAAACTCATTAACACCTGTGACGTGATCACTCTTGAAAACGAAAATGTCGCCAGCGCAATCGCCTCTCAAATCGAGTCCGTAGGTAAACTTGCCCCCGGAACAACGGCGCTTAACACCAGTGCCGATAGACTAGTTGAAAAAGAATTTATCAATGCGCAAGGGATTGCTACAGCACCGTTTGTCGCAATCAGTCACGCGCAAGATCTGGCAAAAGCTGCTGACGAACTAGGTTTTCCTTTTTTGGTCAAAACCAGACGCTTTGGTTATGACGGTAAAGGACAAAGCAAAATAAGCAATAACGAACAATTAGCGACATTTATCCGTGATTACGATGGGTCCCCCAGTGTCGCCGAGGGGCTAGTCGACTTTGATTGCGAAGTCTCCCTCATTGCAGCACGCAATCCACAAGGAGAATGTGTTTACTATCCACTGGTACAAAACGAGCATCGTGAAGGGATCTTGCGCGTCTCTCACGCACCACATGACAATACGTTACTTAGCGATAAAGCCCAAGCACTCATGCAAACATTACTAAAGGCACTCGCGTATGTTGGCGTATTAACCATAGAGTTTTTTGTTTGTGGTGAAACCTTAGTGATCAATGAAATTGCACCGCGCGTGCACAACTCGGGTCATTGGACCATCGAAGGTGCGCACACCAGTCAATTTGAAAATCACTTGCGCGCAGTGTGTGGTCTTCCCTTAGGAAGCGCAAAGGCTAAAGGCTATAGCGCGATGATCAATTGCATCGGTACCCTGCCCTCGCCAAGCGTAGTGGCTGACGAGCCGTTGGCGCACTTGCATGATTACCACAAAAGTGCGCGACCTAACCGTAAAGTTGGCCATATAACTGTCAATGGTGAGGACAAAGGGCAAGTGGATGAGGTGACAAAGCGCTTGCGCGCACTTGTGTGAGAAGGCAGTTGCCATGGCTAGGCCTCTGAACTATCAATGGTTAGGACCGCTGGCCTAAATTCTGTCATCTGTCGGCTTGACCGAAGGATCCAATCGAATCAAGGGAGATTAACACGCAGCACGTAGTCCACCATTTTTTGATTGGATAGTCCGCTCAAGCCTGACTATGACAAAACGGTTAGCAAAACCATCCCATGTCCAGTGCAAAACACAGTGACCACTCCTCCCCCACAAAAGGTGCATCTTACCTACAATACTGTCATAATCGAACGGATTGGAACTATCACAAAGAGAGGGAGTCAATTCGTCATGCGTAAAACCTTAGGAAGTCTATCCATCCTTATACTGCTCGTCATCGTTGGCGGTCCGTTTGGGGTAAGCTATTTCAACAAAACGCAATTTAACAAAAGCGTAGAACAAATCAATAAGCTGCCCAACCTCAACATGAAGGTTGAATCTTATAACATGGGCTGGCTAGAGTCTCACTTCAAATTACGTTTTACCTTCACTGCACCCGGGCTAAAGGACGTTATGCGTCAGCTGCATATTCCAGGCAAACCTGAGCTCATCGTAGACGGTGTTGTTCACAATGGCCCTATCATTTTCGGTAAGCAAGGTAACCAGTTTGCAGCAGCCAAAATTGACGCCAGCTATCGTCTTGGAGAGAAAGCACAACGTAGTATCGCCGCTTATGTGGGTAGCCAAGAATTAATGCAATCCACTACACTGGTTGATTTCGATAAAAACGTACAAACCAAATTCAAATCCACCGCGGTAAACTATACCAACCCTAAAACGCGATTAACTTACACGTGGAATGGGATAAAAGGCGTTGAGAAAACGACACTTGCGATGAAGAAATTCTTAGAGAACTTCACCGTCGGCAAATTCGATATGACTCACAAAGATTTTCATCTACAAGTTACACCGATGACAGTGAGTGCCACACTTCACCGTTCGAACAATAATTTCTGGTACGGTGACTCTAAACTATCACTAGATAAAGTACTGGCGCATTTCCGCAATGAGCAGCAAATGACTCTAGACAATATCATTGTCACGCAAAAACAAGCCATCGATAACGGCAAGCTTAACTCTCGCCTAACCTACACCATCGCGAAGATCTTAGCGGGTCCTTACAGTGCAGGTCCTGGTAAATTTGATATCGAAGTGAATGGGTTAGATGCTAAATCACTTGAAGAAGCTAACAAACAAATTAACAATTTCTTCAAAAATAACCCTAACGTCTACAAAAACAAAAGTGCCTTGGCACGTATGCAACGTGAAATTCTACAGACTTACACCACTATCTTGTCTAGTGGAGTCAACTTAAACTTACATACGCTTAGTGTGACATTGCCACAAGGATTAGTCGAAGCTAAAGGAAATATTAAATTAGCCAGCTTCAATCCAAAGCAGATGCCTCTTCCAGTCGCCATCATGCATAAAACGAATGCGGCGATGACATTTGAGGTGCCTGTGGACTTAGCGCAGCAAGGATTAATAGGTTACTTTAGCCGACAATTTAAGCGTAAAGCACTTAAAGATAAAAACCTTGCCGTACTCAACCCAAGTCAGCAAGCCAAACTCATTCAACATCAAACGTTTGAGCAAGTGCAAACTTGGATCAAGCAAGGGTTATTGCAGGTCAAGGGGACTAGCTACCTCTTCCATTTAACCTTCCCACCGAAGGTCATGCCAAAGATGGTACCGCTACCTACAGAGCACGTGCCGAATAGCACAGACAAAGCAACTAGCAACCCTAAACAAAATATGAAACAAATCAATCCGATTTTGATTAAGCCGAATCATGCGCCTAAGCATAAGCAATTAATTCACCCGCTTAATACTATCTCCCACCCCAATCAGTAAAACCACACCGCTGCCGCAGTGAAGTCTCTTTAGAGATTCATTGCGGCTTTAAGCGTCTAGCTGCCCCACAGCGCGTTGCCTTTTAAGAGAACGAAAAATCCCGGCAATACTAATGATGATCCAGGCAATTTCAATGATGACCGACGCAAGATTCCAATGATAAAACAACGAATACAATATCATGGCTGCGCCAACAAGATTTAGCATGGAATAAGAAACAGAATTAGAGTTCATCTTTTCAAACTGCAGCAAGAAATATGCAATTAGAATCAAAGTTACCCCAACAATACCCACTATGTCTGCAAAAATCCCAATGGTCATTTCTTACCCTTTTCTTGATGAACTTGAGGCGCGATTGTGGCGAATTTTAAACGAAAACTCAAGTTCAAGCGGGCACAGAAGAATGCAGCAGTGCATTTTGAACGACTTTGACCAGTGCATCGTGCTCATAGCACTTTGGAACCAAGCTAACCCATTGATTGCCGGTTTTACACTCAGGCACGTCTAGTGTGACAAGCATGTTGGTCGCAAGCTCGTTACGTACCGCAAGCTCTGGCACCAGAGCTAGTCCAAGGTTGTTAAGTACAGCTTGTTTGATGGCTTCGGTACTTTCAATCTCAAAGACTATCTTAAGCTCATGAGCCGTCGCTTCACAGGCTTGATACAAGTACTGACTAATCGTCGCATTCCTCTCACGCACGATAAACGCATGTTCAAATAGCGCATCAGGGGTTACTGTGGTAAGACTTGCAAGCGGATGCTCGGGGTGGGCGATAAAAACTAAAGGGTTATTCCATAATGCTTCACTAATCAATTCTTTAGAGTGTGGTGGATCGGTGACTATCCCCATTTGAATATCATTCGATGCTAGCTGCTTTAATATCGTTTCACGTGACTGAATAATGCAGTGGAAATCAATCTTCGGGTAGTGCTTCATGACCTCGCCTACCACGTGGAGAAAAAAGTATTTCGCGGTGGACACCATGGAAATATTGATCTTTCCTGCAAGTCCATCACGGTATTCGGATAAACGGTATTGCAAATGGTTAAAGGCTTGGTCGATTTTGAAATGTTCTTCGTAAATAATCTCGGCCGCCGGTGTAGCTTTGAGTTTCTTACCTGCCATTTCGAATAATTTTACATCAAAGTGTTCTTCAATTTGCTTGATGATGCTAGAAACCGCCGGCTGTGTTAAGTATAGCGCTTTGGCCGCTTGCGTAATGGAGCCGTGTTTAACAACCGCAGCAAACACTGAGAGCTTGTATTGGCTTACCATTCGAAAGTCATTTTTTTGCATCGTTGTCTCTCTTGTTCAACTGTTTTCACGGTTCTTTGATTGGTCACGTTCTGCGGCCCGACCTACTTTAGCATTGTGCCACCCATCACCCTGTATCGATATATCAATTTATCGATACAATCAAATATTTTTATCGAACTAGTAAAAAGCAGTAATTATCTTTTGCTCTTCAAACGTTTTATGATGGGTCATCAAGGATGTCACTATCAACGCCATTATAGCGTATTCATCATTGTCTTTGCGAGTGGAGGTTCATCATGTTATCCCTACTGACTCTCTCTAGACTGCAGTTTGCTGTCACCATTACCTTTCACATCTTATACCCTGCGATCAGCATTGGTCTTGCGACATACTTACTCATCGTAGAGGGTTTGTGGCTTAAGACTCGGCAACATCGCTATTACCTCTCGGCCCGATTTTTTACCAAGCTGCTCGCGCTCACCTTCGGCATGGGCATCATTTCTGGGCTTGCGATGGAGTTTCAGCTCGGCACTAACTGGGGCGGATTCTCTGCTATCGTTGGTCCAGTCCTTGGTGTGCTATTCATCCTAGAAGCTCTGAGCGCCTTTTTCATCGAAGCCACCTTCTTAGGGTTTATGCTATTTGGCTGGCATAAAATCAACGAAAAATTTCACTTCTTTTGTACCTTTATGGTATGGGTAGGTGTTAGCTTATCGGCTTTTTGGATCTTGGCTGCAAACTCATGGATGCAAACACCTGCAGGAGTAACCTTCACCCGTCATCACTTTGATGTGAACAATTGGTGGCGAGTGATACTAAACCCTTCCACAGTACTGCGTTACTCACATATGATGTTAGCGGCGTATATCGCCACTGCGATGCTCATCGCAGCAATTGCTTGTTATTATCTTAAACAGAAACGCTACCCCGATCTTGCGCGCTTTAACCTACGATTCGCACTCGTGACGTTAATAGTGTGTTTACCGCTACAAATTATTTTAGGGGATGCCGTGGGGTTAGAGGTGCACGACCATCAGCCAATCAAAACAGCCGCAATAGAAGGTTTATGGCACACGACCAAAGGCGCACCGCTGGTACTGTTTGCTAAAATCAATCAAGCCAAACAGCGTAACGAGATGGCCATTACTATTCCTCACTTAGCCAGTGTCATTAACACTCATCAATGGAACGGTAAACTCGTGGGACTCACCTCAGTCAAACCCGCATTGCAGCCCCCTGTTGCCCCAGTGTTTTACAGCTTTCGCATTATGGTGGGACTAGGTTTTGTGATGCTTGGGTTTACGCTCTACGGTCTTAAACTCTGGCGTCAAGGCCGACTCACCACAGCCAGTGGTTATCATCGTTTAAGCATGTTACTAGCGCCCTCGGGCCTCATCGCCCTCATCACCGGTTGGTATACCGCTGAAATTGGCCGTCAGCCTTGGGTCGTCTATGGATTGGTGAAAACATCTGATGCTGTCAGTCATGTTACTTACGCAAAAGTCGCGCAAGGGTTTGTGGTGATCCTGATAACCTATGGGGTTCTATTTGGCTTTTACTTTATGCGCTACGCTTTGCGCACTATCACTAAAGGACCACAAGGAGAATAGATCATGACACACGAGACGTTAGCCTTAGTATGGCTTGGTATTCTCTGCCTTACTTTATTTAATTACCTTCTGCATGATAGTAGTTGGTTAGTTGCATGCGCTTACTTACCATTCCTATCAAAAGAAAAACAAAAAACAATAGTCACGGGATTGATGCCACTGTGGGATATCAATCAAACTTGGTTAGTCTTCACATTAGCGGGATTGTATGCCGGCTTTTCAAAGGGTTTCGCTCTTGTGATGCAAACGCTGTATCTTCCCATGATTTATTTATTCTTGCTAATGATGTGTCGTGGGGCGAGCTTAGAGTTTACAATAAAAACTAAGCTTAAACGTAGCTGGGTCGCCGCCTTGGCATTAAGCTCGGCGGGAATACTAGTCACACTCGCTATCGCACTTGCATTATTTGTCGACTCGCTGCATACAAGCACTGAGCACTCTCTATTTTTACAGCTAGGTTATTGGTGTGGTGGTTTTATTGTGTTTTTGCTGTTTGCATTGACAAGACGAAGTCCTGCTCAACAGACAAAGTTACTTGCTATTATGACCGTCTTAAGTGCGCTATCCTTTTTGCTGATCTACATACGCTATTTTTCAGTCTCTCTCTCACCGGTTGCTACAGCTTTCATTTTCTGCACTGGAATCGCCACCCTTTGTAGCAATATCATTATCCCTATACAAAAACGTCAAGTTCGCCAACGTCTCACGCTTGGGTTTCTCTTTGCATGCGCACTCTTGCTCGTGTCATTTAGCTACCCTTATCTTTTTACAGCAAAGATGAGTATACTGATGGCAGCGTCGAGCAAACAGAGCTTAGCGGTCTGTATCACCGCATCGTTGATAATGCTGCCGCTACTCTTTATCGTTAATAAGCGCTTTAGCACTGTCTATAAAACTAAGCTAAATGAATTATCCTAGAAATGCGCGCCCAACTGCCGTTTCTTGGATTATAGCTATGCTGCTTTAATTTTCGGAATTTATTGAAGTAGAATTGGTATATTCTACTAAATTAGCGGAGTATAAGACGATGACTTTAACCTCGTTCGGTGAAAATATTAAGCTATGTGTTATCGGTGCCACCGGTGGACTTGGTGCAGCATTTGTCGATACCTTGCTTAGGTTAGCCGAGGTTGAGGTCGTCTATGCTCTATCTCGTCGTCCACTCCACTCTGAACATCGTAACTGCATGGTATTAAACGGCGACATCACCGATGAGAGTTCTCTCATCCGTTGTGCCGGTGAGATTGCGGATAACTCACTAGCGTTAACCATTGTCGCTACGGGCTTTCTACACGATGAAACTCATCAACCGGAAAAATCCTCCCGTACGTTAAGCCTTGAAGGAATGCAACAGGCGTTTTTAATCAATAGTATCGCACCTGCTCTGATTGCCAAACATTTTCTACCTAAAATGCGACGCCAGGCGAAAGCAAGTTTTGCTGTACTATCGGCACGGGTAGGTAGCATTAGCGATAACCACAAAGGCGGCTGGTATAGCTATCGTGCCTCAAAAGCGGCCCTCAATATGTTGTTACAAAATTTTGCTCTAGAGTTCCGCTTGAAAAACCCAAGTCTGAATATCCTCGCCCTACAACCAGGCACAGTAAACACAGCACTCTCTGCTCCTTTTCAAGCACGTGTCGCTCCCGAAAAACTATTCACCCCCAGCCAATCAGCCAACCATCTACTGCAAGTGATAGACACAGCGAATAACCCTGGTGTCGCCCACTTCCTCGACTGGCAAGGAAAATCTATTCCATGGTAGGTAAAACAATTTCCAAAACAACTCTCATCCCTGCGCATTTAACCGAAAACATAAACGAGCTACCAAATACTGCTGGCGTGTACTTCTTCCTCGATAAAAACAATCGCCCGTTATACATCGGTAAAAGTATTCATATACAAACACGCGTGAAATCACATTTTTATCAGACTAATGAGAACCATAAAATTCACCGCCTGAAGCGCGCGACGTTATCTATCCGTGCCATTGAAACCGCCGGCGAACACACTGCGTTATTTCTAGAAGCAGAGCTTATTAAACGCTACCAACCCATCTTCAATCGACGCTTACGTCGCCAAAAGGGCTACTGCTCTTTAGTGATTGATGACACCGAAAAATTTCATTCATTAAAGTGGACGTTTACACTTGATGTAAATAATCTCGCTAACTATTACGGACTTTATCAGTCTAAGCGACAAGCCTTAGCAGCGATTGAAACGTTGTGTGATGAAAGCCAGTTGTGTAGACGCCGTTGCGGCATCAAAGGGCTTACAACTTGCTTTAAAGCAAGCGTCAATCAGTGTCATGCCGTGTGTGCCAGCAACGAATCAGCCGATGTGTACAATGCCAGGCTCAAAGCACGCTTGGCACATTTACAACTCTCTGTCTGGCCTTATGCAGGGCCAATTGCACTTAAAGAATCTTGTGCGCACACAGGGCTGGTACAATACATCTTACTCGACAACTGGTGTTATCTTGGCATTAACAGTGAGCCTACCCTTTCATCTGACATGCGACTTCACAATAAGAGTTTTGACCGTGATATTTACTGGCTAGCAAACTTAGCTATTACACAGCTATCGATATCATATGTGCGTTAACTGGGAGTGAGTTTATGAGGGGCTCCTCAAGAGTTATTGCAGCCACTTGTAGGGTTCTCTTATATCAGCTCGAAATTAATATTGCCTTAAGGATGAGCTGCTATTATTGCTCCATTCAAGACTATTAGCAGGCATGGCAATTATGAGAAGCACTCAAGACTTCATCGAGCAAATACGCAAAGACATAGTTCAACTAGGATCATCCGTTAAATCAGCGATTTATGACCGCCCCTTCCCGAGCAGACCGCATATCCTTGCTCCAAATTTTAAATCAAAGGATCAAGAAGACTATGGGCAAATGTGGTTGGCAGCGAACCAAGAAACTGTCGAAGACTTTAAATCGAATGAAGACGCTATTCGTTCATTTGAGGCTAGTATGACTGCTTTTTATGAACAGTTCATATTTTCACTAGACCCTGAAGCTGAAACTTGGCTTGAAGAAGCCCTTGCTTCAGTAAAGGATTCTTTTGGTCCGATTTTTGAAGTCGATATTGATAGAATGGTTTCTAATCAGGAAGGTGACAATGATGAAGACGCAAAAAAAAATGATCCTGTTGTTGACACGGCATATCTGGATAATGATCTTCGTAATTTCAACTTAGCGTTCTATCTTTATGCGCTTTGTGCAAAACACCGCCGAAATATTGCTGCTGAACTAAATCAAGATGGTGATGGTATTTTTCGTCCAAAGAAATATGGCTTATTTGTGGATAAGAATTGGGGGACGCCACACGACCTCGTATCCCCTTATGATACTCGATTCGGCAAATATTATGCCCCCCTTAAGAAAGGGTTAATATCTAACCTCTCTAACAGCGGGGAGTTAGAATTCAATTGTGGTGGAGCGCCACTAATGCCTACTTTTGTAGTCGCTCTGCCTATTACGGGCAAGCATCCAATCAAGTGTGAAACATATTTTGAGGATTCATTATCTACTTATCGAAGACAGATGTACCAAATTCCTAGCAAAATTCCTCAAAATTCGCCTTTCGTCATAATGGTACACGGGAACGTATCTGACATAAGAGAAATGTTTTCTCAGGTTAATTTACATTTAGGTGAGACTTTAAGGCTTGACAACGAAAATCCTGTTGAAAAATTAACACTGCTTTATTACCACCTAGCCAACATTATGTATTACCTTGGTAATATCATACCTTTGAAGGCCGGTTCTGCTGCAACTACTGAAAATTTTATTCAATGTATTTTAAAAAAAATTAATCTGCCGCCTGCTGTTTATCAATCGACACAAATTCCTTGGTATTTTTTATGTAAAGTAACTAGCCGAGAACAATTTATCAGAATTTTCCCCAGGCTGCTTTCTCGTCCACTTATAAGGCTTGATACACTACAAATCAGTACTGCTGCTGCATATACTTCGTCGTCAGCTTTGTTCACACGTGTGGCAAAAGAACAGGGCATGCATAAAATGCATGATGAAAGAAACAATTCTGAAGAAGAGAGGGAAAGATTTGACTGCCGTTACGGTATAGTGCCTCGCTAATAGTTTCCGAAAATTCAATTGAGAGGCCTGAGAAAACATAGTTCCTCTCTTGTAAACGCTAACAAAACTCAGTCATGAACCGATTCATTGCTGGCTTCCAAGTATGGATAAGGGATCGCACATGCTTTGCTGCAGAGTAACGCAACTTCAGTTACCCTGCAACATAGCACTGGTGGTCACTTAACTTCCAGACTGAATTTGGACCAGAAGCTTGTTGATACGTTTCACAAAGTCAGCCGGTTTTTCGATATTAGCCCCTTCGGTTAATAACGCTTGATCGAGTAAGATGTGTGTCCACTCAGCAAACTTCTCATCATCCGTTTCTGTTTGCAGACCTTTGATTAACGCATGCTCAGGATTAAGCTCTAAGATAAGCTTAGTCGCTGGTGCATCTTGACCCGCGGCTTGCAAAATACGCTGCATATGACCACTCATGTCATAATCATCCGCCACCACACATGAAGGCGAATCAGTCAGACGGTGGGTTAAGCGCACATCTTTGACTTTATCTTTAAGTACTTCTTTAACTTGCTTTAACACGCTGTCAAATTCTTTTCGTTGTGCTTCATGCTCTTCTTTCTTCTCGTTGTCATCCAGATCACCTAAATCTAAATCACCTCGCGCAACAGATTGTAAGTGTTTGCCGGCGTATTCGGTCATGTGCGTCACTAGCCACTCATCGACTTTATCATACAATACCAGTACTTCGATCCCTTTCTTGCGGAAGATCTCAAGGTGCGGACTCGCACTCGCCGCTTGGAATGAATCGCCAGTGATATAGTAAATCTTATCTTGCCCTTCTTGCATACGCCCGATGTAATCATCGAATGAGATGTCTTGCGTATCAACATTAGTGTACGTACTGGCAAAGCGCAGTAATTTCGCCACCTCTTCACGATTGCTGTAATCTTCAATTGGTCCTTCTTTTAGGACATTCCCAAAGGCCGCCCAGAACTTACCGTATTTGTTTTTATCATTTTCAGCCATTTTGCCCAGCAGTGACAAAATACGCTTAGTGATAGCCGTTTTCATTTTTTCAATCGTGGCATTAGATTGTAGCAACTCACGTGAAACGTTAAGTGGCAAATCGTTAGTATCCACGATCCCTTTCACAAAACGTAAATACATCGGCAGGAACTGCTCAGCGTCATCTAAAATAAAGACACGCTTAACATATAATTTCAAGCCATGAGGCTTATCTCGATTCCATAAGTCAAATGGCGCATGAGAAGGCACATATAGCAATGACGTATATTCAAGTTTACCTTCAACACGATTTAAGCTATAGGCTAACGGAGCATCATAATCATGTGAAATGTGCTTATAGAATTCGTTATAATCACTCTCGCTAATCTCACTCTTAGGCTGCGTCCAAAGCGCTTTCGCCTTGTTGACGGTTTCCCATTCTGGTGTTTTCGGCGTCTCATCGACTTCTTTCGCTTCTTCGCCTTCAGCAGGAGTCGCTTTAGGCTCTTCTGGTTTTAACATTTCAACCGGGACAGAAATGTGATCGGAGTATTTGCGAATAATATTACGCAAAGTGTGATCATTTAAAAATTCATCTTCGTCTTTCTTAAGATGAAGAACAATCTCCGTACCACGCTCGGCTTTTTCAATCGTTTCAATTTCATAATCGCCTTCGCCTGTGGAAATCCAGTGCACACCATGTGCTTTGTCGGTGCCGGCTTTACGTGTACGAACTTCGACTTCTTCTGCCACGATGAAAGAGGCATAGAAACCTACACCAAACTGTCCGATAAGCTGAGAGTCTTTAGCATCATCATTCGTGAGGTTTGCCATGAATTCTTTGGTACCAGAGCGAGCGATGGTCCCCAAGTTCGCAATCACTTCATCACGGGTCATGCCCACGCCGTTATCCTTGACAGTGATAGTACGCGCGTTTTTATCAAAGCTAATGGTGATTTTATTCTCGGCACTGCCTTCATATAAAGAATCATCTTTGAGGGCGAGGAAGCGTAACTTATCAATCGCATCAGAAGAGTTTGAGATCAGCTCCCTTAAAAAGATTTCTTTGTTAGAATATAAGGCATTGACTACCAAGTTGAGTAATTGTTTGACTTCTGTTTGAAAGCCATGCGTTTCGCGCTCTGCTGCTACCGCCATTAGTTGCATCTCCTAGTTAAACATTTCACCAGATAGGTAGATGGGGGCAAGTTCCAATTTTTCAAGGGATAGTTGTAACCTGCTGTTTTTAATAAAAAATATTTGGCAAGCGTCTTTAGTCAAACAGGTAGTTCATTTTTAACTATATTAGATAGGTATTTTAAGATTCTCAATTTTGATAGATTCCCATCAGAACATATGCTTAGGCATGATTAGCAAAACTCAACAAATGAGTGGCCCCCTTCATCATCAGCCATAAACGACTTTTTATACACTGGAGACCGTGTCACGACCTTCGTGATAAGCGCCTTTCAGAATGGCGCAGAGTTGCCAGAGGCTAAAGCCCTTTCACCCACTGAGTTGCTCTCATCACTGCTAGCCTCTGTAAATAAAGCGGAGCACGCCATCAATGGCACCCTCCCAGAAAACAAAAAAGCCGCAATAAAAGCACATGGCAATATTCACTGCGCCTATAGAACATATTATTCCTCAATAGACATGAACTTATGGCGGATCATCTTCCACGCAATTGACTTCCCTGTATATTGTCTGAAAAGCGCAAAAAAAGCAGAGCTCAAAACATGCCTGTCAGGTATCCATGAGCAGAAAGAGCCCTCTTACCTATTTTTTGCCTATGTAGATGACGACGAAACGGAGAGAGCGAAGCGTGACCATGTTACCGGCGCCTATATCCAGCAACACGATAATGGCAATACAAAAATTTTTCTCATTGATCCTGCGCCAACAACTAAAAGCTCAAAGCAGAACCTAGCCCAGCTGCAAAATGCGGCGAGTGTAGTATTCGGTGAAAACACTGAACTATACATGATCGACTACACTCAACAACGCACACCTTTTGGCTGTGACGTACTCGTTGCTGACGGATTAATGTGCTTGAGGCAGGCTATTGAGGCTGGTACAGATGTATTTACACTATGCCGTTCCCGTCATGTGGGTAAAGAGATTAACGCTTTATTTGCTCCTGCCAGCGAAGAGAAGTCTGAGCAACCACCTAGCACAACGTTAAAGCTCACTCGCATCGATGTCACCACGCTGCCATTGGCATTAACAGGACTTCTCAGAAACACGCAATTTGGCAGAGACGAAGCAGCTCTTATTGCTGCCCTAGCTGCCCTTCCTACAGACATGAAAAATGTGCATGTCCCTACTACGTTGTTTGGCTTGACTCACTCATATCAGACTTTAGAGAGTCATCTTTTGCTCCACCGGCCGCAACCCCGCCTCAATGAATATTACGATCCTGCACTCGCTAAATTAGCACTTTACTTTCTCACGTGTGCGCGAGTTTTTCTAACACATACAAATGACGAACAGTTCGCTAAAAAACTCCTATCTATTGCCTGTAGCACCCACCCAATAATAGCATCTACTTCACTTGGCCATGACGATATTTCAGCAACAATGTCTCAACAAATTAGCCGAGTAAAAGAACCGCTAATGCCAGTAACAGAGCCAACCAGAGACACAACGGCTACAACCTCATTCAATCAGTTGCCCTTCAGTCACGAAATTCTGACTGAACCAGTATCGAGTACATCTGAGTGGGTGGCTCATGGGGTTATCTTTGTATTTTGTCTCTTACTCATGTATTACGTTACGCAAACAGCTCACTCTGAATCAATCGAACAGACCTTCATCTCACCTTCTCCGTGAAACAAAATCTATAGCAGTTCCTAGGTAAATAAGGGTCTTATCTGTTCCAGGGCCTGCTCGAGCTTACTCTGATCCAGCGCATAGCATACACGAATAAAGTTCACTCCGTCGTCAGGATTGGTATAAAACGAACGTCCTGTCACAATCGCCACTTTTGCTTCGTTCAACAACTTGTCGAACGCGACCCGATCATTTTCAAAAGGCGTATTAGTAAGCTCCGCCATGATGTAGTACGCACCCTGCAACGTTGGCAAAGTGAAACCAAACTCGCGTAACGCCTCACTCATCAAATCACGTTTAGCAAGATAGCTGGTTCTCATCTCGTCAAAATAACTTTGCGGTAAGTCAAAGGCGGCAAGAGCTGCATACTGCAGCGGCGTCGCCGGACACACATAATAAAGATCTTGCACTAGCGCCACTTGCTTCATCACTGCGGCTGGGCCTGACACATAGCCCAAGCGCCACCCTGTCATGTTATAGGTTTTAGAAAAACCTGAAATAGTGATTGTCCTATCAGCATAGTCCGCAAGTGAGGCTAATGACACATGCTCATGACCTGGGTAGGTGATGTATTCGTAGATTTCATCCGTGATCACCCAGCAGTTATTGGCTTTAGCTAGCTCGCCAATCTTAATCAACTCTTCGCGCGTAAATACTTTGCCAATAGGATTACACGGCGTGCACACGATGATCCCTTTGGTTTTAGGTGAGATGGCCTCTTCCAAACCTTCCCAATCAATAGAAAAGTCCGCTAAATTAATCGAGACGGCTTTGGTGCTCACCGCTTGTAACTCACAAATGTTTTTGTGGTAACCATAAAACGGTTCGAACACAATTACTTCATCACCCGGATTAAATAAAGTTGTTACCACACTGACAAAGGCACCGGTAGAACCGTGCGTCACCACAATCTCCGTTTCAGGACAAGCCGTAATTCCGTTATAGCTCTTAAGCTTCTTGGCCAATGCTTCACGCAGCGGGAAAATCCCTTCACACGGCGAGTAAGTCGTTTTATTCTCCATCATCGCCTTGGTACACGCGTCTTTGATCACATCTGGTGTTGGCATGTCACACACGCCCTGCCCTAAGTTAATGCCATTTATTGCGCGGCAGCGTGAGCTGGCACTACGGATGCCAGACTGTGTTAAATCCTTGGTGCGCAGACTAAGTGGGCGCATACTTGTTCTCCCTTGGTCGAAGGCATACACTGTTGCCTTCATTTGATTAAAAAGGACATCATTATGGCACTAATGAACACAAAAACCCAATACGGTAGCGTCGCGAAATGGTTACATTGGCTTATTGGGCTTGGGATTATCGGATTGTTGTTTGTCGGTTTTTTCATGGATGACATTCAAAAGGGCTCCGATCTGCGCGGTCTGGTTTACAACGCGCATAAGGTCACGGGCGTCACTATCCTTGCCTTGGTTTGTTTACGTTTCATCTGGAAACTCATTAACAAAAAACCTGAGCTCCCGAATAAACCCTCTCTACTCGAAAGCTTTGCCGAACACACTGTGCAATGGTGCTTTTATTTAGTCATGTTTGCTATGCCATTAAGTGGTTGGGCGATGGCAACCGCCGCGGGTTATTATCCGCATGTGTTTGGCATGAAGCTTATGATGCCCTTTATCGAAAAGAGTAAGTCACTCGCAGAGTGCGCATCACAAGTGCATGAGTTTGTCGCTTGGAGCATTGTTGTACTATTAGTGTTACACATTGGCGCGGCGTTAGTTCATCCCATCATCAAAAAAGATAATGTGTTAACGCGTATGATGCCAGGGGGTAAATGAACAGTTGCGCGTGCGGGAAACTTTCACGCCCGCTATCGTGTGTAGGGTAGGTTAGCCCTTAGGGCGTAACCTGCCATCACGGTAGATCATGCGCTGCGCGCCACCTTACACACAGTACTCATTCACGCTACGTGATATATCCCTTTAAGAAAAGTTCTTCGCGAGTACCCTTCTTGCATCATCTGCTCGTTGGGTTAACCCTAGCTTATCGTACGATTTAATCATGATGTTAAGCGCAGGTTTCACTTGCATAGTATGAGAGTAATGCTCAACCACGCCAGCTGCACGATTCGCCGCGGCGACGTAAGCCCCTCGCTTGAAATAGAACTGTGCTATCTCCACATCGCGCTTAGCAAATTGATCACGTAAATAAATTAAACGCTTACGCGCATCCGCTGAATACTTGCTATCCGGGAAACGGTACAACAGCGTGGTAAAATCTTGGAACGACGCTTCTTGGTTAGTCGCATCACGTAGGGCCGTATCGGTGTGGAATAAATTCTGCAACAAGCCTCTATCCGTTTTGAAGTTGGCCAAGCCACGCATATAGTAAGCATAAGCGATATGCTGGCTGCGAGGATAAAGCTTAATATACCGATCCGCCGCCGCTGAGGCCGAAGCGGTATCTCCCGATTGGTAGTAAGCATAAATCAAATCCAAATCCGCCTTTTGCGCGTATTTACTAAAAGGATAAAGCGCATCCAGTGCTTCAATCGACTTGGAGGCATCATCATAGTCACCTTTGGCCATCGCCGTTTCAGCTTTTTGGTAAATCGCCTGGGCTGACTGGCCACGAAAAGCAGCATTGGGATCGGAGATGGACGAGGCACAGCCAGCTAACGTTAAGACGACAAGAAGAGGAATAAGCCTTTTGATAATTTTCATGGTAATATGTGTTCCCTTGTAATTAAGTTCGGGCATTATATCGGACATTCTATAGTCCTCACAAATGAATTTGCCGTTTTTTGGGCCACAGATTGTATTTGATTTAGCTTTATCTGATTGACAAAAAACCGCAGTTTAGTAGGGCTAAATGAGGATTTTTTGGATTGAAGATAAGGCTAAAGCGAGTGTAAGCTGTGGATTCAAAAGACGGCAAATTCATTTGTGAGGACTATAGTTCTATGGAAAATTTCATCGCATCCCTTGTCATTCCTGAGTCCGCGGCTGGTCAACGATTGGACCAGGCCCTTGCCCAGCTTGTGCCAGAGCACTCTAGAGCCCGCTTACAGGACTGGATTAAAAACGGACACGTCCTTGTCAACGGCCACATCAAAAAACCTAAAGAAAAAGTCCTAGGCGCCGAGCAGATTGACATCGACGCCCCCCTACCGCAAGAGGTGGACTGGATCCCAGAAGCTATCGCGCTCAATATTATTTTTGAAGACAACGATATCTTAGTCATCAATAAGCCGGTTGGCCTAGTCGTTCACCCCGGTGCCGGTAACACACACAGTACACTTAGTAACGCCGTGCTTGCCCATGCGCCAGCGACTGCGCAAGTGCCACGCGCGGGCATTGTTCATCGAATTGATAAAGACACGTCTGGTTTACTGGTGATCGCAAAAACCCTAGAAGCGCACACCGCACTGGTCCACGCAATTCAAGAGCGCGAAGTCAAACGTGAATACATTTGTTTAGCCAATGGTACCTTTACCAGTGGTGGCACCATCGATGCGCCGATTGCTCGCCACCCAAAGCAACGCAAACAAATGGCGATTGTTGACACCGGTAAACCGGCCGTCACCCATTATCGCATACGCGAGCGTTTCATCGCGCATACCTTACTTGATGTACAGTTAGAAACTGGCCGCACTCATCAGATCCGAGTACATATGCAATCTATCCGTCACCCACTGGTGGGCGATAAAGTGTATGGAGGACGTCCTAAGTTTCCCAAAGGTGCGAGCGACTCGCTACGTCAAGCTTTATCAGCCTTTTCTCATCAGGCGTTGCATGCGGCAAAACTCACCTTCGCGCATCCGCGCAGCCATGAGACACTAACATTTTCCGCTCCTTTACCCGATGATTTTTCAGCACTGTGTGAACAGCTAAGAGAGGGATAACAGATGATAACACTTGAGCATTTACTGAATCCTAACTGGCCCGCGCATTCCCGTGTACGTGCTTATGTCACCACACGCTTAGGAGGTCATAGCCAAGAGGCTTTTGCCAGCTTTAATCTCGCTAAGCATGTCGGCGATAACGAGCAACACGTCAATGCCAACCGTCTTGCACTAAGAGAGTTACTCTCACTTGAACGTGAACCAATGTGGCTTTCCCAAACTCACAGTACGTTGGTTGTCACTCATGACGAATACGAAAGCGGTATCGAGGCCGATGCCTCCATTGCGCGCGAGCCAGGACATGTATGTGTCGTGATGACAGCCGATTGCTTGCCAATTCTCATCACTAACCAGCAAGGCGATGAAGTCGCCGCTATTCACGCCGGTTGGCGCGGCTTATGCGATGGCATTATCGAGGCAACTTGCAAAGCTTTCCACACCCCACTGCCTGAATGTCTCGCCTGGATAGGACCAGGCATTGGACCGGCAGGTTTTGAAGTTGATAGCGATGTGTATGACGCCTTTATTGCGGCAGATAAGGCGAGTGTTATTGCTTTTACTCCCCTAGGCGAGCGACGTTACCGAGGTGATCTAGTCCAACTAGCCAAACAACGCTTAGCCAAATGCGGTTTAACGGCCGTTTACGGTGGTGAACATTGTACTTTTAGTGATAACGAGTCCTTTTATTCGTACCGACGCGACAAAGAAACCGGACGAATGGCGACTTTAATATGGTTTGAATAACAGGAGATCAAATGAAAAAACTTACCACCGCTCTTAATACACTTTTGGTTTGTGCCAGCTTGTGTGCACCTTTACAAGCAACAACTCAAGCGAGCTTACCTGCGAGTCTGGTAAACTCGCACAACACACTCGCCCCCATGCTCAAGCAAGTTTTACCTAGCGTGGTTAACATTGTTTCTGTTGGTCATGACAATACCCCAAATCGAGAGGTGCCCACTCACCCTCACCGCCCCAATGCTATCCCACCGCAAGAAAATGACAGCCCCTTAGATAACTTTGTTTCGATTGGTTCAGGGGTCATTCTAAATGGCGCTAAAGGTTACATCGTAACGAATGCGCACGTCATTCGTAACGCGCATACCATCACGGTTAACTTGAGTGACGGTCGTCGCTTTGAAGCCAAAGTGATTGGTAAAGATGTGGCATCTGATGTGGCGGTCATTCAAATCCATGCCGACAATTTAAAGCAAATTCAATTAGCGAATTCGAGTAAATTACAAGTGGGCGACTTTGTTGCGGCCATTGGTAACCCCTTTGGACTCAATCAAACCGTCACCTCAGGTATTGTCAGTGCCTTGGGTCGCTCATCGCTGCGTCTAGAAGGCAAGTCCAACTTCGAGAACTTTATCCAAACTGATGCCCCAATCAATCCAGGTAACTCCGGTGGCGCCTTAATTAACCTTAAAGGTCAGCTCGAGGGGATCAATACCGCCATTATCGCTAAAGACGGGGGTAGTCTTGGGATTGGCTTTGCCATCCCGGTCAATATGATCAAAGAAATCACGCACCAATTAATCGAATATGGCGCCATGCATCGAGGCCGGGTTGGCATGATTGTACAGCAAGTCTCGCCAGAGCTTGCCAAACTCTTTGATGTCAAAGCCGGTAAAGGTACCGTGATCACGCAAGTGAATCCTAACACACCCGCTGCGAAAGCAGGCCTTAAGGTGGGTGACATCATTCTTACCGTCAATGGCAATGTTGCAAAAAATCCTGCCTTAGTACATAACACGATTGGCTTGTTACGGGCGGGTTCTTCCGTCTCATTGAAGATTGAACGCGCGGGCCGAATTGAACACATTTCACTGCGTACCGCTCCTATAGCCAGTTTGATACAAGCCGCGCATGCGTCTTCACGCTTTTTGTTTGGGCTTTCGCTAAGAAATTTTGATCAAGAAATTCCTCATGTTGGTCATGTACAAGGAATTGAAATCTTACATATCACGCCAAACTCACCCGCCTGGAATGCTTACCTGATGCCAGGGGATGTGATCACCGATATTAACCGTCAACCAGTACGAAATATTGATGCACTTAAACGCGCGGTACAACGCGATCAAAAGCAAGAATGTTTACTGCGGATCATTCGAGGTAATGGAGCGCTTTATATGGTGATCAAAACATTAAAGGCTTAAATTACTAAGATTCACTACGTTGCGGTAGGTGACGGCTGTTGGCCTAACCTACCCTTTTGATTGTTTGGTAAGATGGGTTAGCGCGCGAGCTTTACAGCAAAGCACTTAGCTCGCATGTAAATGATTTGTTTCACTCATTTCTTGGTTAGTTTTATACTCTTGGTAATCAATAATCTGTCCTTCCAGTAGCAGTGCAGCTTCTTTGCGCTTGCTAGGAAACATTGACCAAGCTAATACAATGAGTGTTAAAAACTCCAGCAATGCAAGTGTAGTCAACACAGTCTTGAGTATAGGATCCGGCTCTAGCTCAGTACCAGGTCGACTTGATATGCTCGTCGTTTCTTCGTAGCTCTTTATGCCAATAAGGATCACATATAAGAAGACAAATATCCCCAATGGTACTGCGATTTGCTGAATCCGCTGACAAGCAGTCACTTCTGTAAGGGGATTTTTGCAGGGACTAAGAATAACAGGACTCTCGTCTTGTTCATCCCCGCTGTCGTTACCCGCCTGATTTGATGCACGCGACTTTTTAGTTAATTCACGAAATACGTATTCTAATAAACCCTCATAACTGTACACACGTAGATCGGGGAGTAATACAACAACTCTCTTCCCTTTTTTGATAAGCTCCTCAATCGTATCACGCGTGATAAGACAGATCGTTTCATCAGATAACTCGTTAGTCGGTATGTCCTTAGAACGAGAACACCTGGATGAGAAAAAATCACAAATGGACATATCAACGCCCTTTTACAGACTGATTGGTACACATGGTCAATCTCACAAACTAATTCGGTTTACGATCAGTGAAAGTCACCGTCAGCTCGCCATTAATAGGACTCTTATTATCTAAGACGTTCGTCGTTAAGTTTGAGCTCACCCAGCTCAATCCTTGAGAGAGATATTTAACACAAACTTCATCTTTAGACTGTTCACCAGAATGCTTGCAGCCAAAATTTATCATTAATCTATCCGTGCTACCCGATCCCGTGCTCACAACAGGGTAAGTATAAGCATTAACATACTTACACGCCGTTGGATAGCCCGCAGGCTTATGTTTGTTTGCTAGTCGTGACACAACAAAATCATGCTCATAACCAGGCGCCAACTGAATGTCATCTGATGAAATCGACTGAATACAGAAGTTATTAGCCTGATTGACTTTAATCGTTAGTGGCCAGTTAGACTTATTCACGTAGTGTACGGTGATATTACCACTGTCAAAATGAGTTGCAAACGCGCAGACACTACTAAGACTCAATAGGATTATCAGAAGACTCTTTTTCATGCTATTCTCTCTGTGAAACATTGTTGACTTATTGGACAAATAATACACACCATTCTCCGTGATAAACACCTATTCAATTTAGCCAATTTTGAGTAGCAAAATTCGCAACTTATTGATTGTTGGAATTTTGTAAAATACTTGGGCTAATGGATGGACTGCTCGAAGCAAGAAAGCTGTCATGTAGTACTACCTGCAGGCCAGGTTAGCACAACGTGCGCAACTTACCATCTGGTTGTCACTCATACCGGATTATCGATATCGACAAAACTCACCTTTAGCTCTGGAAACGTCTCTTGGCATTTGGCCGCCAGCGCTTGCACCCCATATCGCTCTGTCGCATGGTGACCGGCAGCAAAATAATGCGTAGCATTTTCTTTGGCGGCATGAAACGTCGGCTCACTGACTTCACCTGAGATAAAGGCATCGATACCCGCTTCTATTGCATACTCGATAAACTTATCCGCACCACCAGTACACCAAGCCACCGTCTGAATAGCATCATCCTCACGTGCGATATGCAGTGGCTCACGTTTTAATGCAGACCCAATTGTTCGAGCCAATGCTTTTGCACTTACAGGCTGCTCCAACGTTGCGTAAGGAAGCAGCCCAGGCATCTCATTTTCATTTAAGTAACCGGTAATAGTTAAGCCTAACTGCTGTGCCAGCATGGCATTATTTCCCACCTCAGGATGTACATCTAATGGTAAATGATAAGCAAATAAGTTGATGTCGTGAGTTAATAACGCTTTAATGCGTTTTGCTTTCATACCTGTGAGGGTTTCTTTTTCCCCTTTCCAGAAATAACCATGATGCACCAAGATAGCATCTGCCTGCTGCGCGATAGCGGCATCAATCAGCGCCTGACAAGCACTCACTCCCGCCACCAGTTTTCTGATCTCTGACTTACCTTCCACCTGTAATCCATTGGGACAATAATCTTTGAGAGCTTTGGGCTGTAAAATGTCATTGAAAAACTGTTGTAGTGTCGTGCGAGTAACCATGTCATTCCTAATTGCTGGCAAAACTACAAAGTAACATAGATCACCAAAGCACGAGAACTCCGGCAAAGTTACCCACAATTCCTGTGGATAAATCTGTTAGCAAGGCTAGAGTAAACCGCCACAGAAGAGAGTTTTCGCTCAAACCACTTCCCTGACAGCATTTTCACCTAAAACTAATATTGACTATATTTCAATAGGTTACATTGTTTTCGCTAGCCTTGAACCCGTTTTTGAGCAAAAATCAACCTGATTTCATCCCCCCTCCCTTAAAATGTGTATAAGAGGGACTTGAAACTTTATTTCATCGCAGTACAATGCGTACAAATATTTACCAAATTTCGGCGAGCCACCGCCCGTGCACTACTGCCAAACGATAGCGCACTCAAGGTACTGTTATGCATGATTCCAAACGTAAAAAACTCAATACCACTACCTATTTAGGGGCCATAATCCAAGCACAAGGTTTTGCCTTCTCTAGCTATCAATCGATGATCCAGCTCACTGATAGCGTTGGGCTAAGCACCTCTGTTGCCGCCTGTATCTCATTTAGTATGTTTTACGAAATAATCACCTTCGATAAACGCAACGTCATACGTTACTGGGAAGATCCAGAGACAGGTCAAGACAGCGCCTCTCGACGCGCTGGCAATTTAGAGAGTCATGCACCTGCTCTCTCTCCCAAGGAAAAATTTTGGGTAACTGTAAAAGACATCTTCATTGCTGCACTCGCTTTGGGACGCTTCTTCTTAGGTAATTATTTTTTCTTATCTGAGTTTGTTTCCTTTATCGAACAAATTAACGATCATGACACTGAACCTCACACCAGTTATCCAACTGGGGCAAGCTTTTGGCTAGCTTATACTGCATTCTTCCTTCTTATCACAACACCTTATGTTTATTGTAGTGATATCTTAGGAGCAACCGAAGATGAGGACGCACACGACGCATTGTACATTGCGATTGAAAGCGAGAAAAAGGTTCAGAAAAAGCCGATTGGACTCACTTACCTTATCGCGAACAGTCTCATGCAAAGCATAGGCTCTGCGGCATTTGCCTTCACTCTGTTCGCACCTTCTGTTTTAACCCTCAACTCGGCGACACACGACTCCCGCTCATTCTTGAAACTGCTAGATCAAACCTGGTTTAGCACGCTGTTTGTCAGTCTTTGTAGCATCTTATTCGGTAATGCTATCTTACAAGCCTATGCTTACGAAGGTAGAATGGTCTGTAGTCGCCTACGCACCTGGCTGGGCCATAAAAATCTCGCGCCGTGGCACAATACATTTAATCGCTATGCATCCCCCACATTCAGTAAAATCAACCGCTGGGGCTTTGGCATTAATTCATTGCTAGTCATTCCAGAGTGTATTTACCCTACCTATATTTTCTTAAAAACCTCAACCAACGTGTCTAAGCCTACCCGTGCCTGGATTGTTGGTTTGGGTAGTATAATCTCACTGACTGCAGTCTTTGTTGATTGGTCGACTCGACGTGGTCATGCGGCCAACAACATTGAAAGGCCAGATAAAACCTTTTACGAAGCTGATAGCTACACCCCATACACGCGCAGTTTGTTAAACAAACTGACCATTTCGTGTCTTGTCTGCGCGGGGATCATGTTCGAAGATGGCATGGGATGGGAGTTAGGTGCGATCATTGCGCGTGATGCTTTTGGACTCAAGGGAGTGGAATTTAATGCCGATCTATTGGGCTTTATGGTCACCACTGGGATCTGTAATGCCACAGCGGTTTTTGGCAATTATCTCTTAGCAGAGTTAGTAGCTAGGAAGATAATGACTTCTTCTGCTCCTAAAACTAATGGGAGAATTATGAAAGAAGCCAGCTTGGTAGCGACTTCTTCAGTATTCTCAGGAATGGCGTGGCAGTTTGCTGCCGCCGCCCTACTTTATCAATGGCAAGTCCCCTTATGGTCTGGCGCGATAGGAATTGGGTTTACTTGTGGTGCAACGTTCTTTTTAGCGATACGCGTGCTACGCAAGCTCTTTTATAACAGGTGGCTCGAGGATATTCAACACAAGAAAACCGTTAAAACCGATCTGTATAATTCCGTCACTAACATGGCGGCAAATGCCTTCTTTGCCGTGTTAAATCCACCTAGCCACTATCACAATAGTCCGCTAACCCTTACGATTAATAACAGCAATTACTTCTTATTATTACTTGCAGGTGGCGCACTGGCACTCACCGGCGCCAGCACTTTTCGCCTGGCCACGGATTTGGTGTTGAGTTATTTTGACAACAAAACAGGGCTCGCGCCTAATGGTGCAGAGGAGGACGATTTAGAGG
>JAUHZG010000063.1 GCA_030425845.1 Gammaproteobacteria bacterium
TGGGTGTCTACTGCTTTGCTTCCCGTAAGCCGCCACAATAAGGTCCACCTATTTTCCTGACGATAGCACTCCATGATTGCATCAACTACCTTGCTATCAACAACACACAGTTGTTCGCGCGGGATCTCAAACGCATCCGTCATCCTGGAGAAATCTGCGACCTGGACGGATCTCAATGCAATAAAACAGTCATTGAAGAATTGTCGAAACTTTTTTACCCGATGTTCATCAAACTCTAGTTTCAAACAATCGGGGTCGTCCTTATAATCAAAACCGGCATAATACACTCTAAAGCCAAACTGCATTAAGCCGCACACAATCACTTCACGGTCTTTACCCATCGCTTTGACACCATCCTCCGTAAGCAACAGAGCTTTCTTACATGGAAGTGATGAGGGCGCGGTTAAGCGTTGCGAAGCTTGGTTACTTGGCGGCAAGATAGCCGATAGCATGTACTGAGTCTGATTCGACGATCTGTTATTGAAATAGAAAAATAATTCACGTGGAAGTAAAATCCCGTTGTCACGAATATACTGTCCAGATGTTGCCATGTCGCCCTCTTATTCGATACATAAGAGGTCGATGATTATAAATGGTGAAAACCATAGCAACCTATCTAAAAGATATGGAAATCAATAGGTCGAATCAAGCCACCACATACTTAGCAGGTGATCACATATCAACTTGCTTACATCAGACGCTATCTTCACTCGTCCTTCATGTAAGGGTGCTGGCTCTTTCTTAAATATTTCTTATCGAATGTTCAACTGGTTAAGTGATTTTACCCTTGAAGCTCTGAGACGGCATTGTACACACAGCGGTTTTTTGCCTGATCTCCCGCTTGGGCCATAAAAGCCGAGCGTTTCGCGCTCCATCGCACTCCTGCCGCGATGATGGCATCAAGATAAATATCATCGGATGAGACACACTCACACACAGTGTTTTTAAAAGTCGCCATCGTGGCATCATCAAGCGTCAAACTGGCAGCACGTTTTCGAAACTCCTCATCCATTGCCTGCAGACATAGATTATTAAATAATTCCCCCATCTGCTCACGAACCGCCTTATCCGCTAAAGCGGCATCGGTTTGATTTGGCCCATATGGCGCCAAAATATTATCTAGCCCATTTTTGACAGTATTTGTATTAAGTGCAAAGCCTGACTGACAAGCAAAGCTCGCCAGCAGGCTTAATGTGAATCCGATGAATATGGCTCGCATGGATATTTACTTTCTTTGCATCATTTGTTTACCACACTCTTCGCGCGCAGTTGTCATCGCCGTTTCATAAGCGTCATTCGCCTTCTTGTCATTTTTAACCACACGATCAATTGTCGCATCTTGCAAAGGTTTAGACTGCGCTAAGCACTGACAGGCCGGCTCAACTTGCGTTTTCAGCATCATTGCCATCATGGCTTTTTGCTGACCTTGCATCTCTGGGTTGTTTTCCATCGCATCACGCGCACCCGCCATGCAGGAACCGAAATACACTTCTTCCACTAGTGTGCGGATCTCATTCGAGTCCATCGCAGCTTTAGGATCCGCCTTGATCTTTTTGACCATAACGTCAGTTTTTTTCATCATTTCCTTTTGCCACTTTGGCATGTTTTTGGTTGCCGCATGCTGGTTAGCAATTGCCAGCGCTGAGACAGTAAGAGTGCCACATACGACCAATGCAGCTGCTAACGTTCTGATTTTCATAGTATATCCCCCTAATAACACCCAGGTTATCGGCCAAAAGTGGTACTTCTTTAACCAATCAACTCGATATGCTATGCTGAGCCAAGTTTTGAATTAGACACAGGAGAAAAACCATGATGAAAAAATCCAACACTCTTGCACTCATCGCTGGCTTTGCAGCCT
Organism: Gammaproteobacteria bacterium; assembly: GCA_030425845.1. Classification (GTDB taxonomy): domain Bacteria; phylum Pseudomonadota; class Gammaproteobacteria; order JAUHZG01; family JAUHZG01; genus JAUHZG01. The sequence continues at coordinate 1,862 of JAUHZG010000063.1, forward strand.
GTATTGGCTTGGGTCAGGTTGCGCTTGCCATAGCCCCTTTGGACACAACACCCGCTGACAGCAGGGTATGCTTGCAAGTGATCAATAAGGTGGGCTCAAACCTGCGTTTAACAGGTTTATTAACAGAGACCCTTAACGCTAAGGCTTCTTCAGCCTGGCAGGAAGTCACTTTGAAACAAGGTAAAGGCTCACTCACTGTCACAGAGAGCCCAGGTCACTACATTAACTTTGCTGTTTATACTGGCGCGGTGGATGCACTCATGGTTATCAGACTCAACGAGGAAATTGATAACTATAGTCAAAGTCGATGTGGTAATTCTATTCCGGGTTACCAATTATGGATTTACAGATAAGTCATAGTCGCTAGCGGACACGAGCCTGTAACTTATTTCCGGGCTCTTGTTGTTTTTCAGTGCCCCCCTTGTCGCCCCCATTTGTTTGGGTCACATCAACAAGCTCTAGACTTCACGACACGCTTTATTAGTTGATTCGCTTCATGCTACGAGTTGCGGCCGTGAGCCAGCGCCACCATAAAGCGTCTGCATAAGGACATAATCAGCTCGCCCCTCTTCCTCTGGCTCATACCACGGTAGTATTGCTTCAACCACAGAGGAAAAGGATTTACGTAATGCAGGACCTGCAAGCTCGGCTGTTGTCTCTGAAGAGGAACTCAATGAATTCGCTGCTACTAATTCAAGGCAGCCAGAAATATTACCGGTCAAGTGCTCAAAGCTATCAAGGCCAACTTCAGGCAATTGTCCTTTAAAACTAAGCGATTGACGTGTGTTTAATTGCTCCCCTTTAACAGATTCAACTACGGAAGGTTTCTCGATAAAGGGATCAAGCAAACACCTAGCGGCCTCAGAATAACCAACTCTGTTAGCAGCGAAAGACAACGCGCCGACATTATCTGCATAAAGCTCTTGCAATACAAACGTCGCAAAAGAAAAGCGTCTCTTGGGCGCATGATTCATCAGCTCCTTGATGTGAACACACAACTTGGGGACAGTTTGCAAGCGCGGGGCATGCAGGGCTTGGTAGAGAAAATTAAGCGCCCGTGTTCGCCCTTTTTCACCATGGAGCTTTTTAGCTAACCAATCACTGCCTTTGTCGATGCTATCAAGTTTATCTAAATACTTAAGCGTCGCGATCACAATGTTTTGCTTGAGGTTGGTTAGCAAAGCCTTCTCGACTGCTTCTCTGTTGCTTACGCGATTTTTTGTATGTGACTCCTCTAGTGCAGACAGTTGCCGAGCTGCTTCCTCGGCCGCTGTCTCAGCTGCCTTAAGGGAGCGTACCTTAGCGTCTGGTAAAGCTTGACAATCCATCACGGCAAATGGCTCAACAATCACGTCATCACTCCCGGCACCAAATTCTGCTATCAAAGCGTTATCAATGCCACGGCGTGTAGTCATCAAACTATTGTGCGTTCTCAATACCTCAAGGAGATCGCCCCAGATAGCAGACACTTTTCGTTCATCGCCTCTTTCTCCGACAATTCTTGTGTACTCTCGCACGGCGTTTTTTTCAGTTTCATTCAAGTCAACCAAAGACATGGCTGCGCTCAGTTTCCCCGTGTCGGCTGGAACCTGGCGTTCAGGGAAATGCTCTCGGACAACGCTTTCATCCAGCCATAAATGGGCGCGAGGGTCGTCTTGCGTAGACGGCCGGAAAAAATTCGCCATGTCCTCTTCCGTCACTCTAGCCTGGTAATCACGCACACGCTCAGTACTCAGTAACCTTGAAACCGTATCTAAGCGTGAGCTAGCGCGAACTGTCACCCTCTTCTCAGTAAGCGGGATATCATCAACCGCTTGTTTAAAGTCTTTGTAGGTAGCCACCTGTGGGCGAGTTATTGCCTTATAGAATCTTTGCAATCTCTGGCGAGCGTAATCATCAGAAGAAATATCTCTAGCATCGAGTAAGTTTGTTAGAGCTTGTTCGCTGGGAGCACGTCTGAAACCTGACACTATTCTGGCAATTTCCCCTTTAACTTTCTCTGCTTGAGTGTGTTTCAAGAAACTCCATTTATCCCATAATACCTGATTTAATCGCTCATCGAAGATTTGCTCGCAAGCAGCGACATCATCACCTGTAACAGGGGTTAACAAACTTTGCAATTCAATCAGCTTGATAGCCGATTTGTCTAACAGATCGAGTTCGTGCTCGCCAAACAACTGAAAAAGCTTGAGAACAGTTGGCAAGCGCCTAAATTTCTCAATGACCTCATTGATAGCACCAACTTGTTCTTCACTAAGACGAAGCGTCTTGGCAGCAAGCATCGCCGCTAACCCTTTATACATAACAGGTTGATAGCGTTGCTTGGCACTCCCTAGCTTAGAAGGAGGCAGAGCTCTCCGACCTACAGCACTCCCTCGTCGGCGACGCAGAGGTATGCCACCAGCCCCGCCAGGTGCAGGCTCTTCTTTAATCTCGCCCGCCACCTTGGCATCACATACCATTTGTGCCAATACATTTTTTTTAACGAAGTCTTGCAACAACTCATCTATCGGCTCCCTAGGGCGCTCATCAGCATACGCCTGTACAACGTCTAGAAAACTCAACTCAAAATGGCCCTGGCAGCGCAGACGATACAGGTACCATTTTAACGGTTGGTTATCCTCTAGGCTTTTGTAACGCTCTTCCAGCGCCTCAGCGAAATAACGAATAATCAGTGGTCGCCTGTAAGCATTTATCCCAGCTTGGACTTTCTTCCTTAGAAAATCGCGAGCGTCAGCTTCTTTTTGAGCTTGTTGTGTTTCCTCTTCCGCCGTTAACTCTAGGTTCGCCCGCCGATCTGCGATGGCCTGCGCATCAGCTAGCCGCTTTCTTGCACTCTCCAGAGCCGCAACTGCTTCTGTCAGCGCGCTACTCTCAGGAATGGGGCGTTTATTTGCCACCTCAACTGCCGCGGTAAGCATCTGCAGTCTCTGAGCGCCACTGGCCGAAAATATCGATACTGGCAAACAACTCGAGAACACGTGCTAATCCTTCCCTTCCATTCATTCCCGCCATTGTACCCAATAGCGCTGTTAGCGCCAGCAATCTAGTTGTTTTTGTGTATTATCTGGTAGTGTTCGCCCGCTTAGCCTACTACTTGGTTGGGGATATTGAATCCCGGCGCGACATTTTCACCCTGCGCCGCAAGAAGGCCGCGCAAAATATCCGGTCTTCCGGTGATGATCCCATCCACATGCCAGCGGATGAATCGGCTGAGCTCTGGTGTATCCACCACTTTGCCGGTAACACTTGGCCAGGTCCAAACAACTATCTTCATGCCAAGCTTATGTGCTTTAGTGATAAGCGCTTGGTTAAGCTGACTATCTTCTGGATCCCACAGATCAATGTGGTTTTTGTGTAACAGTGCGAGCACTGAGTTACCGTAATTTCTTACCAAAAGACCCGCCGTCCACAGACCGGCGTACGCTTTATCACGAGAGCGCATTTCTTTAAGGTTACCCTTCTCTGTTAGGTAGGCTGTCTGAATAGCAGGATTAATTCGCTCTAACACTAACAAAGGTCGCAAATCAAATGACTGTACTTGCGTACGATCAACAACCCCTTCCTGCTTTAATACTTGTGCTAAACGCGTAGCAATTTTAACGGGAGGAAATGTCGCATTAGGCTGTGTTGGATCGGTTTTGATTTCAATCTGAAACCCCACCTTGTCGCCTGCAATTTTTTTCACGTAGTTTATTACTGAGACTAAGGTTGGAATGCGTGCAATAGCTTCTGCATGCTGATTGCGAAAAAGTTTCGCATAGGCAGTGCCGGGTTTAATTTTACCGACGTTGTAAGTCTCAATTTGTTTTAGGGTGAGATCTTTAATTTTTAAATTTGGACTAGTGATCCAATGCCCCTTAGCATCACGTGTAATATCGGGGTTTAAAGTCAAATTATGTGTGACAACCAACACACCATCTTTCGTCATACCGATATCCATATCGACGTAATCCACCCCAATACGCAAAGCGGTCTTGTAGGCAGCAAGGGTATTTTCCGGTGCTAAACCGCGTGCACCGCGGTGACCATATATCGCAGTAGGGTTGGCGAGTGCTAACCAAGAAGTACACAGTCCCAAGAGGATGAGTGATAGTCGTTTCATGTATACCGGCCCTTCTGTTAGTAGTAGTGCCCGCGATAGTATCAGGGGTCTGGAAGGATGAAAAGACTAAAGGTTATAGGCTGCACCTCGCCGTATCATAAACCAAACGCTAGAGGGCTTACCCTGCCACACAGGCTTTCTTGCTACTTTTGCTCTTGGGCTTCAGGATATCTTTCAAAAAACGCCCCGTATGCGAGCCTTTGACCTGCGCGACTTCTTCAGGTGTGCCTGTCGCTAAGATAGTCCCACCATTGACGCCACCTTCTGGTCCTAAATCGATGATCCAGTCTGCGGTTTTAATAACGTCAAGGTTATGCTCGATCACAACAATAGTGTTACCTTTATCACGTAACGAATTAAGTACTTTCAGCAATTGCTCAATATCATGAAAGTGCAAACCCGTCGTCGGCTCATCTAAAATATACAAAGTCTTACCAGTACCACGCTTAGACAATTCACGTGAAAGTTTAATTCGCTGCGCTTCACCACCAGATAGCGTCGTCGCACTTTGCCCTAACTTAATATAAGACAAGCCCACATCCATTAGCGTATCGCACTTACGTTTGATCACAGGGATCGCTTGGAAGAAGTCTAGGCCCTCTTCAACCGTCATATCTAAGACATCACAAATGGTTTTACCTTTGTATTTCACTTCTAGGGTTTCGCGGTTGTAACGCTTACCTTTACACACATCACACTCGACATAGACATCGGCTAAGAAGTGCATCTCCACGCGCAGCACACCATCCCCTTGACAGGATTCACAACGTCCCCCTTTGACATTAAAACTGAAACGCCCGGGTTTATAACCACGCGAGCGCGCTTCTTGCGTACCCGCAAATAATTCACGGATCGCCGTGAACATGCCAGTATAGGTCGCGGCATTGGAGCGCGGTGTGCGCCCAATCGGACTTTGATCGATATCAATCACTTTATCGAAGTTATCTAGCCCTTTGACCGATTTGTGAGGGCCTGCTTGCAAGGTAGTCGCGCCGTTCAAAGCTGTCGCCGCCAGTGGATACACCGTCTCATTGATCAGGCTCGATTTGCCTGAACCAGACACCCCGGTGATACAAGTAAACAAACCTACAGGAATCTGTATCTTGACGTCTTTTAAGTTGTTCGCACTCGCCCCTTTGATAGTCAGCACCTGATCTTTATCATACGGCACACGCTCAGTGGGTACCGCGATAGCGCGCTTGCCAGATAAAAACTGCCCCGTAATAGACTCTTTGCTTTTTTCAATTTGCGCCACGGTGCCAGAGGCGACCACTTGTCCACCATGCACACCGGCACCGGGCCCAATATCGATAACAAAATCCGCTTGTCTGATAGCATCTTCATCATGCTCAACCACGATAACCGTATTACCCAAATCACGTAAGTGAAATAACGTTTTGAGCAAACGCTCGTTATCGCGCTGATGCAGTCCAATTGACGGCTCATCTAAAATGTACATCACACCAACTAATCCTGAGCCAATCTGACTGGCCAAGCGAATACGTTGCGCTTCCCCGCCAGAGAGTGTATCTGCACTACGGGCTAACATTAAGTAATCTAAGCCCACATTGACCAAGAAGCCTAAGCGCTCAACGATTTCTTTTTTGAGTTTTTCGGCAATTTGCTCTAGTTTGCCTTTGAGCTTCAGCTTGTTAAAAAACGCGTAGCATTCAGCTATCGATAACTGCGTCAACTCAGGTAAGTTATACTTATCGACAAATACATGACGTGAGGATTCACGTAAGCGAGTCCCTTTGCAGCTCGGGCAAGGCTGAATGGTTAAGTACTTACTTAACTCCTCACGTACGGCTTGTGATTCCGTCTCGTGAAAACGCCGATCTAGATTTGGCAATACCCCTTCAAAAGGATGCGTACGAATATACTCATCACCACGATCATTGACATAACGAAACTCGATTTCTTCGTCATCGCTACCATAAAGAATGATGCCTTGCGCTTCTTCCTCTAGCTCTTCGAACGGCGTATCCACTTCAAAGCCATAATGCTCCGCTAATGACGTTAACATCTGGAAGTAATAAAAGTTACGTCTATCCCAACCGCGGATGGCGCCAGCAGCTAAACTAAGCTCAGCATTGTGCACAACACGTGATTCATCAAAGAATTGTTTTACCCCTAAACCTTCACACGTCTGACAGGCACCATTAGGGTTATTAAACGAAAACATTTGAGGGGTAAGTTCTGGAATACTATAACCACATATGGCACAAGCAAAATTCGCAGAGAAGAGTAACTCTTTGTCTTCATCCATCAACGCCACACTCGCAATACCATCAGTAAGGTTAAGTGCCGTTTCAAACGACTCAGCAAGACGGGTGCTGATGTCTTCGCGCACTTTTAATCTATCGACAACCACTTCGATGGTGTGCTTGCGTCTTTTATCAAGCTTTGGGGCTTGGCTCAGCTCAAACACTTTGCCATCGATACGTGCTCGAATGAAACCATCCGCTTGTAGCTTATCGATAAGCTTGTTGTATTCGCCTTTACGATTTCGAATCACCGGCGCTAATAACATCAGCTTCGTGCCTTCAGGCAAAGCCAACACCGTATCGACCATTTGTGAAACGGATTGCGCTTCTAACTCTGTGTCGTGCTCTGGGCAGCGTGGCGTCCCGGCACGGGCAAATAGCACGCGTAAGTAATCATATATTTCAGTAATGGTACCCACCGTTGAACGTGGGTTGTGCGACGTAGACTTCTGCTCAATGGAGATTGCCGGAGACAACCCTTCGATGTGATCGACCTCAGGCTTATCCATCAAAGATAAAAACTGGCGCGCATACGCGGAAAGTGACTCTACATAGCGGCGTTGTCCTTCAGCGTAGAGCGTATCAAAAGCCAAGGAAGATTTACCCGAACCCGACAAACCCGTGACCACCACCAGTTTATCACGTGGGATGGTGATATCGACATTTTTTAAGTTGTGTGTACGCGCACCGCGAATTACGATAGTGTCCATTGACCGACCTTGTTGTTCTTGTGAATAAAGCAAGCCGGGGATTATAACGCAAAATGGACAAAATTGCTTGGAACATTAGCTCGTGCAGGGAATGCTATACAAGTTTTGGGGTGGTTCGTCTAACCTAGAGCACCGCGAGGCGTAGCAGAAAAACGGAGCCTACCCGCGTAGGGTAGGTTAGCACAATGTGCATAACCTACCATGTAGACTCCAACAGTGATGACTACTGCGCCAACTTCGCCTTAAACAGCTGCGATTGCAAACGCTGCCGCTCTCTTGCTAAATGACGCACCTGGTTCAACGCTGCTCTATCGGCAGGACGCTTATGCCTATGACTCAAGCCATAACTGTTATCACCGAATTGCTTCAAATGATGATCATAAACTAAGCGTGAAATTTGGCTGTTGACGTCATTCAGTTGGCCTTGCAAGTCGCGAACACGACTATTTACGGTGCGCCCACGATCGTACGCATTCTTGAAACCTGCGTATAAACGCGGATCACAGGCTGAAGGATAAGGTTTACCAGCACGCCCTAATGCAAAGGCACTTTGTGTATCACTGCAAAATTGCTTATCGCCTTTGTTCCATCCTCGCATAAAACGCTTCGCTAAACGACCGGTACACACCTGGGGCGCTTGATGACCGGCACGCGCCAAGTTATAGCCATTTTGGTAGGTACAAAAAGAATGTAAGCCCTTAGCTCGCCCACTATCATAAGCATTTAATTTAAGTGAAACGCCACCCGCGCTACATACACCTGTCCGTGCTTGAATGACAAGGTTACGCGCTAATCCGCGACGCCCATCGTTTAATCCCATGGCATAAGGCGGCGTACAAAATTTTGTAAGCCCTTTGCGGTAACCACGAAGATAGCCTTGGGTATTCACAGGTACCTTAAATTTCAAACAATCTTCAATCGCAGAGTTCAAATCGCGCTCGGCTCTTCCGGCAGCCCCATCGTTATACCCCATCGAGTGCCAATCCGTGTTTATACACTCTTGCTTGTCTAAGTGGTGTACACATCCACTCAATAGGCACAGGGCAAACCCCATACAAAGAGCCATTAATACTTTTTTCATGTTGTTCCTTACTTAAAGTAGATTTCATCATTTTGGGGACGCACGTAGTATAACGGAGAAGCCGTGTGGGAGCTACGTTAATCCCAGTACAGTTCCTTAACGTAACACGCTGCGCGCCAAGGCTACCGATTCCATGCCATTCGCTTTTCGGCCCACCATGCGTATAATCACGGCACCACTAATTCTGAGATCAAAAAGAGAGTCCCATGAGCAAAGCGAAAACATCCATCACCAGCCAAGAACGCAAAAGTGTCTTATCACTAGCCACGATCTTCTGTTGCCGCATGTTGGGCCTTTTTATGATCTACCCCGTCTTCACCCTCTATGCCAAGCACCTACGAG
>JAUHZG010000064.1 GCA_030425845.1 Gammaproteobacteria bacterium
CGGCGGTTTGTCATAGTGATGGTCCTTAGGTTAGAGGGGGTATGGTAGCACGATATCGAACAGGGAAAATTTCTCACTGGTTGAAAATCAACCGTTTCGCCACTATGAAATGTTGCGACGTGTCTCTGATAGCGAAGAGAGCTAACTCATTGATTACTCAAACTACCACTCGGTTAGTGAACGCTATTTCGTCCAAACTGCCCATAGTGGCAATTTATGCTGAGGGTTTTGGACGAATTCGGTGATTTTAATGCCGATCCCTAAGGAATCGTTAAGCTTTTGTTGGTAGCTTAGTAGGTAGAAAAAATATATATAGAGTGTACGACCTGGCTGGTTGAGTTAGTTGGCGAGGTCGGCAAGAGGCTGAGAATGGGAGATTTAGTGTGGCTAAGCGACCAGAGGGTTATGTATCTGCTGAAGAGGCTGCAGAAGAGGTTGATATTGGTTCGGTGTTCGAGTCGGTGGGGCTTGGGCCTAACTTTGTGCTGGGTGGTGAAGATGAATCTAAGTTTGACGCACAAACTGGCCTGAGGGTAGGGTTTTTAGAGCGTAGGAGTGATCGTGTACTTTCCGACAGCGAGATAGCTTCCATTAGAAAGGCGCTTGATGGAAGGCAGGCCTCTTACGAAGCCGCTGCTATGTCACTATTTACCGGTACCGTTGCTGTTGCATTATTTCATTTATTTCAGGCGATGTATGTTGACCGTATTATCCTTGAGCCTGAGTTTAAATCTCTACTTAAAATAGTCTTACCGCCTCAGATTACTGGCTTTGAAGCGTCAGATCGTACGAAGGAGTTGAAGTTATATAACCTAGCGCTTTGGGTGCTGACAGGGAGTAACTCTAATGGGGAGCAAACGCTTTCAGCTACACTTGGTTCAACTGTGCTTGCGTGGAGTGCCCCTCGTGTCAAAGATCAAAGAGGGAACGGGCACTTGACCAACCTGCTTGACATTGAGGCTGTTCAAGGAAGACTCCAAGAGCTGACAAAGTATACGGCAAAACAGAGAACACAAAAAATTGGTGTTGCCTCAATAAATAGTATAAATTCAGATACCGCCTTTAGTTTTAAAAAGTGGTTTGAATATTTTAAGAAAGCTTTCAAGAATGCACACAGTTTCAGTGAAGTTTGGAACTCGCGAGCAACCGCCACAGAAGAATATAAGCAAGATCGGCAGAAAGCCAGAAAGGCTTTGCTTTTTCGTGCAAAAATGGCGTGTCTGAGTGAGCATGTTGGTGAGAAACTTAAAGTTTTAGATAGTAATATTTCTAGTAAAGATGCATTGCCCGAACGTGCACAGAAGGGTGAGCCTCCAACTCGTACTTTGCAGGCGTTGGTGGAGCAACGTGATAAATTGGCGGACCCTTCAAAAGTTTTCAGCGAAGTCCAAACAACCCGTGAGCGCCATCGCCAGCTAGCTAGTGATCTTGAGATACTTGAGCACCAAAGCCAAGTACTGCAGGACGCTTTGGCTAAGTTGGATGGGCTGGAGCCTCAAGCTTCGCTTGCTCGGCATTTCATCGCTACTTACCGGCAAAATGAACTTGCGTTGTTAGAGTTACGAGCGAGGCGATCGGTTACTTCTGAACTCAGCGAGTCTGAGATTAGTCTACATAACATTTTACATGATAAGAAAACAGAGACTGCGCTAGCGCACGCGAAGCAGTTAGCCAAACAGGTTCCTAAGTTTAAAGCTACTCTCGAAGCCAGATTAAAAACTGTCACGCGCGCATTAGAGGCGAAAAGAGCACAAGCCGTTGCACAGGAGTATAAGGTTAGGCGTGACAGAGGCATAAAAGGCCTTGTACAGTTTGCAACGAAAACACAAATGCGAATTGGACTTTTAGTTCATCAACAAGAACTCGCTCATGCAAGTGCCGCTATGTTACAAGAGGGGAGTCCGTTTAGAAACGCTCTTGAAACCGATTTGGCGACCTTATCAAACCCGGTGAGTGTTGAAGGTGTTTTAGCCTTGTTAGAAAAACGTCAAGCTGACGCACCTGAAACTGTGCAAACTACGACTGCTAATGCTATTGCCATCCTCAAACAATATAAGCATCTCAAGGATACTTGCCGTCGTGTTGTGTTAGCATCAGAGCAACTGGCCGAAGCACCCGATGCATTACCTCACACAGCCGCGGAGCTTTGTATTTTGGCGCGCCAGTATCGACGCGAGCTTGAAGAGTATTTTTCTCAGCTTGACGTGACAAGTGTGACGCCAGAGCAAGTGGCGAGAACCATCGCTCCTTTAAAAAGCAATATAGCCGATCTCAATTCGCTAGTTACCGAAAGTGAATTTATGTCACTTGAGCGTGATCGGATTGAGATAGCTGTAAGTGCAGAACTTACACCAGCACAACAAGTTCATCAGCGAGTGGCAAAACGTATTCGAGAAGAGAAGGGGGAAGCCAGAAAAACCGTAAGGGTGACTCAGAGAGCAAAAGAGGATGCGATAGCGATTGAGCAGGCACGAGTGCCTGCATCAATGACCAAGGCACGAGTGCCTGCATCAATGACCAAGGCACTGATGCAACTTATCGTGCGAGAGGAGCAGGATGACCAGGCGCATGCTCATCAAGAGCGAGAAACTTTTAGTTTATTTGTGAAACAACTAGTTGCCGGGGTTCAAGCAGGTGTCTTTTTGCATGCGACGAATAATGAAATGCGTGCGGTAAAAGAAGTATTTTTACGGCCGACTGAAGCCAGCTCTGCCGCGCGCGATCCGCTGGTGACATTCATTAATGAAAAGATCCCTTCCTTTGTAAAAACGCAGTTGAAAGCAGCGGCAAAAAATCCTGATGAAAGTCTGTCAATCAGTGACGATCAGTTTGAAGTCGTCCAATCCTCTTTCCGACAATTTATTTTAGCGGTTGAAAAGGAAGCGTCTTTTTCACCCGCGCAAAAAACTGCAGCGCGAGCCATCGCCCGTGAACTGCTACGCCAATATGTTGCACTCTTGGTACGTTCGAGTGATGTTGATGTTGTAAGGCTGGCTAGCTTACAGTGCCTTACTTATGCAAGTGCTTGTCAGCAAGTCGTCGAACGCGACATGACTCAATCACTAGGTGTAGAGAGCACGCCTGTGGCAGGGGCTACTCTGAGTGTGGGCACGAGTGAGTCTGGTTCCACGTTAGGCGATTATCCTGATGCGCCGCTTAGTCCTGCAGGATCAGCCATTTCATCAGGTAGCACCGCTTCATCACGTAGTTCTCATTCTTCGCGAAGAAGAACCAGAATGGTTGAAATACACGACGCAGCACCAAAAACGCTAACGATTAGTGACGAGCTAGTAAGCTCAATGCAAACAAATATCAATGCAGTGGCGAGGTTATGGCTTTGTATTGCTAACGGCAAGAGAGGGAGTGAGCTTGCGGGTTTGTTACGTGGTAGTCAGGACTCAGATGCGATAAATGATCTTGATACCAAATTACGAGATGCACTTGCGAAAGCTCTTGAGGGACTAAGCGCAAGCGAGGAAGAGAAAGAAGCTCATACATCACAAGCTTATATCAAGCGTTGCGAGCGTCTTCTTGATGCACGTGCACTCAGAACATTAAACGTTGAGGGGCAAAGCGCGATCGGAACATTAAACGTTGAGGGGCAAAGGGCGATGCGCCAATATGAAGTACTGTTGCAAGAGGCGGTAGTCACTCATGGCTGTCCTGGTGAGCTTGTTGGGTATTTTCCAACTGATGGCCAAACTGATTGGGACTTTGCTACTAAGGCACAGCGTCTTATCAATGCGGAGCTAATGACCTACGTCGCAGGACAAATGGCTACTAATCCAGCGCTTAATTTTGTGTACCTTGATCCTAAGTTGGCTAGTCGCTTGAAGTCAGAACGAGTGCCTGGATTTAGTCAGGGTAGTATAACACTAAATCAAGAACCTTCAGGAGCGAAGAAATACAGAGTCGATTGTGGTTCATTGCTGGGTGAGGCTTTTAAAGCAAAAACGTTGCAAGCGCAATTATTTACTCTCGCCAAGAAAATGAATGAAAATCTTCAAGTTACTCCCGAAGCTGGACATGAGCGAATGACGCAAGAAGCGCAAACATTCTTCTTCAACATGGCGAACTGGATACAAATGCCAGATTTGTCGGATGACGACAAAGCGGCGCTAGAATTAATGCTGCGCGCTGTTGAGCAGTGTGTTGGGCCTCTCACAAAAGACAATACTCGAAAGGCTCAATCGCGACACATGGCAGATGACTTGATGCGAGCATTCAATGCAAGGTTGTTACCAACTGCCGAGGCACAGGCGACGCTACGTGGTGAAGTAGTTGCGATTTTAAGGACAAGATTATTTACGCATACTTCTGTATTGCTTGATGAAAGATCGGGGCTCTCGCTTGGAAGTCTCTTCGGTGGGTTCAGGAAACGTGCGAGTGGGGAAAAGGCTGCTGAAAATATTTTTGAGCAGTTTTTTAATTACGTTGTCACGTTTGCTTCCAAAAATCGTATAGCTAGTCGACTCTGCCCTTCGGCTACGGGGAGTGGTGTGCCGACAGACAAAAATCAATATCGCACCCATCTCACAAGACTTATCGATCGTAAGAGTCCTAGTGAAGACACGAGTCGTGCACTGTCCACTGCGGTCGAGTTACTTAAGGCATTATCACCTGAAACAGTTGGTCAAGCGGATGCAACTAACGACACCGCTCTGAAGAGTGTCTTGGCCAAGCTCATCAGCCGGCTTGGCGAGGAGATCACGCCCGCACTCAAAGAGGCGACATTAGCTTCAGCACAAACTTTTATTGAAGCACTCGCGTGTGAACTCGAACGTCTTGAGGGGGATTGTTACAGGGTTACCGATCTAACGGCTGATAGCTTTGGTCAAACCATAGCGGCTTTGACGAGCTTGCTTCCTGTAACAGTTTCGCTTGAACGCGCTTATGGCGATGAGCTGATCGCTAGCGCCGCATTTTTGCGCTTAAAGCAGAGTGAGGCTAGAGTGCAGCAGTGGAGAGAGAGTATGGAGGCAACTGCTTTAGGTTCCGCTCTTGCAACGTCTACTGCTGTAGCTGGCGTCTAGGCAATAGTGTTCACAAACTCGCATCTATAACACTATATTTGTAAGTAAGTCATCAAGTCACGCATCTGATGGTGGTTTTACCTATTTGTCTAGGCCCGATGAGTGCCTGCAAATAGCGCCTGGGCTCAGTTAGACGTGATATAACTTCCTGATAAATAGAGTGTTTATACATTTGTTCAATGCTATGAATAATTTTGTTCAGTATACTGAACAAAATAATATTTTGCAGTGTGATTCAGGAAAGTCTATTTAAATCAGTGGGTTAACTGCCTTCCTGTGCTCGCTCACGCATTAAGTCAATCACACTCTGATAATCGTCTTGACCAAAAATAGCCGAGCCTGCAACAAAGGTATCCGCACCGGCCTGGCTAACCGCAGTGATGTTATCGGGTTTGATCCCACCATCAACACTGAGTCGGCAGGGCAGCTGTTTTGCATCGATAGCTTCGCGGGCAAGCGTAATTTTTTCTATCGTCTGTGGAATAAACGCCTGCGCGGCAAAGCCAGGATTAACTGACATGAGTAGTAACAGATCGCACTGGTCTAGCAACGGCTCACACAGAGAAAGCGGGGTGCCAGGATTGAGCGCGAGGCCTGCTTGGCATCCATGAGACTTAATCAATTGCAGTGAACGGTGAACATGCCTACTGGCTTCAGGATGAAAGGTAATAAGACTCGCGCCAGCTTCAGCAAATGCATTGATAAGACTATCTACTGGTTCAACCATGAGATGCACATCAATCGGGGCGCTGATACCATGGCGACGCAACGCCTCGCATAACAAGGGGCCAAAAGTTAGGTTGGGGACATAATGGTTATCCATCACATCAAAGTGTATCCAATCCGCACCTGCCGCTAAAACAGCATCGACATCTGCGCCGAGGTTGGTGAGATTCGCGGACAAAATAGACGGGGCGATGACAGGTGCTTGTTTGCTCATGGGTAACTCGTTTGCAGGTTGTGATAATGCTATGATAGCTAGGCAGCTAAAGGGGTGCAAATGGATGTGAGCGAGGGAGCGAAGATGAATCGAATAAACCTAGAAACGGCAGTTGGTTCACCTATTCTAGCGCATCACAAAGCGAGAGTGCGTCATGCTTTTTTGCTTGTCCTGTTGTGCTTACCTCTGTTACTGATGGGAGAAACGCTGAAACCTTACGAGCAGCTGTTAGCCGATAGTGTGACACACGGTAAGGTGGTGTGGCTGCAGACCCAAAAAGGTAAGTTCTTAGGGATTTTTGAGCGCGCGGTGACGCCGCAAGTGGTGGGCGCGGTGATTATTGTGCCAGATCAGCATGAGACTGCTAATTCTTATGTGGTGGTTGCACCACTACGTCAGGGGATCCCCAACATGGGTTGGTCTTCCTTAAGTATTTCGCCTCCGCTCGCCTCGAATAAAGCATTTGATGTGCGCCAGCAGGATATTTTTTCTCGGATCAATGCGGGGATAGATTACTTAAAACAAAAAGGCTACAACAATATTTTATTACTAGGACACGGCACCGGCGGTGGTTGGGCTGCCCTCTATACCATGGATAATAAACGTCACAAGGCCGTTAAAGGTTTAGTCTTGCTAAGTGGGACGCTGCCCGCCGGGGTGAAAGAGGCGGAGAGAACCAACCGTAACATTGCGGCGATTAGTGTGCCAATTTTAGATTTGTATGGTTCACTCTCCGGTGAAAAATTCCTTAAAGAAATAAAATACCGCTTGGTGGAGAGTCGGCGCCTACGAAAAGACAAATATTGGGGGCGTATCATTCATGGCGCAGATTTTAATTATCATCATGAGATCCCTTCTGTGATTAAGTCGATACGAGCATGGCTGCTTATCAATGAGCGTAAATTCAAGATGGAACGCAATAATCTCAAGTAGTGCCAAGGACGTAAGGCGATTCAGGAGGTATTCTCTTGTTACGTAAGGAAGGGAGGCTTGCTACATAAGTGGTTACTTTCTCACGGCGTACCTGAGTGGCTACTCTTCTCTTTTACTACGTATTGCGGCTTGATCGGAGTATGACAGCACAAAGAAGCCGAAGGATGACAAGTGAGGTGTCGAGGACGACAAAGGAGAGCCCGATACTTTGAAACTATTTCCTAAACTGCCTTTCTTTACAAATAAAATCATAGGCTTTTTGAATTTTCTGTGTTTTCTCCGTAGCAAGCTTTATCATTTCGGGCGGCAACCCTTGTGAGACTAATTTGTCAGGGTGGTTCTGGCTCATTAGTTTGCGGTATGCGCGCTTGATGGTTTGGTAGTCATCGCTTTGTTTGACCCCTAGCGTTTTATAAGGGTTTTCTTTGGGTGGCTCGGTTTGCGGTTCGCGCGATGACTGTTGCTGGTAATGGCGATGCTGTTGTTGCTGTTGTTGGAACTTGAACCCTTTGATACCTAAGTTTGCGGCAATTTGAGCGATGACGTTTTGTTTTTTGAGGCTAAATCCGTCAGCAAAAGCAGCCTGTTGTAAAATATCGATGAACAATTGCAGCAGTACTGCGTTATTGCCGCAGTTATGTTTTAAGTCCGCTAAGACTTTGCCGATATCAAAGGCTGAGCTTTTACCGTGGTTGAACAGATTAATCGCTTCGCGGCGCAGCTCCTTTGACAGGCGCATCCTATCCATTAAGCTCTCGGCCATGGCAATTTCACGCTCGGAGACGCGCCCATCCATCTTGGCGATATAGCCAATCATTTGGAAGGTGGCATTGAAGAAGCTTTTTTGGGCTTTTGCTTTGGTCCAGTCATTATTACCGAGGTACAAGTTTTGAACGCTCATTTGTAAGCCGCGATCGAAAATATGCCCAATCCAAAGACCTAGCATGGTGCCGAAAGGGAACTGGATGAACGAGCCTACGATGGCTCCAATCAATTTACCGAATATCAACATATCAGGATGAGTATATACCCATTCTACTTGAATTTGCACGTTTCTAGCGTCGACATTTGTTCCTGTCGCAGAAGTTATCAAGCTCCCAATAGGGCTGACTATTCGTCGCTTTCTAATTCTACGGCAGAAACAAATGGCTTTGCTATCAATCACGCAAATTCAAGTAGCATGGGTATATCAGGACTTAGCGCTTGTGCTATGGCTGTTTGGTGGATTACTCCTTTTGAGTCACAAGGGGCGCCAACATAGCGTAAGAGCAGGGCGAGTGATATAGTGTCGCCTGCTTATCTAGGGGGCACCATGGGACGTATTCTGCAAATTATTTATACGGCACTGTTTTATTTAGCGGTGCCGTTTGTCATGCTGCGTTTGTTGTGGCGGGCGCGTAAAGCAAGTGCCTATGCTAGGCGCTGGTCTGAGCGTTTTGCCTACTTTAAAGCCCCAAATTGGGATGAGTGTATCTGGGTACATGCTGTGTCCATGGGCGAGTTCATGGCGGCCACAGCGATGATTAAAGCCTTGAAAACGCACTTTCCAGAGTTGCCGATTGTCGTGACAACGACAACGCCCACCGGTTCTGAACGCGTGCAGACATTACTCGGTGATAGTGTGTTTCATGTTTATGTGCCCTATGATCTTCCCACTGTGGTGAAGCGTTTTTTACGAAAAACCAAACCGGTAGCCACTATTGTGATGGAAACAGAGCTTTGGCCCAATATGCTTTCTTGTTGCTACAAGCAATCCATTCCTGTGATGATAGCTAATGCCCGCTTATCAGAGCGGTCAACTCGTGGCTACTGCAAGGTGAAATCCCTTAGTCAACGTATGGCTTCTTTTATCACGGCGGTAGGGGCACAAACTGAAAAAGATAAAACTAACTTCATTCGCATTGGTGTGACTCCAGAACGCGTTAATGTCGTAGGCAACTTGAAGTTTGATCAAGCTATCCCACAAAGCGCGAAGGAGATAGCGAGCGAACTCAAATTACAGTGGGGAGCGACAAGAGCTGTCTGGGTTGCCGCCAGTACACACGAAGGGGAAGAAGAAATCGTACTCAATGCGCATAAAGCGCTAATAGAAGACTTCCCTCAAGCATTGTTAGTGTTAGTGCCTCGCCATCCTGAGCGTTTTACTCGGGCTTTTCAACTAGCGCAAAAAGCAGGCTTTTCTACGGCAAAACGTAGTTTGGGCGACGTCAATCCCTGCTCACAGGTGCTTATCGTTGATACCATGGGAGAGCTGATGAGCTTCTATGCCGCGGCAGATATTGCTTTTGTTGGAGGCAGTCTGGTTCCTATTGGCGGACATAATCTACTGGAGCCGGCGGCACTTGGCGTGCCAACGTTGACGGGACCACACGTTTTTAACATGCAAGATGTGTCTGTCAGTATGGTAGAAAAGGGGGCAGCCAGTTGGGTGCATGATGAGAAGGACTTGTCCCAGCTGTTAGTGGCATTATTTCAAGACAGTGCGCGCCGTCACCATATGGGCGAACAAGGCGAGCGACTGGTAAGTGCCAATCGTGGCGCGGTTAACAACCATCTTGGTATGATAGAAGCTTTGCTCAGCGGCTGTGATTTGCATGCGTGTAATGACGAAGTGTTTGAGTCTTAGTCAGCCTTGCCTCATGCGACTTTGATTTGTAACAATTTAGCCGTGAAGTCGCACAGAGATAAACTGCTCTGTGCCACTCAACAGGCTAACGGTGTTTAACCTAGAAACGGGGGGCAGTGGGTTCAAGAATCATTTGCTAGCATCTGACTCAATACCTCCACCATCGCCTTTTCCAACAGTTGCGCCATCGTCTTGTGCGTTTGCGTCGGTGCCTTCTTTACCTGTTTTCTGGTTAGCCATGTTTTGTCTGACATCTTGTTTCGCGCCAGAGAGTGACTGTCCAAAGGATTGACCTGTTTGGCTGGCATATTGCGAAGAGGCGCCTCGAATTTGTTGCATGCCTTCGCGAGCGGCATCAGAGCCGAAGCTCTCCGCCATCCCACCGGACAACCAGCGAGTGACTTTATCAGGAATAAGATAAATTAATTCACAACTTTTATGCACGATATTCACGCAGGCCACGATGTAAACGACTAAAGAGCCAATGAAGAGAATCATCCAACTACCGATATTGAGTATGCTAGTGACGTAGTTACTGACATACCAAAATCCTTGGCTGAGTAACCACACACCGACGTAGCTCAAACTAATTCCC
>JAUHZG010000065.1 GCA_030425845.1 Gammaproteobacteria bacterium
TGGAGCACTTCAAGGCGTGCTATCCCTCGCGAGAGGTCTTGCAAGCGTCGGTTTTTACCCTTAAAAGTTGTTTTGATGTGTTCGTATTCGTGATAGGCGGCGTCTTCGTCGAACAGGCTCTGAGTAGCGAGCTTGCTGGGCTTGAAGCGTATTTTATCCTGGGGGGAGACTTTTTTGATTATTTTTTTCGGGGGCGCTGCAGTCGTTTGCGAAGGACGAAACGAGGTTAAATGTGTCGTGGGTGGTGTATTGGCTGTTTGTGTCTCATGGGTAGCGACGGCAGTAAAAGGTTCTGGGCGCGTCATGACTTGTGCAACAGAGGCTGCGTGAACAGCGGAAAAAGGGGTAAGGCTGGTGAGTAAAAGGGCACCGCTGTAGCGCGCTAGAGTGAGAAAGTATTTTCTAATCATTGAGTTATCCCTGGTTTGCCCCTCGATTAAGTTTAGGATAATCCACCCGCGAAAGCATGTCTAACGAGGTGATTCTGAGTGAACAATCTGGCCAGTTTGGACAAGTTGGACAAGTTAGCCAAGATTATTCCTGTGCAAAAAATAACAGGCAGTTGTTCCTGCTCGAGTTTTTACGAACGTCCGATTGGATCGTAGACATTCGCAGGTCAAAGTATTACCATAATGGTATGAAAATGTTGTGGTGTATCAAAGGAGCCGCGCTATGTTAAGCACAGTCAAGGACGTTATCGCTAGGGTTACAAATCTCGCAGATTCAGAGGATACAAGTCTCGACCCAGAGAGAGAGCGATATAAAGCCTATTTGCAGGCGGAACGGGACCTTTATGATAGTTGGAACAAAGAGGGGGCTAATCCTGAAGTCTTTACAAGTAACGACGCCCCTTCTCCGAGTGTGTTAGGAGGTTCTGTAGGTGCAATATTAGCTGGACTTGAAAGTGACGATAGGATTGAGGTGCCTTCGGTAACGGGGCAGTATCGCGATCGAACATACACGCTAAGTTTCAGTATAGAGTCATTCAGGAGTCTTAGGGGGCTGCCGGGCAAGACCAAAATGCAAATGGTAACAGCACTCCGAAAGAAAGTTCGTCTACTCTTGGCACAGAGAGCCGGTGCACTGCCTGAAGTGGTAAAAAAGGCCGTTGCCGGTGAAAGGTGGGAAGACGTCTCTGCTACTGCTTACGAGAGTATTCAACTGTATTTGACCACCACAATGTTTACAGACTTGATAGACTCTAAAGCCTTATTGGACGAATATCAGATACGATCTGAAGTTTGGCTTGAGGGGAAACTGACGCATCTAGCAAAGGTTTTACGCTTTACTCCTGTTCTCGAGAACGTTGATGAGCAACTGAGTCCTTTTGAGCAGCGTATGTTTTATCGTCGCTTTGCAGTCTATGGCTCTGAGATATTAGGGCACTTAAAGGGGAATGAAAAGTTCAAAAAAGACTGCGACTTGGATGTTGCTTCGGATGAATGGAAACTAGTGCTTGCACTAGCTCTTTTTATGGGGCATGAGTTTAACTTCGGCTCTGCTTTTAGACACTTTCAATCGAAAACTTTTCTCCAGGAGTTACGAAGCAGTGGCGTTACATTGCCACCAGACTTTAAACAATCACAACAAGATATTGCAGCTAGTCTTTCTACAGCGGCACATAAGCTTGCCAGTGAGATCAGTCGTGCGCAGGCTCGTGGTACAGTTGATTTATCAGGACTCATCGCAGCAGGCGTAACTACGTATAACAAGGTGCTGACTGGTAACCAGGTCGAGGAGAAAGCAGTAGAAAATGCAACGGATGAAGATCCGCTTTTTCCACAACATGGTTTACCTGCTCCCATAGAAAGTGGCAGAGAGTTCGTGTTGTTGTGTTTAACGTCAAGGAATACTTTCCAAAGTGACCGCATGATAGCCGAACGGATTAGCGAGATTGTAGACCTTGTTCCGTATGAGCCACAAGTTCCTGCTAGCGCTGCCTTTTACCAACGGTACTTAACGGCGCAGCCTGTGCTGGACCAAGATTCTGCAAAGGCCCGATTGTCTTCCATGAGACAAGAGGCGAGACACCTTGCGCTTAGAGCGAAGCTTGGTGCAGACTCTTGGTGCAAAGAAAATCTCTCTGCTTTTTCGCTTCATCTACTACTTGGAGGAAAGCAACCGCAAGCGTTAGCTGATAAACTATCTAGTTTAGAACAAACTATACAACGACTTTGTAGACAGCAGCAAGAGAGCGGTGTGCCTGCTGAACAGCAACTTACGAAAGAAGCACTCTTAGGCTTACTGAATGACTTTATGCCATTCCTCGATTACGAATATCCAGACATCGGTAAGGTTGACTTAATTGATCGGCTAATAGCGTTCGCTAAAAGTCGACTTAACCCACATGCTCGCTACGGGCATGAGCGCTTTCATCGGCAACTTGCAGATAAGATAGGCGACGATCCGGCTTTAATGCAAAGTGTGTTTCCTTCTGACGGCGAACCTACTCCACAAGCGATGGCGTCAAAAACATTGCTTGCTGACTTTTATCTTTTCAATATCTATAGCAGCAAGGTTATTCCAGAACAACCGAGTGTTTCAGATGTGAGCGCTATTAATGGTGAAGCTGATCACGTGTACGCGTCAATGTTGTTGACTCGACATGGGGATCAGGTTGAGTCAATGCTTAGTGAGACAGGAGCGCTTTTAGCGGCGCATGCCAAACAAGTAAGTGATTCGGGGCAGCGTTACCGCACCATTGTAGCCAGTAGGGTTGAACAAGCGGCTGAGTCAACAACAGACTCAGTTATCAAGCGTAAACCCTTCAGTTCGAAAGGGATAGTCGCTCGTCATCTTGACCCTGAAAATGATGAAGTTTACAGGCTTGAGACTTATCAAAATTTCTTTGAATTTCGAAAAGGAGCTGAAGCGACTGTCAAAGAGGAACGCGCTAAAATTGATAACGCTAAAGAGTCAGCGAATCTGAGAGACGTATTGCTGGCAATGTTTGTTATTCTCCAGTGCCATCATGAGAGTTTGATGTCAAAGATGATGTGTGAGTGGCAAGTGCTTGCTAAAGAAGCCAAAGACGCCTCTAATCCTCATTACCCTCAGAATGGTGTTAAAGAACGAGAAAAGGCGCAGGAGTACTCGGAAAAGGCTCGTGCCGTCGTCAATCTTTATTTGGAGGAACTGGCTAAGTACATGGAGCAGTTAGCTATTTTACTTAAGAGTGGTGACGGGGTGGATACCGCTGGCGCACAAGCAACGTTAGCGGCTATCAGAACGGCGGCGACAGATTCACGTAAAAAGGTGAAACGTAACACGGCGATTTCTGTGAAGAGACATACTCCCATATGGATTTATCTGCTGTATCCACTGCTCATTGGTCTGCTCATTAAATACATACATGATAACTATATGAGCTCCGCGACAGCAAAAAAATTCAGTGAAGGGGCGGAGGAAGTGGCCGCCGCTACCGACGCAGCCGAGAGGGCGATCACTCGCATGACGGCTTCAGTAGGGGCATGACTTCGCGCGAATAAAAAATAAAAATTAGAGCCTCTGTTTAAAAAACGAGTTGGGCCACAAATGAGTCGATAAAAGTATGGTGCTGGGTTGGATTTCAGTACCATGTGTAGATCAACTAACAAAACTTGGTAAGCGTATTGAATATCCAAGATAGACATGATGTTTTTAAGTTAGTTAACGAATTGTGTTATGACATTGTGATGATATTTTGGAGAAAAAATAGTGCTTGATAATTTGACTGAAGTGGCCGCGCGTGCGGGCTTACCTACATCTGCTATTGAAACGGTCGTTAGCCCAGATGATCAGATTGCCTCGCTGGCTTTTGATATGTCGCTGAGTGATTTTATGCTTTCTGGTCTTGGCGCAGAAGAGTTCATGCTCACTAAGTTTTATCGAACAAGTCAGGAGGCAAGAGAGCATCCCGAGTATTTTGACATCGATCTGTATCGTGATCTCATGCAAATGTTTATCTTCCTTCAAATTGAAACAGCGGCAGCTGACACAAGTCTAGATGAGAAAGCCGAGCCTGGCGTCCGTGCTACGTACGACCTAATGCAAAAGCAGCTTGTTCTCGATAGGAATGTTCTTACAGGCCGAAGCGATAGTGATAGCGAGAAAACCGCAATGAGGAGTTGCGCTGCTGATGCTGATGACGAAATCGCTGACAGCGCAACGCGTAGGCAGGCATTATTTTCAACATCCTTATTAGGTTCGACTAGTAGAGACAGCACTGATACAACGAAATCGCTTGAGTACTACCTTGTCATGAGTCTTATACAAGAAGCGCACCTTGACGTGTTGCTAGCTGCTTCGCGTAGAGTCATGCTTTGTGGTTTACGCCAGCAGCTGTCTAGTAAAGTGGAAGCGCTTCACAAGAAAATCCCTCTAGATCAATATTTGAGGGGAAAACTTCAACAGGCAAGATTGGCTAATGCCAACGACGATAACCTTCCGGGTGATCAAGAAATTAAAGCTTTTGCTATCTTTTTAGAAGGTACTCCGGGCTTAGGGCTCACTGAGATGATAGCGCTGTCACGAAAAGGTGGCAGGATAGCTTTGTCCAGAGCTGATGATGAAGCGGGTGCTGTATCCGTGGATGCGAAAGCTTTTTACAAGCTATTGAACTGGGTTGTGCAAACTCAGCTCACTGAACAGGAAAGAACAGACCTTCTTGACAAAAACTTCATCCCTACCGTGAAGAGTGGTGCGCGAGATGATCTTCGAGAATTAAGACGCGCACTTCGAAAAGAGGCTAATACACGCTTTGAGAAATTTGCCGAACAAAAGCAAGATGAGCGTAGCCGTGCTGATCTGATTGGTAACCTGAGCTATTTCCCAGCAGCACTTTATCAGCAACTTGTGACGCAGACGACAAAGGCTGTGTGTGACACTTTACCCTCTTGGACGACGGAAGATCCTGATGCTAAAGATGTTTCTTCAGCCATGAAATGGGTCAAGCTTGCGCGTCGAAAAGTGTTAGATGGAAGAGTGACCTTTGCAGAGATCATGAAGGCAATTATTTTCGGTTCGAAGGATACTGGCAATAAAAAACGAGGAAAAGCGCTTCATATGGCAGGGCTTGAGTGGGCCAGGTTCAGTGCGGTAAAGCAGCTGGCGATGATAAATGCTTCGCATGGTTTGCAACGAGCCTTGGTGAACCTGTCAGACGCCCTTGGTGATGGAGAACTGCAGGGAGCGAGGCTCTCGGATAACTTGGCAGCAGTTTACCTGGCTCTTACTGTCTTATATACATCAGATTGCATTCATACACATGATGCACTTTTGACTCATATGCGAAGAACAGGTCTAGGTAGTGGTTTTGTATCGAAGCAGGGGCAGGCCTTAGCTCAACAACTTGATTTTTGGCCACTATATAGAATTTGGTGTGTGATGGCGGCAAATAACATTAGTATGATGCAAGGTGATAAAGCAGGGGTTAGCGTACTTCCCGCTTTTCACACTAATTATTCCGATCATTTAATTAATCTCGTAGAGAGGGCACTCTTTACCCATCGAGATAACCCTTTTGAGAATAGCTCTGAATATCAGAAGGCTAAGTACGAACCTCTCCATGATAGGCTGCAACCGTTTCTTAGACATATCCGTGGAGAGCATAATGAGAATCCCGCTACCTTGGCGGCATCATACATAGCGCGTGCAAGCGCGCTTGGGATGCATGAAAACGATCTTTTGGACCTAGACACTGTTACAGAGGCTATTCGTTTAGTTCGATCTGATACTATCAGTGAGGTTGAAAAGCCATCACAACGAGAACTGATGTACTTTCTGTATAAGCTCAAGACGCTCGAGGAGGTTGCACAGTCTTGTGATCCACTGACAGCTGTTTTCAACAGGTTATATCAATGTCCATCTGTGTTACTGCGCTGGCTTGAACCACAGGCGGTGCTTAGCCAAACTCAGAGGGACTATCTTGAGGATAACTTTCTTCTGCAGTTCAATCTTGTTAACACTAGCAATCACAGCCGTGCGCTTACCAAGTCACAGCTGACCACTGCAAGAGTATTGGCACCAACTATGGATATCTTAAGGGCCAAAGGATCGCTGAATGCAAATTCAGCGCGTGAGCAACTGGCAAAAGATTATTGGGAGATGGCTCAGGGATTATTACCTGAGGCAGACATGATTTCTCTGGATGAAATTTCACGAGTGGCGGAGACATTCGCTGCAGCGGCACACGATAGCGAACAGCAAGGAAATAAACGAAAGCTCAGTGATGAGCAGCGACGTGTTTTGGCTTTTTTCTTTAAGGTGAATATGCTGAAGCAAGCACAGATGCTTAATCCTAACTGTGAAGCGCACTCACAAGTAACGACACAACTACTAGAGCAGTTGCGGCGTAAGCCAGAAGCCATCCAACCGGCGAGAGTTAAGAAGTTGTTGGTCTATGCGCCAGCTGGGATATGGTCCCCGGGTGGTGTGGATGTTGATCCCACATCAGAGAAGGGGGTGATAGACGCGCGAATTCAACGTGATGGAACGACTGTATCGTTAACTGAATGCCTCAATCCAAGAAACACAACAAAAGAAGGTACTTGGCTACTCGATTGGCAATTGATGAGTGTTGTTATTGACGTTTTACGCGATGGTCAACTACCTCAAACACATGCAACAGCGTTGGTGACGGCAATGCTCGAACACTTTAAGAACTATGCACAGAAACAGCAACAAAAACAGGAGACTGGCCGATTGCTTTATGCTGGGGATAGTATTAAACGTCAACGATTTTTGGTCATGCTTGCCATGGTAATGCAGTGCCATAAGATCATGAGCGGTCCTGTGACAGATAGCAAGATGGGTCGACTGGCTAGCATGATGAATGGTTTTTACCATAAAGCGGACGGCGGACCTCTGACTCATGCTTTTCCTAAGACTTCGTCATTTTATCGCCTGCTTAGTGGTATGTTTATGCTTCCAAGTAGTGCGTTAAGGCGAGAACTTAATCTGAGCACCGAAATGATGGAAGGGACACCTCTGCTCAAAGTTGATTTCGGTGAGCTGTTCGGTCTTGAAGAGCGTCAAGGTCAGCTGTTGTTTCTTACTGATGGAAGCACTCGACAGCAGCGTTTGATTGAGGCGGCGCGTCCTACAGAGATGTCTGATATGACGGGTAAGACGGATGAGGAGTCTCAAGGGGCTGATAATCTTGAGGCTGGTGGTGCTGGAGCTTCTTATAATATCGGCAGACATGCATAAAAATAAAAAGCTTTGTCCCCTTTCACAAGTTGAAGAGGGGCCGCTGCTTTTTAAGCGTTTTCTGACAAGCTTTACGATTTAGAGTCTATCAAGGGTAACCATTAACCTAGGGTCAACATTGCAGTTTACGATCGCTAGTGATAACCTTGGCGGCTTGTCCGGGGAACTCATGAAACGCTGGAGTACAAAGTGGCCGATCTTGCCTTAGAAGTCAAAAAACTGATCATCAGTGCACTCAATCTAGAAGATGTGACACCTGATGCTATCGACAGTGCCGCCCCTCTATTTAATGAGGGGTTAGGCTTGGATTCTATCGATGCACTTGAAATAGGCGTCGCCCTCAAAAAGCGCTTTAATGTCACGCTTAACCCGGATGACAAGTCCACACAGCAACATTTTGAGTCCATCAATGGATTAGTGGCACTTATTCAGCAGCACGGAGTGTCGGATGCTTGTTCCTGAGCGAAAGGCGATATTTGAACAGTTAGTCACAGTCCTACAAGAGCTGTTTGAAATTGAACCTGCCAACGTGACACTTGATACCAAGCTCTACGAAGAGCTCGATCTTGATAGTATCGATGCGGTCGATCTGATTGTGCACCTTAAGAAACTCACTGGTCGCCACTTTAACCCCGAACAATTCAAATCAATTCGGACCGTGGGCGATGTGGTTGAAGTGATTTATCTCGAACTGCAAACCCCGGTTGATTCGGCTTCATGAAGCGAATAGCGACTTTTGCATTAGCAGGTCTTATCGTCGCGTATCCTTTTATTGTTCTTGGCTTACTGTCGCATGCGTCTTTGCGTTATGTAGGATTGGGGTTTGCTTGTGTGGTGCTAGCGCGTTTTGTTTTAAGCCAGACACAGTCGTCTCAGCAGCTCATGCTACCTTGGCTTAGTGTAGGCTTGTGTCTGTTAGGAGTGACTCTTTTCACACTAGCATCGATAAGTGAGCGCGAATGGGTATTACGCTTATACCCTGTGGCGGTCAATGGACTTTTTCTACTGGCATTTAGCTTATCTTTACTGCATCCACCTTCAGTCATTGAACGTATCGCACGTTTACGCGAGCCCGACTTACCCCCGTTTGCCATTCGTTATACTCGCGTGGTAACCGCTATTTGGAGTGTGTTTTTCTTGCTAAATGGAGCGCTGGCGCTGTGGACTGCACTGGCGTGCAGTCGTCAAACGTGGGCATGGTATAATGGCTTTATTGCGTATTGTTTGATTGCGCTGTTGTTTGCCCTGGAGTGGGCTGTACGCTGTTGCTTAAAGGTACGTCTGTCACCTCAGTAAACCGTGCCTCTAGGTGCCGTGTTAAGTTTCTGGCGGCGATAGACGGTAAGCCATTCGCCTGTTGTAAAAAAAGATTAGGATCGAGCTTTTCTTTGACCTCAATGCGAAAGTGTGGACGGTGTACGGGGATTTGATACCACTTGCATTGTTTGGTTAAACCGGTAGCGCTGGCTTTGATAAGGATCACTCGCATAGCGGCGGGTGTGCGAATTGCAATATTGGCAGCGCCGCGTTGGCACGTGGGTCGCTCGCCTGGTGTGGTGCGAGTGCCTTCCGGAAAAATAATTAAATTATTACCCGAGTTTAAGCAGCGAGTGATCTCTTGCGCGAGCTCTGCTGGAGCACTGTTGGGGATATAACCACAAGCTTTAGCGATAGGTGCGGTGAGAAAGTGCTGACTGATTTTGTTTTTGACGACTACATTACAGTGAGGCAAATAAGACAATAATAAAACCACGTCAATTAAGCTTGGGTGATTACTGACAATGACACAGCCATTGTCGTGTTGGAGTTTCGCCTTGCCTTCAATATCAACTCGGGTGACACCAAAGACTTGCATCAGCGTGACGAACAGGGAAAAGGTTCGGTTCACAATAAATTGACAACGTCGTTGTCGCTTTGGGCTACGCCAGTAAATGACACACGCAAGAGGAAGGACAACATAGCTCAGTAGCAAAGCGCCTGCCCCAAAAAGCACAAAGCACATCCCGGTGGCCAGTAGCCGCCATAGTCGTTTGAGCCTGAAGAGTAAACGACTCACTTGCCACGCTCCCAGTGTGCGATCGTGTTTTCACTCGCATAAACTAGCGGGGAAGAGGCCTCTTGGAAATACCAGGCAAGAAACGCTAAGGGAGCACAGAAAGGTGGTGGGGCGTCGCTATGGGTTTGCGCATGACTTAATTGCAAACGATAGGCGGGTGTTGTTTTGTTTGCACGTTGTAAGAGTAGACTAAAACCAAAGGCGGGTGTGGCGTGTGTATCCGCTAAGTTGAGATACGCCTCGGGTAGCGTGTCGTCTGCCACGGTGATCATGACTGGGCTAGCAGGCTGACTTGCAAGATGAGTGCAAGCTAAGACAAACGCCATGCTAAGTGTGTTGTCACCAGCGGCAATGGCACTGACATTTTGGGTGAGGTTGTTTGCCAGTGAAAAGACACCGGCAGGGGCATTATGTACTGACTGTACAAAGCGAGTCGGGGAGAGAGGCTCTTTGCGAGCAATATCGATAAGGAGTTCGCTGGCACAGTGTACATCTCCATGCCTGGAGCCAAACAAAATATAACTTGGCACTTCGGGTGACTCCGCTAGAGTGAGGTTCGACACTTCAAGCGCGAGACGGGTTAAATGATTACTTCGTCGTTTGAGGGCTGGGCTCAGCGTGGTAGGTGTGATTTTGCCAGTTAAGGACAGTGGACTGGGCGTGCGACTCCACTCACGCCAAGCGGCATTATCCGGCAACTCTGGTGAGATGGCATGTAAGTGGGTGATGGCGATGGGGCCTGAGTCAAAATACGGTGTTGCCATGGAATGCTCTCTGTCGTTGAGGAGGCAGTATATCCTCTTCTATGCAAATTTGCAGGGCCTTCATTGGTTACGCACATTTTGCGGACTCATTTTACTTATAACAAAGGCTACAAGG
>JAUHZG010000066.1 GCA_030425845.1 Gammaproteobacteria bacterium
GCCACCATCATGAAATTTATATTTCCGATCCCAGAAAAACGCCTGAAGAAAAGCTGAAAACCATCTTGCGCTGGCCTGTAAAGTGATGTGGAATTGTGCCTATCTTGATGCACAAAGCCACTGGTTGGATGCTGCGTGAAGCCGGTAAAGTCGCAGTTGCCCCTCTAGAAGACTTTATTAAAACGCATTACACTCGCATGCCGCGTACGATGTTACGTTATGCCATTGAGAAATTTCCCGAAGCTAAGCGTAAACGCATTCTTGTTGGTACAGTATAACGTAGCTGTTCACTACATTCTCATGTAGACAATGGTGGATTACGCGCTGCATGCTAAGCTTCGCCCCCCCTTACCCTATTTGTCCGTGTGGCTTGCCTTTAACAACGCCAATACATCCGTCATGCCTATTCGCCCATCAATAAACAAATCATTATAAAGCGCTTCTAAATTATCTTGTAAACACCAGTACTGTATTTCTTGCTTGAGTTTATCGTAGCTCACCAACGCATCACCAAAAACAGTTTGATGCTGCTCACGTAAGCAAAGATAACTTGCCACGATTAATTTATTTAAACAGGCTTCACTTTTGCATACCCATTCACCTAATGCGTTATCTGAAAAATCATCGGCTTGGTAAAGCACCTTCGCCTGTGCAAGATATTCATTTATCGTGTTATTGTTTTCGCTTAACCATTGCCCACACAGCCGATTAAAATCACTGTCTACTCCTTCTCGCAGTAAATAATTCACAATACTTATCAACACAGTCGCCTTGCTTAGCAGCCCAGGTACTAACTTGATCACACTAAGTGAGCGTTGGTCGCCAGGCTTAGTTAACGCTTCGTGCACTGGCACGCTTCGCGCCACGCGATTAATCAAGCTACGAAAGTATAGTGTATTGATATTGGGGTTAGTCCGCGCCACACAGACGTCATAACACGGCAGTGTCCCTTGCGCGAGAGCATCGAGTGTTTCCCTAGCATCTAAGGTCTTTACTGACACGAAATTATGCTGAGCCACCTTCTGGATCAACTCTGGTTGGCCCGCAAAGTGCTGTTTAATAATGTCGTGCAGTTTTGCAAGTTTGCGAGACGGATAAGGGATTGCTTTCATCGCGGTAAATAACTGCTGGCGATCTTCTTGTGTGATCACCCTAGCCTTTTCCAAACACATCAAAAAATAACGGCTATCCATTAATGTCAATGACAAAGCGGTATACTTCTCTTCTTGCTGCTGATACGTGAGTAACAGCTCATCGTAATCAATCAACGGACTTTGTAAAAAGTGTTGATACACAAAACCTGCGCCTTGCATACCATATTCGACCAGTTCAGCTGCCCTTAGCGCGCCAATACTGGCGCAACCAATCACCGCAATGCCCAGACTCAAGGCAAGTAAAATTTCTTTATGCGAGAGCGTAGGTGTTTTTAAGTGCTCACCATCGACTATCACAATCACACGCGGCTTAACCACCAGTAACAAAGCAATAATGTCACCGGCTTTGACCGGTGGTAAGCACAGAGCATTGGGAAGACGTTGCGTCACTTCTTCGTGTGCAAGACTAGGCCCAGTAAAAACAACTATCTCACTCACATCCGCTCCGCTTTCATCGATATATCTAGCGATAAATGCTGATAAAAATAAATACCGGTGGCCTCCTCAAAATGCTCTCGACGATACAATGGCAATTCGGGGGTATCATGCTTGATAGCCTCGACTAAAGATTGGTAGGAAGCATAAGCGGTAAAATCGACTCGCTCTAATGCGTTAAGCGTGTCGGCTGAATGATACGGGTTGTTCTGCTTTTTCATGTGTTGATACAAGGCGTGATAAATATCATCGCGTAATCCTACATGCATGGAAATTTTGGACTGACACGCTTCTAGCAACGCCCCTATTAGCGCTCGCTCAACTGTTAATGCACAAGCTGTTCCGTTAAAGCAGCCCGGTAAACGTAAGGGATTGTCATCAATCAATGAGCAATGGAAAACAGGTAGCCCATAATCGTTTTGTATTACCCACAAGCGCAGCTTATGAGATTGCTGTAACCTTGCTATCCATGTGCGCACACTAGAATATTCAATACTTGCCAAATCTAGTTCAATCTTTGGCAAACTCTGCCAAGCGGCATGAGCCCTACGTTCGAGTAACTCAAGTAAGCTATGCAAACAGGCATATTCCTGTTCAAAACTCGCAGCGACCCCATTACTGGATTTGATGAAACACCAATCATTCGGAGCACATGTCGTCGTATCCAAGTGCAACAAGTTCACGGGAAATAACGCTTGCTCGTTTGTAGTAACGCCTTCTAGGGCAAGCCACTGCAGAGGCAGCTTGCCAGCTTCGAGAAAGCCCAAGCCTTTTCTCATAGCCCCTTGCGGGTGAAATACCGTGTGACTTTGGGTTAATTCGTCATAAGTGCCTGTGTGGCTAGCGGTAGGGGGCAACTCAAGATAATACCCTTCAACGGACTCCATCAGCGCAGACAAAGCTGCCTGTGCCAAACTTGCCCCCTTACCGCTAGAGATAGCTAGATGCTTACTCGCGGGACGCACGCCACTTAAAAATACCGCACCAAAGTCCTCAACCGCACTCACATCACAATACTTTGAGATGTGGTAAAACTTCATTAGTGCTTTATTAAAAGGATCTTGAGTCAAAAAGGGCTCCAGCGATGAATAATTAAATCAACTCTTCAAGCCGGATTTCTTTCATATCTAATTCATTTGTAATCATAGGGGAGGCTCCAAGCCTCTCACAGTTTTGGACTTCTTCAAGTGAATGCCCAAAGAGATCATCGTTTAGTTCTATCACGACTCTCCCCCCTCATGGTTGTTAAATTCGAATGTATTTTACACTATTTCTAGCAGCAGAACATCCTAGAAATAAAGTAGATAATTGGTGAGTAACTTTAGGCTCAGCCCCTGAAATCGAATTTACTCGTAATTTTCTAGTTGTCTTTTCTGTAAGCGGCTTTCTCCCAATGCATTCTGCGTTGCTTCCAGCTCGTCTTTGACCCCATCCAGTTTAGACTGTAGCTTCTCGACCTGAACAGCCGCAGCCGTTGCTTCCGGACAGTCGGGCTCTTGAATTAAAGTGCAGTCTTTATCCGGTGTCGCCTGACGGCAAAGTAAGATGGCTTTGTTCATACACGCATGCTTGAGTTGCTCGAGCTTAGTCTTATAACTCGCGAGTTTTTTCATATAAAGCGCTTTGTTTGCTTCGAGTAGCTTGAGTTGATTTTCAATTTTTTTATTGTCTTTCTTGAGTGCGGATAGCTTCTTATCGCGGTGCTCTTGAGATTTTTGGTAGGCTTCGTCTAACTTCTCTGCTTCAGGATTTTTGACTACATTAGCCGCGCCTTTAATTTGCACTTCTTCTACATGACGATCACCTGGCATCTTGGTATCGGAAAAAGTCACACTACCATTACGTCCGATAGAGCGATAGATTTTCTCTGCATAGGTAACTGAGTTAAGCATCAAGAAACACAAGCCGACAATGAGTAACTCTTTGGCATATTTCATCAGATCACACTCCATTCCATCCTAAAGCTCGATGCACCGCCTTATGAGTGTTACGTAATTAATCAGAGAAATCAACTCCAGCACGCTTCATCATATAGACAATCGCTTGTTGCAACTGCTTATCCGTACACTCAAAACAACCGCCTCTTGCAGGCATCGCCGCAACCCCCTGTGCCGAGATAGCCACCAATTGCGCCATCCCCACCTTAGACAAAGCACGCCAGGCAGCTTTATCCGCCACAGTGGGCGCATGAATAGGGATCACGGGGTGCACGTCATGGCAAGAATGGCAGTACTGATGAAAAACCGCTTCACCAGGATGAGGGTTGTGCTTGAGTTGCTCGCTAAACGACTCTGGGTAGTGGAACGTTTGAATAGTTTGCACCCCATTGGGGGTCGCAGGGAGTAAAGTAGACGTGGTGTCATGCTCCCTATGCAGCGACAACATCAATCCCGCTGCGCCACTTAACAATAGACAAACCACGCAAGCGAGACGAAATAAAAAAGGCTTCATTGGGCTTGGCTAGCGGATGCAACAATCTGATCTAATTGTTCCGCCGTGTGAGGACCAAACAAACGCTTCACCACTTTACCCTGGGGTGAAATCAAAAACGTCACCGGCAAGGCAGGAATAGTTCCTAACTTAAAATGCTTAGCAGGATTATGCAGCAAGATGGGATACTTAATGCCAAAAGTCTCCGCTTGTTTTTTTAACGAATCCAGTGTGGAGTTATCGTAATCAACTGCCACTAGGCGTACATTGCTCTTTTGATGCGTTTGATAAAACTGGTTCAGCGCCGGGATCTCTTTACGACACTCACCACACCACGCGGCCCAATAATTCAACAAGATCCATTTGCCTTGGAAGTCCTGTAAACTCCAACGCGCACCGTGACTATCTAAAAAGGTTGGCTGCTTAGAGCAACCCGCCAACCCGATTAGAAGCGTCACGATCAATAGAGCACTAACACCGATCTTTTTCACAAACTACACCTTAACCTGTGCTGCGTGTGTAATGGTTTGAAAGTCTTGTGCCATTTGCTCACCCTGGTGTGGGAATGACAAGTATGCGCGAAGTGCTCCATTAGGATCGATCACCATCACTTGCGCGCTGTGGCTTATAGTGTAGTGACTTTTCTTACCGGTCTTAGGTAAGATTTTCACCGCAGAGATACGAAGCTGATCTTCTAGCGTCTTTGTGTGAGCCATATCACCACGTAGACCAATGAAGTTTTTGTTGAAGGCATGTACGTAAGATTTCATTTTCGCTAGTGAATCACGTGCAGGATCAACAGACACCATAATCACCTGAGGCATCTCTGCTTGTGGTAATTTTTTCTGTAGATCTTTATACATGACATTTAACGCCGCCATAGTCGTTGGGCAAACAAAACCGCAGTTAGTGTAACCAAAAAACATTAGTGACCAGTGGCCTTTCAGATCTTTAGTACTAAAAAGTGTATCGTCTGTCGCGCTAAGCTTGAATGGCGTGATAGCTTGCGGTGACTTAAGATAAGTGCCATCAATCTTAAGGTGTGATGGCAGCGCAGGCACGTTACTCTTGTGATGTCTAGATGAGTAAATTCCAGCAGCCGCAATCGCGACAATGATAAGTAGTAATAAGCAGAGTAGTTTACTATTGCTCTTTTGTGTTGCCATGCTTGACTCCTTCTTTTATAAAATCGTTTGTTGTTGACATATGCTGTTAAAAATCTGAATTGGGAAAACCCGCGGCCCATCTACCGTCATCCTCTGACTTGACCAGAGGATCCAATCATATTGGATAATCCTGTCAAGCCAGATTATGACAACTCATCCGCCAGCTCATCACAATTCACACTGACTTAAAACCGCAGCGCCAACAAGTAATGGTCCACCAACAAAAATAAAAACAAATACATCAAATAATAAATCGAATAACGAAACACCTTAAGTGGATACGACGGGTTATCACTACGATATAAGCGATACGCCCACCACAAGAAGCGCCCATTTAATGCCAAAGTACCCGCAAGATATATCACTCCACTCATGCGCGTGGCAAAAGGCAATAAGCTCACGGCTACCAGCAACCAGGTATATAAAAGTATCTGCAATTTCGTGTAGCGAATACCGTGAGTATTAGTCAGCATGGGGATCTCGGCTTTTTTGTAATCTTCGACCCGATGAATCGCCAGCGCCCAAAAGTGTGGCGGTGTCCAAGCAAAGATGATCAATACCAAAAGCAGGGCATGCGGTGCCACTGTCCCCGTAACCGCGGCCCAGCCAAGTAGCGGGGGTGCAGCCCCAGCAATGCCGCCAATCACGATGTTTTGTGGCGTGGCACGCTTTAAGTAAAGCGTATAAACACCCGCATAACCGATAAGCGCTAAGAAGCTTAGCAAGGCCGTCAGCCCATTCACTTTGTAAGTTAAAATCAGCATGGATAAGAGTGCTTGTAAACCAGCAAAGAGTAAAGCTCTAGGGGCCGTTACCCTCCCTTGTACTAAGGGCCTTCGCTCAGTTCGTCGCATAATGCCATCAATGTGTTTATCAATGACATGGTTAATTGTTGCGGCAGAGCCCGCCGCCAGCGCAATGCCTAGATTACCCCAAAAGAACGTATGCAGAGGAATAGCGCTAGGGCTAGCCAAGCACATGCCGACCATCGCCGTTAAGATCATCAATAAGACAACCCTTGGCTTGGTTAGCTCGAGATAATCACGCCAAGTGGCATTATGTGTTAATGCGCCGGTTAGCTCCGCCATTTTGCCTACCTCTCAAACCGCCGATAACACACGACGTTCAAATAGATCACCGTCAATAATAATAACCCAGCGCTCACGCTATGCAAAACAGCTACCCCAATTGGCAGCTTAAAGATCACATTACTGATCCCAAGCCCTATCTGCCATAACAAGGCACAAAGCATCACAATGCTTGCTCGCTTAAGCACTTTATCCTGGCCAGCTTTGACGTTTATCCACGCTGCCAAGATAAAAAAGACTAACCCGACAACCAAGGCACCTGTGCGGTGAACCATTTGAATCGTTTGTCTGACATTCTGCGCTAAGACTCCCCCTTGATAATTGATCCCAACCGGATGAAATAAATCAAATGCATCTTTCAAATCCCACGGAGCAAACGGATGGCTAGCATGACAAAACGGAAAATCCGGGCAACACAGTGACGCATAGTTGGTACTAGTCCAAGCACCTAGTAAGATCTGACAGAACAGTAAAAGAAAAGCGACTAAAGCAAGCGGACGAATTTTCGTAGCAAAACTCTGAGGAGCCACCGGTTGATAGCGCCTTGTCATCAAGTGTACGAACCACAGAGACGTTAAGATAAGCATCCCCCCCAATAAATGCTGAGTCACAATCACCGGCAATAACTTCCAGGTCACCGTCAACATACCTAATGTCACTTGATAACCTAGCAGCACCAACAACAACGCGTAAGCAACCAGTCGCCCACGTTTGCCTTGCTTGTAGGAGAGCATCATCCCCATCACGCTGATCGCCACCATTAACATGCCTAAGGTGCCAGCAAAATACCGATGAACCATCTCCGCCCACGCTTTAGTTGCGACCAATGGCGTCGAAGGAAAGGTCGCGTTAATACGTTTTACCACAGCACTCATCGACGGCACCACAATATGCCCATAACAACCTGGCCAGTCCGGGCAGCCAAGCCCTGCATCCACCAAGCGCGTATACGCGCCAAGGCAAATTACGACTAAGGTAAAACACGTGGCTATCAGCGCTAAGCGCTTTATCATTTTAGCTTTATCCAATCTGAGATCCTTTCAGCAAATGTTTTAAATCCAAATAAATATCAGTGATGGACTGGTTTGCCTGATACGACATGATCAAGTTCTGTTTGGGATCCATCACATAAAGCTGGGCCTTGCTTGACGCTTCTGTCACTTGGTGTAACTCGCTAAGTGAAACAGGTTCTACTTGTACCTGTCGAATACGATCCGGCAAATGAAAACCTTTACAAGCTTTATTCACTAGTAAAACATTTTCAACACGCTTAGCATCTTTACGTAGAATTTTATGCATTTGTTGTAACTCATAGAGTCGTGATTGACAGGCTTTGGGACAACAGTTTGCTGACGCATAAACAAAAGTCCACTGATGCGAATTGGGGAAAAGCTTAGCCTTAGCAAGCGGCTTGACCGGGATGATGAGCTTGCCATGATTTGTCGTCGTAAAGTGGTATTGACTGCGATGCGTATACACCCACTTCGCCGCGACAAACGGTAAGGCACTCAGTCCTGCAATTAGCAGTAGCATCCAAAGCGCTTTATGTTTATGCCACATCAGCAGGGCTCCTTCTCTCCACGAATGATAACTTAAGATAAATCCACACCAAGCCCAAGGCCATCAAAAACCACTGAACCGCATAGGACAGATGACGTGATGGTGTCACAGTTGTCACTATCCAATCACGCACGAAGCCCGAGCCTGCCTTGGGATCTAGGCGCAGTGTAAAGGGCCAAGGACGCGCATGCAACAGCGAAGCAAGCTGTTTTAAGTCGACTTTTTGCATCACTAATGGCCAATGGATCGGGGGTAAGATATTCTTGCCTAAAGTAAAGACATATTCCGGCAATTTGATACTCCCTTTGAGCTCGACTGTGCCGGTGACAGCAGGAACCACGGGTAACTGCCCATATTTTCTGGGCGCAGGCACCCAACCGCGGTTGATCAAAAACGGCCTTGTAAACCCTGCCCCCCAAAAAGGCGTAACGACTTGATACCCTGTGCGCTCACCGTGTGGCCGATGGGCCAACAGCATAGTGTGCGTATTGTCGTAGTGGCCTGTTAGTTTGACATGCAAAAAGGCCAACTGATGGAACTGGCGCAATGCTTTACCAATAGGCACGGCTGCCCTATCGTGATTGTGTGAATAAGTGGCGAGTAAGCGTTTTTTAAATTGATAACGGTGGATTTGCCAACGGCCTAACAAACATAAAATCACAAATCCCACTAAGCAAAACAGCGTAAGTAACGGTTTAAACTGATAATGTTTTGTCACCTTCATCAAGCGCCCTACAGATCGATATGATCGTTAATGTGCTTTTGCTTTTTCTTGATGTAATGAGTCGCATCAAACAACGTATAGGAGAGCGTCATATCGTGCACGTCTTTAGGCACAGCCGGATCGATGTAAAAGTAGACCGGCATGTCAGCCTTCTCTCCCTTGAAGAAATACTGCTGAGTGAAACAAAAACATTGTGTCTTT
This sequence comes from Gammaproteobacteria bacterium, assembly GCA_030425845.1. Lineage (GTDB taxonomy): Bacteria > Pseudomonadota > Gammaproteobacteria > JAUHZG01 > JAUHZG01 > JAUHZG01. The sequence goes on from JAUHZG010000066.1 coordinate 8,759, forward strand.
TTCAGGTATTTTGCAGCGGCATCTGGCGTAATGCTTGGAATAGCTTGTACGGTGATCCCTTTGCCGGTATTGTTCCGCGCATAGTAATAAACCAACTTACTTTGACCAGGGTGTATATAGACAAAGTGCTGTAATGGTTTGAAAACAAAACCTAGCTTACCGTGTACCACCGCGTTGAATTCGACTTTGATGGTGCGAGTTTTGTCGATCTTCATCCCGTTGGGCACTAAAGTCGGATCATTAGTCGCCCGTCCGTTGATCCCCGCTTCACTGCAAAGTAGAGAATACAAAGGAACTAGCAGGTAGCAAAAACCAAACATCAAGAGCACACCGATCCCGAGTTTGAATAAGAGTTTTTTGTTTTGTTGTTGGCGGGTGTCTTGTGGTTTGTCAGTCATTTCGCTACTCGTAAACTCGTGTTGAATGTCGTCACTGACTGTTCATGCACCGTCATTGGTGCGGGTATATTATGCCGCCGTGGCACTACACTGTCATCCTCCGGCTTGACCGGAGGATCCAATCATATTGGCCCTGCAGGTTTTGCCAAGGGTGACAACCGCGAAGCGCGTAATCCACCATTGGCAGGTTACGATCTGGCCGAACCTACCCTACAATAGCGCCGTGGCACTCACCACTGTGCATGCATTAAAGCTCAGGGTATTCTTCAAATGTATGATAAGGTGCCGGCGAGGGCAAACGCTCCCACTCAAGACCGGTCGCTCCATCCCATACCTTGTTAGGTAAGTTTTCTTGTTTCTTACCAAACATCACTTTCCCAATGTTATAAACAAAGATCAATTGCGATAACCCAAAGATATACGCACCGATGGTACAAATTTGATTAAAGTCAGTAAACTGCAGCGCATAGTCTGGAATACGACGCGGCATACCGGCCAGACCTAAGAAATGCATGGGGAAGAAAGTCAGGTTAAGACCGATAATCGTTAACCAGAAGTGCCATTTACCCAGGCATTCGTTATACATACCTTTCCACTTTGGTAGCCAATAGTAAACTGCGGCAAAGATTGTAAATAGCGAACCAGATACTAATACATAATGGAAATGCGCTACCACAAAGTAACTATCACGATACTGGTAGTCGACAGGTGCAATTGAGAGCATCAATCCAGTAAACCCACCAATAGTGAAGAACACTAAGAAACCAAGAGCAAATAACATGGGCGTTTCAAAGCTAATACTGCCTTTGTACAAAGTCGCTACCCAGTTAAAGATCTTAATTCCTGTGGGTACCGCAACCAACATGGTGGTATACATAAAGAAGATCTGTAAATCAAATGGCGCTCCAGTAGTAAACATGTGGTGCATCCATACCAAGAAGGCCAACAACG
>JAUHZG010000067.1 GCA_030425845.1 Gammaproteobacteria bacterium
CCACCAACACGTGCGAAGGGCCATAAGTCGTCGTAAGACGAGAAATATCGCCATTGACCGGCGCCATTGTCGCCGCTTGATACACCAAACTGTTCGCATGAGCCGCTGGAAAAGCGAATATAACGGCAAGACCTAGGAAAAACTTATGTAACTGATTGATTATTCGCACGGTGCCTCCTATCAGGGGTGTTTAAATTTTCGACGGCGATAATAACAAGCCCAACCCCGTATTGCCAGTCGAAAAACGCAGATCCACGGAAAAAGATGTGGTAGAGTCAGCCTCATGAATGACTTAGCCAACACACGTATCTTAGTGCTCCGTGCCGGTCGCATTGGCGATACGATTTTCACCTTAGGGCTCGTCGATGCGCTCTGTAAACACTTCGGGGGCCGCTGCCGACTCGACTGGCTAGTACTACCGCTGTGTAAACAATTGTTTACTCACGATCCGCGAGTCAATCACGTGTTTACGATCAGCAGTCGTAAGACACCCTTGTTATTTAACCGTGATAAAAAACGCTTGATAGCTCATAGTAAGCAATACCCGTATGACATTATTATCAATGCAGAATCCGATCACTTCTTTAATGATCTGATGAAGCGTTTGCAGGGCGAAATAAAATTAGGTGAGCCTTATCACACTTTACCCCCCATCCCGCAAGGCGAGCATGCGGTTGTCACTAACAACCGATTACTCGAACCATTAGATATCGATACGACACAGGCGGCGCCTAAGCTTTATGCCGGGGACGTCTCGCCATTGCAGGCGAAGTTTCATTTACCCAACGATTATATCGTCGTCTCGCCTGCCAACAGTCATACTGAAAACAACCGCAATGCTTCACGCACCTGGCCACCCGCGCATTGGCACTCACTGATCAACTCCCTACAACAATCGGTGCAAGTCGTATTGATTGGAGGCCCTAGTGACAAAGCTTTTATCGAACAAATAGGCGAATTAGACACAGGCGTCATTAACCTCGTCGGTCAAACCCATATTCCCGAATTAATTGACGTGATTGCCCATGCAAATGTACTGGTGAGTACCGATACAGGTACATCGCATATTGCCGGCGCTACCAACACCCCGGTGATTGCTTTGTTTGGCCCTTCTGATTATCAACAAACCGGCCCCTATCCCACCGCAGAGAATCGTGTGGAAATTCTCTCGGTCTATCACAAGAACCCTTATACGGTCCACGATACGAGTATTAGCAAAGAAAACGCGATGGCGGCTATACAGCCTAAAGGTGTCGAAAATGCCGTCATTGATTTGCTCGAGATAAACTAGCCGAACGAATCTTATTACGAAATCGAACTAAGTGTGCCGCGTTCAAGCCGCGGCACACTACGAGAAGCCCTCCTACCTGCTAAAACAAAGTAAGTCACGGCTCCTTACTCACTCATTTAACGATTAAATTTCAATCCAACACTGTAGAATGACCCGGGTATATGTCGTTAACAGTATTGGCAGGCACAATAGTCTCACTATCAGCGGCTGCTCCCTGCCCAAAAGTGATTGGTGTCGTGAGCGTTCCACTGCGAAAATCACTGATTGACCGGACTGTCTGGTAGATATCCTGAGCCCCTTGTGACGTCTTTGCTTTGTGTGACAAGGGTGTCCAAGCAAATGCCGCTTGTGCCATCACCGCGGCGCCAACTAGTGAACTGAATACTAGAATTGTCTTTTTCATCTCTTTCTCCCACTTGGTTTAATTTGCAAAACAGGTTTCCCAGCCTTGTAAAATCTATACTAACTACAAATTGTTAAATTTTTACTTCACGGATGTAACAAAATGTTACCAATTGGGTACAGCAATCATAACTTATTGATAACATATCTACTTCACTACTTAACACTGAATCATTCGCATGAAAAAAGACTTTGCTCTTACTACTCGGCTTCACGACAAGGCAATCCCCGCGAGCTCTTTACAACATTTTGCCAAAGAGTGCATGTTGGGGAAAGATTTCACCTCAGCCCTCGCTTACATTGATGAAGCAATTAAACGCGAGCCCACTGAGTCGAGCTACCATATCGGTCGCGCCAATATCTTATACCACTTGCAAGATTTCCACGAAGCCCTAAACGCTTTAAACAACGCGAGTGAGCTACCCCATAACCCGGCGGCAATAGCACTTAACCGTGGAGCAATTTATAACGCAATGGGTGAACCCGAAAAAGCTTTACCCTATTACGACGAAGCACTGAAGCACGCCCCAGAACTTGCCAATGCTCACTACAATAAAGGGAATGCTCTACGTAAACTCGATAAGTTCGAAGAAGCCATTGACAGTTTCAAGCGCGCGCATACACTGCAACCGCGCGAGCCAGTTTTCTTAAATAATTTAGCTCTGACGTATCAAGACAGTAACCAGCTCGAGCAAGCCATTAATACCTACCAAAAAGCGTTGGCATTAAATCCCAATTACCATGATGCGAATTTCAATTGTGGCTTATGCCATCTATTACGTGGTAATTTTATCAAGGGTTTTGCGCTATATGAGTGGCGATTAAATAACCCTAATAATAACTTACCCAAACGCCGCTTTACTGTACCCTTGTGGCAAGGCGAACCTTTACAAGGTAAGCACCTCTATTGTTACGCAGAACAAGGCTTTGGCGATGCCATTCAATTTATTCGATATGTTTCTCTGTTAAACGCCATGGGAGCCAAAGTCAGTATCGAATGTCGCCCCCCCTTAGTGCGATTATTCCAACAAATATCTGGCATTGTGGCGATACACTCCTCTGTGAACAATTCGCCTGAAGCAGACTTTGTGTGCTCGTTACTAAGCTTACCTTACTTGTGTCAGACAACAGTGGAGAGCCTCCCGGCGCATACGCCCTACCTTGCCGTGACAAATGCGGATAAACAACATTGGCAAAGCCATCTTGGCCAAGCAGACAAGCGCATAGGATTTTGCTTTGCCGGTAGTCCCACCCATAAAAATGATAGACACCGCAGTATTGCATTAGCCTACTGGCAAAACTACTTTGAGTCTTGTCAGCAACAAGCCATCTCTCTCGTGTGTTTACAAAAAGATATCAAACATAGCGCAGCACTTGAGCGGCTTAACATGATTTGTTTAGACACTGCGCTGAATGACTTTTATGACACGGCCTGCGTCATTGCTTGCTGTGATGAAATCGTCACCGTCGACACGTCGGTAGCCCACCTAGCAGGTGCGCAGGGTAAAAAAGTCACGGTATTATTACCCTTTGCGCCGGATTGGCGTTGGATGTTAGCGCGTAACGATTCACCTTGGTACCCAAGTATGCGTTTACTCAGACAGCCAGCGCTAAACGATTGGGACAGTGTTTTCAACCAACTGATCTCTGAACAAACTTGTTAACCAGTAAAGTCGCCACTAGTCGCTGGAGACATTCCAAATGATGTTGATGATGTTGATGGTGTAAGAGGCTCACTCGCGGTTGACGAAGCAGCTGAGTGACTCCCTGCTTCTCTTCGTGCAAATATCTCACCGAGTATTTCCACGGCGCGGTCAGTTTCTTTACGAGTATCGTGCAATGGTTTGCCCAAAAAGTACGGAATGCCCTCATAAGGCTCAGTGGAAAATAAAACGATATCTCCCGAACAGCTTGTGCTATCCACGCCTATAGAGTCGAAATGCGCATTGATTGCGTTGAGTACGTCACGCCCGCTAAACGCCCGGCCCAAAAAGTTAATGTCTAGTAACACCACCGCACCTCTTAACAGCTCATCACACAGACGCTCAATGAGTTGCACTGGCACAGTATCCTCGTTCCCCACAGCGGGTTTAGTATAGCTCGCAATAGTGGCCTTAGAATTAGGGAGCTGCAAGATCGTTTGATCAGAGGATATGTAGCACACACTTATCGAATTGCATACAAAAGGATTGTTCCTGTCAGTAAGAGCCCGTAAAACAAGCTTAATCTGAAGTTTCTGATCATCAACAAGAACAACACGGTTATCACACGCATTAGCTTCTAGCTTTAAATCACTCGAAGAGCTGCTTCTAGCAGCAGCACGCGCGCCCGGGAAAAAGCCAAAGCAAGAACACGAACACGAACACAGGCGCGAAAAAAAACTCATGACAAATCCTTTTGTTGTTACCTTCTCTAGCGTTCACAGGTGAGTTTGCCCGTGAACCCTGTACTACCGAAGTCTGGTGGACAGTGCTCCTCCACTACGGTCTATTATCCTAGAAACGGCAGTTGATTCACCCATTCTAGCGCAACATCTTGATTCATCTAGCATTACAAAAAAAGTCTTCATCACCAACAAGGTGACTTCAGATTTTTTTGAAAAGCTATCTAAATCAATCTGCTACCCTAAAAATGTGCGCCCAACTGCCGTTTCTAGGATTATTTATTGTTATAGTTAGTCCAGAGTATACCCCTCATCCCCTTTAGGACAACAATAAAGTCGATTTTCTTATCCCTATTTTTCAGGAATTCATCCGCAACTCACGAAAAATCTGCTAAAATGCGCTTATCGTTACGAAGGACCACAAGATATGCCACACACTAGCCACCAAGCCGCCCCCTCCCCACTGGGCGAACGACTGGCTGAACAAATAAAAACAAACGGCGGGTCGCTATCATTTGCCGAATTTATGCACAGCTCGCTGTACACACCAGGCTTAGGTTACTACCGAAATCCACTGGCCAAACTCGGGGTAAGCGGTGACTTCACCACCGCACCAGAGCTCTCACCATTGTTTGGCGCCTCTATTGCCAATTACTGTGCGAAGCTGTTTGCCGAATGTCAGTCACCTTCACTGTGTGAGTTTGGACCAGGTACCGGTAAGCTCGCGCTTGCTGTGATCACCCAGCTGGCCCATATCGGTGCCGATTTCGAAGACTATTACTTGATTGATGTCAGTGCCAACTTACTCGAGCGTGCTCGCGAAACCCTGCACGCCGAATTACCTAGCGAGCTCTTCACCAAAGTCGTCTTCCTCGAAGAGTTGCCCACACAATTTGAAGGCGTGATCTTAGCGAACGAAGTGTTAGATGCCATGCCGGTTAACTTATTTCACATTAAAGACCACCACGCGTTTGAGCGTAGTGTTGCAATCGAGGATGGCGCATTCACTTGGTGTGATACTCCCATCACAAACAAAACGCTTCTGGCTGAAGTCATTCGTTTACAGCAAGACTATGCATTAGATAACTACATCAGCGAGATCAATCTATTCGCCACCCCATGGCTCAATGCGTTGATGAACATGCTAACCCGTGGCGCAATCGTCCTAATCGATTATGGTTTCAGCGAAAAAGAATATTATCACCCCGATCGCAATAGCGGCACGCTGATGTGTCACTACCAACACAGGGCGCACCCTGATCCGTTTTTCCGTCCGGGGGAACAAGACATCACCAGTCATGTCAATTTCACCGCTTTAGCGCGTGCAGCCATGGCACAAGACGGTGAACTACTTGGGTTTAGCACCCAAGCTGATTTTCTACTTGGCAATGGTTTGCTTGACTGCTTAAACGAACAAGCAACCGATGACACATCACGTTTAACTTTAAATCAACAAGTGATGAAACTTACCTATCCGCATGAGATGGGTGAACTCTTTAAAGTGCTAGTCATAGGCAAAGCACTCGAACAAACATTTCACGACTGCGCGATACGTGACAGTCGGCACAAATTATAAGGGATAGTTACTATGCAAATACTTAATACAATCGCCAGCGAACTCAATCTACCTGCCGCACAAATCGTTGCCGCTGTGAAGTTACTCGATGAAGGCGCAACGGTTCCTTTTATCGCGCGCTATCGTAAAGAAGTCACCGGTGGACTCACCGATACCGATCTGCGCAATTTAGTCGAACGACTCACTTATCTGCGTGAGCTTGATGACAGACGTCAAACGATTCTGAAAAGCATCGACTCACAAGGTAAGCTTGATGAAAAGCTTAAAACAGCGATTGAAGACGCCAAAGATAAAGTCACCCTAGAGGACTTATACTTACCCTACAAACCGAAACGACGAACCAAAGCCCAGATCGCGATCGAAGCAGGTCTTGAACCACTTGCGGATCAATTATTAACTGAGCCGACTACCGATCCCCAGACTGAAGCCGCCAACTACCTAAACGCTGAACATAAAATTGACGACACAAAAGCGGCACTGGAAGGCGCCAAGCAGATCTTAATGGAGCGCTTTAGTGAAAATGCCGATCTCATTGCACAGCTGCGTCAGAGCGTCACTAAGCACGGTGTACTCACTAGCCGCGTGATCAAAGGCAAAGAACAAGAAGGCCAAAAGTTCACTGATTACTTTGAGTACGATGAACCGTTCAGCAAAGTCCCTTCACACCGCGCGCTTGCTTTATTTCGTGGGCGCAATGAAGGCTTTTTACGTATTGGCTTGACCTTAGATGAAGTTGAAACGCACAATGCTATTCGCGCAATTGCGTCGACTTTTGGGATAGCTGATCAAGGCCGTGCCGCTGATAGCTTCTTAATGCAAGTCGTGAACTGGACCTGGAAAATCAAATTTCATTTAAAATTAGAACTCGAGCTGTTACAAACTTTACGTGAAGAAGCAGAGTTACAAGCCATTCATGTATTCCAAGATAACTTGAAAAACTTGCTGATGGCCGCGCCGGCGGGTAACAAAGCCGTGTTGGGATTAGATCCGGGTTTACGTACCGGTGTGAAGGTCGTTGTTGTTGATGGTACAGGCAAACTACTAACGCACACGACTATTTTCCCGCATGCACCTCGTAATCAATGGGCGCAATCCATTGAGATCTTAGCCAAGCTCTGCGTAGCACATCAAATTGATTTGGTCAGTATTGGTAATGGTACCGCTTCGCGTGAAACAGACAAGTTAGTTGCTGAACTTATGCGTGCCTACCCCGCGTTACGTTTAACTAAGGTTGTGGTGTCTGAAGCAGGTGCCTCGGTTTACTCCGCCTCTGAATTTGCGGCAAAAGAGTTTCCTGATCTGGATGTCTCATTCAGAGGAGCGGTCTCTATCGCAAGACGCCTGCAAGATCCGTTAGCTGAACTCGTTAAAATCGATCCTAAATCTATCGGTGTCGGTCAGTATCAACACGATGTAAACCAAATCAAACTTTCACGCAGTTTAACCGCGGTGTTAGAGGATTGTGTTAACGCGGTAGGCGCTGATGTCAATACAGCTTCTGTGCCCGTATTAAAAAGTATTGCCGGCTTAAACGAAACACTCGCTAATAACATTGTGAGCTATCGTGAGCAACACGGCCGCTTCACGTCACGGGAGCAACTAAGCAAGATCCCTAGATTAGGACCTAAAACATACGAACAAGCGATTGGCTTTTTACGTATCATCGAAGGAGACAATCCTCTTGATGCGTCTGCCGTGCATCCCGAGTCTTATGCAGTCGTCGATAGTATGCGAGCGAAATCAAGTGTCGCCGTGAGTGAGCTTATCGGTAATGAGGCGTTAATTAATCAAATCAATCCCAATGACTATGTCGATGACGAGCATGGTCTACCCACAATTAAAGATATTCTTAACGAGCTGAAAAAACCGGGTCGCGATCCGCGTCCTAGCTTTAAGGTAGCCGAATTCAAAGAAGGCGTTGAAACCATAAATGATCTGAAAGTCGGTATGATCTTAGAGGGTGTCATTAGCAATGTCGCGAACTTTGGTGCTTTTGTCGATATCGGTGTTCATCAAGATGGATTGGTGCATGTCTCTCAAATCAGTCATAACTTTATCAAAGATATTCACAGCGCCGTTAAGGTGGGTGAAATCGTTAAAGTTAAAGTGATGGAAGTCGATGTGCCGCGTAAGCGTATTAGCCTCTCTATGCGTCTTGACGATAAAGTAGGAGCTAGTACAGGCAAGCCTAGCAATCGTGGTCAAAAACAACAACAACGCGGCAGTTACCAAACCAAAGAAGACAAGCCCGTTTCTGATTTAGCTAGTAAACTTATGTCAGCGTTATCGTCATAACTGAATCTAACCGAACAATTCACGGTAGGTTGGGTCCTACGGGCTAACCTACCCTAAGAGGCCTTCTTTGTGTAAATTACAATTGCTCGATTAACGCCACCCGCTCGGCTTTAATCGCTTGTGAAATCGCGCGCCCGGTTAATCCCTGATCGACAAAGGGCGCTGCCTTGACCGTCATGCATTGTTGTAATAACCCCTCAAGCTTGCTCAAGATTGTTATTTCACTCACGACACGTACCACTTCTAGCGCACTACTAAAACGCTGCGGTTGTCGATATGCATCACAGCTGGAGAAGAGGTTTTCGATAGTATCTGCCGCAAACTTACCTTCTAACGCAAAAAGCTTAATCTTTTGCGATACTTCAACCAAATCTTGGAAAAACTTCGACACACGAAAACGTGCAGATTGCGACTCTGCATCTTCAGCACTAAGTTCATAACAAAGCAAAGCATAGCGTTTTGCATTTGAAAATTCGGCGGAGACCGCCTTTTGTAAGTGCGCTTGACACGTACTAAAGCCTTTATCTTCAAAACTTGCCAATAACTCTGGAAAAAGAATCTTAAGTGCTCCCGCTTGATTTAGGATATCGAAAAAGACCCATGGCGATTGTTCGCCTAGCGCTTTAGTGAGTTCTTGCCAACAACGCTCAGGAACAAGAGCATTCACTTCCCCCGCGGCAACCATTGACTGCATTAATGCTACCGTACTTTTATCGGTGCGAAAGCCTAGATGAGCAAAGCGCGCAGCGAAACGCGCTAAGCGCAAAATCCTGACCGGATCTTCGCTGAATGCGTCACTGACATGGCGCAAACATTTTTGCTCTAAATCAGCTTTGCCGTGATATGGATCGATAAGTGTACCGTGCGCATCTTCGGCCATGGCATTGATAGTCAGATCACGACGTGCAAGATCTTGCTCTAAGGTCACCTGTGGCGCATAGTGACATTCAAATCCATGGTAACCTTTACCCGTCTTGCGCTCGGTACGGGCAAGAGCATATTCTTCATGAGTTGTTGGATGCAACAACACAGGAAAATCTTTACCAACAGGTTTAAAACCTTTTTCTAACATATCCTCAGGCGAGCTCCCGACGACGACCCAGTCTCGTTCTTTGACAGGGAGCCCTAGCAGCTTATCTCTAACCGCTCCGCCAACTAAATAACACTGTGCCAGTTCATCCATTGTGCTACCTGTGAACCCTCTTTGCCTCAATAAAGGCACAATTTAACACAGTTTTCTGTCATAGGGTATTTTCTCCTAAAATTGATTAGTAGCGTTTTACAGTGGTCCTGCTACAATCAGAACTCGTTGATTTTGATGAAACTACTCTATGAACAATAAACTTTTTATCGGGCTACAATATCTGCTGCCTACTCACTTGCTTTCTCGTTTTATCGGCTTTGCCATCCGTTGTGAGTGGTCGTTTTTTAAAAAAGCATTATTCGGATGGTATATCAAAAAATACAACATCGATATGAGCCTAGCCCAAGAAGAAGATCCGTTAGCTTATGCTAATTTTAATGACTTCTTTACCCGAGCCTTAAAACCAGAGCGACGCCCCATCTGCAGTGAGGCGAACAGCATCGCCTGCCCCGTCGACGGCAATGTCAGCCAAAGGCATGACCTACACTACCGAAACTCTGCTAGCTGATGCCGCCATAGCCGAACGCTTCCAATCAGGACTCTTTGCCACGCTGTATCTTTCGCCGCGTGATTATCATCGTATTCATATGCCTGTTACAGGTACGTTAAAAACAATGATTCATGTGCCGGGTGATTTATTTTCAGTAAATCCAGTAACCGCTGACAATGTCCCTAACCTGTTTGCGCGCAACGAGCGGGTTGTTTGTCTTTTTGATACCGACAAAGGAGAACTTGCATTAGTGCTCGTCGGTGCGATGATAGTTGCGAGCATTGCCACCACTTGGGCAGGGCTGATCACCCCCCCTACGAAAAAAACCGTCACACGTATTGATTACGATGATACCTCTATCACCCTACAAAAAGGCGAGGAGATGGGGCATTTCCAACTCGGCTCGACCGTTGTCATGTTACTTAACAATACGCAAGCGAGCTTTGCCGATACGCTTGGGCCAGGCGCCGATATCATCATGGGCCAATCGATAGGACAAATGGAGTGAG
>JAUHZG010000195.1 GCA_030425845.1 Gammaproteobacteria bacterium
CACAAACTTTATCGCTTTTTCACACTTCTTAGGGAACGTGAAGGGGCAAGTATTTGTTTTCTTTATCTTGACGGTTGCTGCGGCTGAGGCGGCGATTGGTCTCGCGATTTTGATTTTGTTATTCCGAAACCTCAGTAACATCGATGTCGATAACATGAACTCATTGAAAGGGTAAGCACATGATACAAGCCGCTTTACATCAAGCTATTTTAATTACCGTCTTTGCGCCATTGCTAGGCTCGTTGCTGGCGGGACTGTTGGGTAAAAAGATAGGTCGCGTTGGCGCTCATACAGCGACTATCGGCGGCCTGGTGATTTCGTTTTGTTCGGCGTTAGTGATTTGGACGCATATTGTCTATGGCACAACCCCTGCAACGAACTTTAACCTTTATACTTGGGGCTCTGGGACTGGCTTTAGCTTTCATGTGGGCTTTTTGCTTGATCATTTAAGTGCGTGGATGATGGTGATCGTGACGTTTGTCTCTACGTTAGTGCACATCTACACTATAGGCTATATGCATGATGACCCGGGTTATCAGCGTTTCTTCAGTTATATCTCTTTGTTTACCTTCGCCATGTTGATGTTGGTCGGTGGGAATAACTTCGTGCAACTCTTCTTCGGTTGGGAAGGGGTGGGCTTGGTCTCTTACTTACTGATCGGTTTCTGGTTCAACAAAGAGAGTGCGATACAAGGGAGCCTTAAAGCCTTCTTGGTCAACCGTGTGGGTGACTTTGGGTTTGTGTTGGGTATTGGGGCGATTTATAAGTACTTTGGGACGTTGGATTACCAGGCTGTATTCGTCAACTCGAATAGCATTGTCGGCAAGACTATGACTATCATTCCTGGGCATGCCTGGGCGGTGCCAACAGTGATTTGTATTTTATTATTCATTGGTGCGATGGGTAAATCGGCACAGATGCCATTACACGTGTGGTTACCTGAGTCAATGGAAGGTCCTACGCCTATTTCTGCCTTAATCCACGCGGCGACGATGGTGACAGCCGGTATTTACATGGTGTCACGTTGTTCATCTTTGTTTGAGCTCTCCACCCCGGCGCTTAGTTTTGTGTTAGTGGTCGGTGCCAGTGGCGCTTTGTTTATGGGACTGCTTGGTATTATTCAAAATGACATCAAACGCGTCATTGCTTACTCGACTTTATCACAGCTTGGTTACATGATTGCTGCACTGGGCGCGTCAGCCTATGCCGCGGGGCTTTTCCACCTGTTCACACATGCTTGCTTTAAAGCCTTACTTTTCCTGGGGGCGGGTTCAGTGATCATAGCCATGCATCACGAGCAAGATATGCGTAAGATGGGTGGCCTGCGCAAATACATGCCGGTGACGTATATCACCTTCTTAATTGGTTCGTTAGCACTGTGCGGGATCCCTCCGTTTGCAGGCTTCTACTCTAAAGATATGATCATCGAAGCCGTCCATACCTCAACGATTCCTGGTGCGACTTATGCTTATTATTGCGTCTTGATTGGTGTTGTGGTCACAGCTGTGTATACGTTCCGTTGCTTGTTTATGACATTCCACGGGGAGCCACGTATGGATCAACACACCAAAGAGCACTTAAAAGAATCGCCTTTTGTGGTGACATTCCCTCTGGTAGCGTTAGCTGTGCCTTCTGTGGTTTTGGGGTATCTGACTATCAGCAAAATGCTATTTGCCAAAGCGGGCAAAGGTTTGCTAGGGAGTGCCGTGTTCGTCCTACCGTCACACGATGTCCTAGCAAAGCTTGCTGCTGAATTTCATGGTCCTCTTGCTATGATGTTACACGCGCCACAGACTATCGCCTTTTGGTTAGCTCTAGCGGGTATTGCTTTGACCTTTGTGGCTTACATTGTGGTGCCTAGTCTACCGGGTGCAGTCAAGCAAGCATTCGAACCTATCAATGGGATTCTTGAAAACAAATATGGCTTTGATGCGTTTAACGACTGGTTCTTTGTCAAAGGGGGCAAAGGGCTAGGACGTTTACTGTTTAAGTTCGGTGATCGCCAACTAATCGATGAAGGCATAGTCAATGGCTCTGCGCGCGTTGTT
>JAUHZG010000068.1 GCA_030425845.1 Gammaproteobacteria bacterium
TTCGGCTACGATAGTGTCATATTGGGCCTGGGTTTGATAGACGTTGGTAATGGCGACTAAGCCGACTTTGTAGCGTTGCTTGGCTTGATCGAGCTGGCGTTCGGTGGCGCGTAACTCCGCGCGCGTAAAACGTAAGGTATCTTTGGCTAATAACACGTTGAAGTAGTCTTTGGCGACGCTTGTGATAAGCGTTTGTTTGGCGGCGGCATACACGGCAGCGGCTTGTTTGACTTGTGATCTCGCGACTTTCACCCCGGCAAAAGCCTGGAAGTTGATGATTGGCTGGGTTGCGGTGAAAGCTAATGTACGTGAGATGGCGTTGAATTCGCCTGTGATTGCGCTGATCCCGCCAGCGTTTGCCTTTACACGATTCACGGTAGAGACAAAATCCCCCTTTGCTGACACCGTCGGCAAGACGGCGGCAACACTCATGGGTAGCATTTGTTTGGCGGCAAGCCAGGTCGCCCTCGCATTTTGGAAGGTGGGGTCGCTTTTCTTTGCCTGATTATAGACTTGCCATAAATTGGTGGTATGCGCGCAGGCGAGAGTAGTGAATAAAGATAAGCTAATAGCCGCAAGGTGTTTTTTCATGTGATCCCCGATTTTGCTGGCAACGTTAAGTTAGAATTCAAATTTATCTGGTTTTGCCGCATTTAGCAAAGGCTGCACATTGGTCTCGAATAAGATAGTCGGGTCCCAACTTTTGTCACCGGTGCGTAAGATCACACTTGCTTGCATAACAGGCGCTTCACCTAAAATTGCAAATAAGCGGCCACCCACGGTGAGTTGTTGTCTCATGGCTTCTGGTAATAAAGGAAGTGAGCCTGTGATCACGATCACATCATATTGTTTGCTAAGATCCCAGCCTTGTGCAGCATCGCCGGTGCTTAAGGTAACATTTTCTATCCCTAGTGATTTGAGGGCGCTGGCAGCATGTGCGGTGAAATCTTCGTAGATATCGACTGAGTGCACGTGTGATCCTAGCTCGGCGAGTAAGGCGGTGCCGTAGCTGCTGCCTGTACCGATTTCAAGAACTGACTCGTGCTTTTGGATATCTAATTCGGCGATGGCTCTGGCAAGCTCTTTGGGTGGTAAGCTGACTTGATTATGACCAATGGGTAACATGGTGTCAGCGTAGGCGAGCTGATGTAGTGACTCAGGTAAAAAATGTTCGCGAGGAATGCTGCCGAGTAAATGAACGATTTTGTCGTTATCGATTTCCCATGTTCTGATCTGTTGTTTGATCATATTGCTGCGCGCGACAGATAAGTTAAGCATTTGATTCCCCGAGGCTGATAGTTACTCATTAATGTAGGGCGCATTGTATACCGTGGGTCGCGGGCTGTCATCTTTATCATGCTGGGCCTCTTGGCAACCCATTCAAGGGTGGATCACGCGTTGCGCGCTAATCCCCTCTGAGTAAAATGCCGTGCACTACGGTGGATGTGGTAATTAAACAACCACTCACGTATTGCACCTGATAAATGTGAGGCATGTCACAAAAATTGGGGATTTGACTCGCTCACCCAGATCAGTCTAGACTTTATTTCCCGTTGTGAGAGGCGGTTTAGGTGCGTGAAGGATTACGTACTGTCGAAAAAGATAAAGGAGTAAAAAAAATGAGTCAGAAAGACCTGGTTGATAACACCGTACATTCCCTTGAGGCTGAAACACTTGTTGAACTATTAAGCGAAGTTGCCGACGATTTGGCAAAACGTCGCAAACAGCAAGCCAGAAGAGCCGCTACCCTGCTTAACACGAACATGCATACGATGAATCGCGCACTTAAAGCTAGAGGCGTGTCGTTCCTCAATTAGCTTTCATTGCCGTCAAAGCCACGCTACACTTTGCCGCAAGATCATAAGAAACAAGGGGCAAAATGTGGCCGAGCGGCCTCAGTCGCTAAAAGCAACTTACGAGAAATTACTCCAAGACGGGAAACTTACCGCTGATCCCAATCAGGCGCGTATGGTAAGCCGCTTGGAAGCTCTTTCGTGCGCGCTGCGTAAGAAGCCGAATAGGTTTTCCCGTTTTTTGTCTAAGAGCGCACCTCGCGGATTGTATTTCTGGGGCGGTGTTGGTGTAGGCAAGACGCTGATGATGGATTTATTTTACGAAACGCTTCCACTTAAGAAGAAAAAACGCATGCACTTCCATGCCTTCATGACGATGTTAATGCAAAAATTACAAGAATACCGCCACGAACCCAACCCATTGCGTAAGGTGATAAAAGAATGGCGTGAGACAGTACGCGTGTTTTGTTTCGATGAGTTTTTTGTGACCGACATTACGGTAGCGATGTTACTCGCGAAGTGTCTAGAAGCGATGTTTGAGGAGGGCATGATCATTGTCACCACCTCGAATGTTGCCCCTGACAAACTCTACTGGGGCGGGGTGGCTAGGGAGTCGTTCTTGCCAGCGATTGACCTTATCAAATCGCACCTTGATGTTATGCATGTGGATAGTGAAACGGATTACCGTTATCTCACGCACACACAAAGTGGGGTGTACTATCAGCCGTTGGGTGAAGCGACATTCGCCGCGATGACGACGCATTTTGATAAGTTAACTGCCCATCATGAAGTGAGCGGCAAAGGGGAGGTGATCATTCAGTCACGCCCTGTCGCAGTCTTAGCTCACTCTTCGGCGGTGATTTGGTTTGAGGCGCAGGCTCTACTGGCGCCGCCGCGTTGCGCACGTGACTACTTGGAAATTGCGACTACTTATTCTACGGTTTTTGTTTCAGGACTTCATCCGATTGCCGAAGGGAATGATAATTTCGCACGAAACTTTATTAACCTTGTCGATGTATTTTACGATAATCACGTGATTTTGGTATGCCAAGCACAGGTGCCGATTGATACACTCTATCACGCAGGCCGTTTGCATCTAGAATTTGCGCGTACCATGAGTCGTTTACATGAGATGCAGTCGGCCGATTATTTAAAAGGGTAAACGAATGACAGATAAATTCACCCCAAAAGATATTGACGTAGAGAATGACACGTTGGCCTATGATGGGTTCATTAAGGTCCACGATCTGACACTAAGGCACCGTAAGTTTGATGGCAGCATGACCGAATCGTTGCCTAGGATTTGCGTGGCTCGTCGACCAGCGGTGGCGGTATTGCCTTATGATCCTAAGCGCGACACAGTGCTACTGATCGAGCAATTTCGCGTCGGGGCGATGATAGGAGGGGCGATTTCGCCTTGGTTACTAGAAATTGTCGCGGGATTGATAGAGCCGGGTGAAGCGCCCGACGAGGTCGCGAGACGGGAGCTGGCTGAAGAAGCGGGTGTTACGGCCAAGTCGTTGACGCATTTGTATCATTATTACAGTACGCCAGGGGCGAGTAGTGAGCAGGTAGATTTTTATTACGCTGAAGTGGATCTGGTGGATGTACCGGA
This sequence comes from Gammaproteobacteria bacterium, assembly GCA_030425845.1. Classification (GTDB taxonomy): domain Bacteria; phylum Pseudomonadota; class Gammaproteobacteria; order JAUHZG01; family JAUHZG01; genus JAUHZG01. Next base: position 3,409 of record JAUHZG010000068.1, read on the forward strand.
GTTTGCGGGGCTGGATGAGGAGCATGAAGACATTAAAATACATGTTCTCCCTTGCCAAGCGGTATTAGAGCTATTAGAGTCAGGCAAAATCCAAAACGCGCTCGCCATTTTGGCCATCCAATGGTTAGCATTAAATAGAACGAAGTTAAGGAAACCGTATGAGTAATTATACCGCTGAGTCGATTGAGGTACTAAGTGGGTTGGAGCCGGTGCAAAAGCGCCCGGGGATGTATACCAATACCGATAGGCCAAATCACCTCGCGCAAGAAGTCATTGATAACAGTGTGGATGAAGCGGTGTCAGGTCACGCCAAACAAATCGATGTGGTGCTCTATAAAGATGGCTCGATTGAAGTCACTGACGATGGCCGTGGGATGCCAACCGACAAACACCCTAAGCACAAAATTTCAGGGGTAGAGCTTATCCTAACGCGGTTACATGCTGGTGGTAAGTTCTCCAACAAAAACTACCGTTTCTCCGGGGGCTTGCATGGGGTGGGGGTTTCCGTAGTGAACGCCTTATCAAAAAAAGTCGAAGTACGGATCTTCAAAGGCGGTAAAGAATATTTTATTGAGTTTGCTGATGGTAAAAAGACCAAAGAGCTCAAAGTCGTCGGTGAAGTGAATAAGCGTAAGCATGGGACCAGCGTGCGCTTTTGGCCAAACTCGAAGTACTTTGACAGTGTGAAGTTTTCGATTCCGCGTTTGGTGAGTATCTTACGATCCAAAGCCGTTCTGTGTTCGGGGTTAATGGTCACCTTCGATGATCAGCAAACGGGTGAAAAACATGAGTGGTGTTATGACAGTGGCTTAGCGGCGTATTGTGAAAGTGCTCTGAAAAATACCGCGCATTTGCCTGCGGGGACGTTTCATGGGTCTTTAAGTGAAGAAGACTACGAAGTCGATTGGGCGGTTGCCTGGTCACAAGAGGCAGGTGAATCTGTAGCAGAAAGTTATGTCAATCTCATTCCCACGAGTGCTGGGGGAACGCATGTCAATGGCTTGCGCGCTGGACTGTGTGAAGCGGTACGTGAGTTTTGCGATATTCACAATCTGTTACCGCGTGGAGTTAAGATTGCTCCAGATGACGTATGGGAACATTGTCATTACGTGTTATCGGTTAAGATGGTCGAGCCACAGTTTGCAGGTCAAACCAAAGAGCGTCTATCGTCACGTGAATGTGCCAGTGTCGTTTCCGGTGTCACTAAAGACGCGTTTAGTTTATGGCTAAACCAAAATGTTGCTGAAGGGGAGCAGATTGCTGAGATTGCTATCAATAATGCGCAAAAACGCATTCGCTCAGCGAAGAAAGTCACCCGTAAGAAAGTGACCGCAGGACCTGCGTTGCCGGGTAAGCTAGCCGATTGTACTAGTGATGATCCGGCGCGCTCAGAATTATTCTTGGTGGAAGGGGACTCGGCGGGAGGTTCGGCCAAGCAAGCACGTAATCGTGATACTCAAGCTATTATGCCGCTGCGAGGTAAAGTCCTTAATACATGGGAAGTGGATTCGTCACAGATCTTAAGTTCACAAGAGATACATAATATTTCGGTTGCGATTGGCGTTGATCCCGGTAGCGATGATTTGTCGGGGTTACGTTATCATAAAGTGTGTGTGTTAGCGGATGCTGACTCCGATGGCGCGCACATTGCGACCTTATTGTGTGCCCTGTTTGTTAGACACTTCAGACCGTTAGTCAAAGCGGGCCATGTGTATATCGCGATGCCGCCGCTTTATCGTTTGGATGCGGGTAAGCATGTGTATTATGCGCTAGACGATGAAGAGAAAGAAACTTTGACCGTGCGTATTGCCAAAGAGCATCCTAGAGCTAAAGTCAGTATCCAGCGTTTCAAAGGGTTGGGTGAGATGAACCCTTCCCAGTTACGTGAGACCACGATGGCAGAAGAAACAAGGCGCTTGGTGCAGTTAACGCTTGAACCTGGGGACGGCACTGATGAAGTGATGGATATGCTCCTAGGTAAGAAGCGCGCGAGTGATCGTAAGCGTTGGCTGGAAGATAAAGGTGATTTGGCGGTGGTGTAATCGCATTTATTCTTAAACTTCGAGGCTCCTTCACTGGCTCTAGGGTGTCATCCTTCTGCCCCACGGTGCCATACTTCTTCCCCACGGTGTCATCCTCCGGCTTGACCGGAGGATTTATCATAGTCTCTATATTCACATTGGGTCCTTTAACTATCTGATAATTCGAAACCTGTCACATTGCAGAAAACTACAAAAAATGGTATAAAAATAAACAGTATTAGAACGATTTAACAGGTTTTTTATGGCAACCAAGCTAAAACTCAAGAAGCTCGTGCGCGTACCGCAAAAAGGGGCGAAGCAACCTCTGCGTTTAGGGCCTGATGTTTACGCTCGCGCTTATGAAGTATCGAGTCAACGCTCTAAGGTGGTTGCCAAGACGTTAGCAGAGCGTTTAGAAGAAAAACCTGCTGATGCCAAAGCCCCTGTTATGCTTAAAGGACGCTACCAAGGTGCGAGCGATAGAGCTTTAGACTATGGGGCTCATGAAGTATCGGTTGGAATGAAAGCTGACGAGTTGCAAGAATGTGGTGCTTCAAGCGCCGTGGTCATGCATGTTTTCAACACAAGTGAGTTGGGTGAGTTGATGGGAGCTGTTGATGACGGTGAACCCAGAACTCAAAGAGCCGCGCTGCTTTCGGATATGGTTATGGTGAGCTACCATGCCACAGGTGCTGAAGAGGTGCCGGCCCCTTTACACGTAGTATTCCTAAAACCTGACGGTGAAGGGGGGTGGCAAGAAGCAGTCGATATTGACTTGGATAACGCTGAGAGTCAGCCCGAAGAGGGACTTGCTACTGAGATCTCCACTTGGTTACAAGAAGACGATGTTCGAGAGACCCTTCAGAGAAAAGTTATTGACTCAAGGAATGCGCTCTCAGAGAGTGAACGTTTAGATCCCACCAAGCAAGCCGCTAAGGACGCGGGTGTCGCCGGCCTGTGTCGCGCAGTGGACAAATTGACCCCGGAGTCTTTGCAACGATTGCATAATACGTTCTTGCCCAAGACACCAGATGAATTGGCTGCGCAGCGACCTAAGCATACTCAGATGAAAATGCAAGTGTTAGCTGCGAGTGAAGGCCAGAATATGCGTGTGAAGCTCGAAGCCACAATGCCTGGAAATAAGCAGATCTCATGCATGCTCGAGATGCGCCCCTCTCGAGAAAGTAAATCAGGCTATTTGCACTTGCCCTTAAAGACCAAGCAAAATCCGCAGACGGGGCAGATGGAAATTTTGCCTGATGCACAAGTAGAGATTATGGCTATGTTTCAGGCGATGATAAGATTAGAGCTTGCCGGCAAGCCTAGTCAAGCTGATGTTTATGCGGGTGACAAGGACGAAAAAGGGCAACATAAGACTACGAAGGTGGACACATATGAGATGGACAGAGCAAGACCTGTCTTGCTCACTATAGTGTGTGATAAAGCCCAACAAGCTTTTGTCAGACAAGTTCTACAACAGCTCACCAGTGCCCCTGAGTTTGCAGACACCCCCTTGTATTTTCAAATAGGCTCCAGTGCACAGATAGTTTCTCAAGCTAAAGTAGAAGGTCTAAATGCAAAAGCGATAGACGCTCTGGACGTAGGTGAGGCGTTAGCGCAACCTGATGGTGAAGTACCAACAGTTCGTCCTTTGGTAGGTGGGCGCTAAGAGGCGAATAGTGAGTGAATAAGATGAAAGCTTATCGACAGAAACAACTAACAGTAAGGAGTGTGTCATGGCGGCACCCTTTAGTCTACCAGGTATAGAAAAGGTTCTTGTGAATGTGAAACGTCCTGATAAAGGACAGCCACAGCTTAGTTTAGTGCCAGAAGGGAGAGCGGCTCGTTACTACACGCAGGTGCCCTTGGCTGACGGTCAGATTATTAGTCTCGAGGGCGGTGAATTACTTATGCGTGCAGAAGGGATCACTGAAGAGCTGCAAAAAAAAGCGCAATTTCTCTGGTCCTCTTCAGAGGCTGATGGGGAGCGACTCATTGTTATTACAGGCAAAGGCGCGACAGCTATCCCTGCAAGAAATGTTGATGAGGCGAATAGAGCTATACAGGATAGTCAGTTAGAGAGTGGCGTTAGAGAAGGATTGCGCAAACGACTTGAAGCTATCATAAGGGCTAATCAAGAGAAGGTGGCGCAGGATAAAGATAACGCAAAAGCATTCGAAGATGCCGCTATGGCTAATGCTGCAGGTGTACTGACAACTCGTGCCCTTGCTGGTGACGATGAAGCACAATTCCATCTCGAGGCGTTCATTAAAGGTTTACAGGCGAAAGGTATTACGGCAAGTGAGGAGGGCGCAGCGCTCATCACTTATATGCCGGCAACCGGCAAAGACCGACCTCATCCGACACTCAAAGTCGATTTAGGTACAGGGACTGAGTTGCTTATCCAAGAGCGCAGAACCAAGAGCGGTCAACTGCGATATGTGTGTATGGGCTTGGCGAAGTTAGAGCGCGATCAGCAAGGTCGATTAAATTTCAAAAAACCAGAAGACAAGGCTAGACATCGTGAATTTGTGAAGTTTCTTATTCTACGAGCGTGTGAGAGTGCGCCTAATGAGAAAGGTGAAGCCCAGTTCAATGGATCGGGTAAAATTGGCGACATCGGTTCAGCCGTTTATGATGAGAAAACTTTCCAAGACGTATTCACGGAGTTAAAGAATGAGGGCATCTTGGGTCAAGACGCGAAGTTAGCAATTGCTGCCAAAGGCAGCAAAGATTACAAGCCGATCACTGATAAGCCTAGTGTGCAAGCTGCCGCGAAAGCGGGTGAGTCGCCACGTGGAGGTCCGGGAGGTCCGGCACAACATTAAAGTAGCTAATGCATAAGGGAATGCAGCAACGCATTGCTGTATGCTCTACTAACCACAAAAGTAGTTGGCATGGTAAGTTTTGACTGCCCCAAGGTGCGCTTGTAATGCGCTATCGCGCTCTACAAGCTGTAGTAAATCACTAAAGCTTGCAAGTGTTACAATAGGAATAGCCAACTCTTCGCGCAGCTGATGAATGGCACTGACTTCGCTTGATTCATCAACTTTTTCCTGTCTATCTAGAGCCAGAGCGATAGCGCTTACTTGGCCCCCCTGTGACTCGATAAGTGGGATCACTTCGCGTATGGCGGTGCCCGCGGTTATTACATCGTCAACAATACACACACGTTTTCCCGCAAGTGGAGCGCCGACAAGCTGACCCTTTTCGCCATGATCTTTGGCTTCTTTTCGATTGAAGCTGACGCCCAAATTCGGGTGGGTGTCGGCAAGTGCACAGCCCATCGCACTGACGATCGGGATCCCTTTGTAGGCGGGGCCAAACAAAACATCAACCTCAATTGCTGATTGGCGTAGCAGGGTGGCATAAAAGTGGCCGAGCTGACTAAGACTCGAGGCTGACTCGGTTAGGTGGCCTGCGTTAAAAAAGTAGGGGCTAGTTCGACCTGATTTTAACGTGAACCCACCAAAGGCCAGCGCTTGTTGCGTAAGGGCAAACTTGAGAAACGTTTGGGCTAAAGAGGAAGTCATGTGGGTTCCTTAAGTCTTGTGTTGTTGTATTAGGTAGCTTACCAGTCCTGAGATTCGGGTGCTATATTCAGGGCAGGTGTCATTCTTCGGCTTGACCGAAGAATCTAATAAATTGGATCCGGTCAAGCCGGAGGATGACAATGCCCAGGGTAATTCGGAGGATGATAGTCCTATGAGTAAGCTAGAGAGGCTAGTTCCGACTACGTAAAACACAGTATATGTAGTGTGCAAAGCTAAGGACTAGCCACATAAAGATGAATTAGTTAGCAAAAGCGGGTATCATCGCAAGCTCTTCCTGAGTGGAAGCTCGTAACAGGTAAAATGTAAGGGAAATTCATGACAGAACAGTTCGTATTCACATCAGAATCCGTTTCTGAAGGCCATCCGGATAAGATTGCCGATCAAATTTCAGACGCGGTACTTGATGCTATTTTAGCGCAAGACAAGACCGCACGTGTTGCTTGCGAAACTTACGTCAAAACAGGCATGGTGCTAGTTGGTGGTGAAGTGACCACTAACGCATGGGTTGATGTCGAAGAGATCGCAAGAGAGCGCATTAAAGAAATCGGCTACTCAAGCTCTGATATGGGATTTGACTGGGAATCGTGTGCTGTTATGTCAGCTATTGGTAAACAATCAAAAGATATCGCACAAGGTGTGGATTCGGATGCCAACAAAGAGCAAGGTGCCGGTGATCAGGGTTTGATGTTTGGTTATGCGAGTAATGAAACAGACGTGTTAATGCCAGCTCCTATCACTTATTCTCATCGCTTAGTGGCTAAGCAAGCAGAGCTTCGTAAAAACGGCAAACTGCCTTGGTTGCGTCCCGATGCCAAAAGTCAGCTTACACTGCGTTATGAAGATGGCAAACCTGTTGCCGTGGATACGGTTGTGTTATCGACACAGCACGCCCCTGATATTGAGCAGTCACAATTAGTTGAAGCCGTGATCGAAGAGATCATCAAGCCAGTCCTTCCTGATGAATGGATGAAAGAGACCACGCGCTTTTTTGTAAACCCAACAGGGCGTTTTGTGATTGGTGGTCCCTTAGGCGATTGTGGTTTAACCGGTCGTAAAATCATAG
>JAUHZG010000069.1 GCA_030425845.1 Gammaproteobacteria bacterium
ATTCTTTATTATTGTCGTGCTTAGTGCATTAGGTGGCGGAGTGTTGATAGGGGGCTTCAATTTTTCGGGGCAGTCATTACAGCCGAAACTAGAACGTATCGACCCGATAAAAGGGATAAAGCGCATCTTTTCACTGAAAAGTTTAATGGAATTAGTCAAGGCACTCGCAAAATTTTTGTTGATTCTAGCCTTTGGTCTGACGGTCCTTTGGATCCAAGCTCCCAAGATCATGTCAATTAATAATGTCGATATTTTGACGGCCATTGGTAATAGTAGCTCGATTTTGCTGTGGAGCTTCATCTTCATTTCAAGTGCTCTCATCATCATCGCGTTGATTGATGTGCCGTTTCAAATTATGCAGCATGATAAGCAGATTAAAATGACTACCCAGGAAATCAAAGACGAAATGAAGAATACGGAAGGTAATCCTGAGGTTAAATCTAAAATCAGACAGTTACAACAACAAGCCGCCCAGAACCGCATGATGAGTGACGTCCCTAAAGCGGATGTGGTTATCACAAACCCGACACATTACTCTGTGGCCGTCAAATATGATCGCCAAGGTGGTGGGGCACCGCTAGTGGTCGCTAAAGGTGCAGATCAAATAGCTTTTTATATTCAGAAGGTTGCGCGCGCAAATGACGTTGAATTACTAGAGGCGCCACCATTGGCACGATCATTGTATAACACCACTGAGATTGGTGATGAAATTCCAAGTGGACTTTATATCGCCGTCGCCCAGGTTCTAGCCTATGTCTATCAGCTCCGTCGTTTCAAGCGGCGTAGTGGTAAACGGCCAAGACCACTAGGTGACTTACCAATCCCCGAGGATTTGAGATACTAAAGGAGTTGCAATGAATGCAGCAGACGTCAGTGGGCAGATTCAGCATTACGTGAAAGGTGGGATAGGGATCCCACTCCTGGTCATTATGCTTCTTGCGATGGTTGTTCTGCCATTGCCACCAATTTTACTTGATGCTTTATTTACTTTTAACATTGCCTTATCACTTATCGTGTTACTCGCGTGTGTCTATTGTAAAAAGCCCTTAGATTTTGCCGTGTTTCCTACTGTGTTACTCGTAGCGACTCTTCTAAGACTTGCTTTAAATATCGCGTCAACCCGAGTGGTACTTATCAATGGTCATACTGGCACAGAAGCGGCTGGTAAAGTGGTCGAGTCATTTGGCTCAGTCGTGATCGGGGGTAATTATGCGGTTGGTCTCGTTGTCTTTGCAATTTTGGTTATTATCAACTTTGTTGTTGTGACTAAAGGGGCAGGACGTGTGTCAGAAGTCACAGCGCGATTTACCTTGGATTCAATGCCTGGTAAGCAAATGGCGATTGACGCGGATATGAATGCGGGTCTGTGTACAGCGGAAGAAGCAAAATCACGCCGACAAGAAATTCGTGAAGAAGCCGACTTTTATGGTTCTATGGATGGTGCCAGCAAATTTGTACGCGGTGATGCAGTCGCGGGTATCTTAATTCTTTTTATTAACCTCATTGGTGGCCTCGCGATTGGCGTTGCTCAACATAACATGAGCTTTGGTAGTGCTACCGAAGTTTACTCATTGTTAACTATTGGTGATGGTTTGGTTGCGCAAATTCCTTCTTTATTGTTATCGACAGCGACCGCCATGATTATTACACGTGTTTCATCTTCTAACGACATGGGTAGCATGATCTCACGTCAAATGTTCGCTTCAAACAAAACCTTAGCGATCACTGCAATTGTGATGGCTGTGTTAGGTTTAGTACCAGGTATGCCGCATTTTGCATTTTTAACGACTGCGGCAGCGATAGGTTTTTTTGCGTACTACTACAACAACGCGCAGATAGAACGTGCCAAGCAAGAAGCGTTGGAAGCAACCGCTGCGGATGAGGTGACCGATGGTGAACTCGAGCCTAAAAGTAAAGAGCTGGGCTGGGATGATGTTGACGTTGTCGATCCTATCACTTTAGAAGTCGGTTATCGCTTAATCCCGCTCGTTGACGCACACCAAGGTGGTAAGCTGATGGAACGTATCAAAGGGGTGAGGAAAAAGCTTTCGCAAGAACTAGGTTTTTTAATACCCGCTGTCCATATCCGCGATAATTTAGATATACAACCAAGCAATTACCGCATCAGCTTATTGGGCGTGACGCTTTCTGAAGAAGATATCCAAATTGATAAGCTTATGGCGATCAATCCTGGCCAAGTTTTTGGCGAGCTTGAAGGGACACCGACAAAAGATCCTGCGTATGGCCTAGATGCGCTTTGGATCAATCCGTCACAAAAAGAATACGCACAATCATTAGGATTTACGGTGGTTGACCCAAGTACCGTGATTGCCACTCATGTGAGTCAAATCATGCATGATAATGCGTCTGAATTGCTCGGGCATGAAGAGGTTCAGAAATTACTCGACCGGCTCGCTGAAGTCGCGCCTAAACTTGTCGAAGAGCTTGTGCCTGATACTGTGACGTTAGGTGGTTTATTACGCGTGCTGCAAAATTTACTGGGTGAACAGATCCCAATTCGTGATATGCGCACAATCGCTGAAACGATCATCGATCAAGCGCCAAAAAGCCGTGATCCGGAAGCGCTTACCAGCTGTGTTCGTCAAGCCTTGGGACGTCTCATTATTCAAAATATCAATGGGTTGGAGCGTGAATTGCCTGTGATCACGTTAGCACCAGACTTGGAACAGATATTGCAAAATGCAGTAGCGGCCGGAGGAGATTCTGGCGCAGGGTTGGAGCCAGGACTCGTTGAGAAACTGCAACAGGCACTGGTTGAATTGGTTCAGAGACAAGAAGTGGCAGGGCAACCGGCAGTACTACTGGTCTCACCACAAATTAGAAATTTATTAGCAAGATTTGCTAAGCACAGTTTACCAGGACTTAGTGTACTCGCGTATCAAGAAGTCCCAGATGATAAACAGTTGCGGGTCATTGGCTCAATTGGGCAATAACCCTAGGATGAAGGAAGTTCTGCGATGAGAGTTAAACGATTTTTCGCTGAAAATATGACTGAGGCTATTCGATTAGTGCGGGAAACACTCGGCGAAGACGCAGCGATTTTATCAACCAATCGTAGCGAGCAAGGAATTGAAGTGGTTGCTGCGGTTGAATACGATGACTCGATGTTTGATCAAAAAGCTAATCCTCTTGTAGAAGCATATCAGCAAACACCAATCAAGACCGCCACGCCTACTCCGACACACACTAAGCTGACCCAACCTAAAAAAACCGCACCGCTTAAACATCGTGCTGTAGAAGATCCTGCTTTAACAGCCTTGCGTAATGAATTGAAAGACATGCGCGAATTATTGCAAGATGATTTGGCTGGATTAGCTTGGCGTGAGAAAGAACGTGAAACACCCGCGCAAGCGATGGTGTTTAGACGTTTACGTCAACTCGGTTTTTCGGCTAACTTAGCAAGACGTTATGCAAAATCCTCTAACAGTGAGCTGGTCGGAGATGCGTGCTATCGTGATGTGCTGGCGGCTATTGGCAACTCGTTAACAACAACCGAAGATGATATTTTGACTCATGGTGGTATTGTTGCTTTAGTCGGTCCCACGGGAGTTGGTAAAACAACGACTATCGCTAAGCTGGCTGCGTTATATGCTAAGCGTCATGGCGAAGGTAAAGTTGCGTTGTTGACGACTGACTCTTACCGTATTGGCGCGCAGGATCAACTCAAAGTCTTCGGTAAATTACTGGATGTACCCGTAAGAACCATCGACACAGAAAGCTCTTTACGAGCAGCACTACGTAGTTTTGATAACAAAGAGTTAATTCTGATTGATACAGCAGGTATGAGCCGTAAAGATACGCGCCTTAATGAGCAACTCAAGATATTTGCCAGTAAGCGCTTACCAGTTAAAACACATTTGGTGCTGTCATCGACTTGCCAGCGCTTAGTGCTTGAGTCGGCACTGAAAACATTCAGAGCAGCAAATATTGACGCAGTCATTGTGACCAAGATAGATGAAGGGATCAGTATTGGGGGACTCATTAGTCTCATTATTGAAAATGATCTGCCACTTAGCTATATCACGGATGGGCAAAAAATCCCTGAGGATTGTCACGTGGCACATGGACAGTGTCTTATCAGTTGTGCGAGTACCATGATGATGCAAGCGCAATCAGAAACGGACGAAAAATGTTTAGCAAATGCATACGATGGGAGAGAGTTTGATGTTGACATCTAAAGAATATCAAGGTGGTGCGGCAAGTATCGCGGACAAGAAAAAGCCGGTACGTGTTATCGCGGTAACAGGTGGCAAAGGTGGTGTGGGTAAAACAAATGTCTCTGTTAATTTAGCGGTATCACTCGCAAAAATGAACCAAAACGTCATGTTGCTCGACGCAGATTTGGCTTTAGCGAATATCGATGTATTACTTGGGATCCAAATTAAAAAAGATATTTCACATGTGCTATCGGGCGAGGCTGATCTTGATGATATTATCATTAAGGGACCAGCTGGGATCAAAATAATCCCTGCTTCTTCAGGTGTTCAGCAGTTAACAAAACTTTCACAGCTAGAACTCTCAGGCCTAGTGAATGCATTTAGTGAAGTTGATAAAGACTTGGATGTATTGATTGTCGATACTGCCGCGGGCATTGGTGACGACGTGCTCACATTTGCACGAGCCTCTCAAGAAATGATTCTTGTCGTCTGTGATGAGCCGACTTCAATCACCGATGCCTATGCATCCATTAAAGCCTTTAGTCGCGATAACCAAATCAATCACTATAAGATTTTAGTGAACATGGTGCGCTCATCGCGCGATGCTCGTGAGACGTATGCTAAGCTTATTCGCGCGACAGATAGATTTCTCGATGTGACGCTTGAATATGTTGGTTATTTACCGTTTGACGATCATCTCAAAAAAGCAGTGCAGAAACAAAAGTCAGTGGTTGATGTATATCCGGGCTGTGATGTCAGTAAGTCGTTTAAGAAACTTGCGATGCAAATTACAGATTGGCCGATCAATAACACTGCCAATGATCAAGTTAAATTCTTCTTAGAAAGGCTAGTAGCCTAGATGAGTATGAGTAGAGCGTCTAAACAACACAAGGAAGGTGGCTCGTGGTGACAGGATTAGCAAAATATAATCAAGTGGCGAATCAGGATTTGGAGCTGACGGAGCTCGTCAATGAGCATGCATCGATGGTTAAGAAAATCGCACACCACTTGATAGGGCGTTTGCCAAATACAATTTTGGTAGAGGATCTTATTCAAGCAGGCATGATGGGATTGCTGGAGGCCTCTCGTAATTATGATGCGAGCAAAGGGGCTAGTTTTGAAACCTATGCGGGTATTCGTATTCGAGGCATGATGCTAGATGAGGTGCGACGGGGGGATTGGATTCCGCGCTCAGTTCATCGCAATGCACGTAAAATTTCGGATATTATTCGTGTCATTGAGAATAAACAGGGGCGAGATGCAAAAGATAGTGAAGTCGCAAATGAGCTTGGGATCACGGTGACAGACTATCACGCCATGTTGAAAGATATGACGGGGAGCCGTTTATTTGGTTTAGAAGATTTGATTGCAAGTAACGATACTTTAGCTAATTCAGAGAGCTTGATTAGCAGTACACCTGAACCTTATGAAGGCGTGCGACTACAAAGCGAGCGTGATTTGCTGTCCACAGTAGTGGATACTCTCCCTGACAGAGAGCAGTTGGTGCTCTCTCTTTACTATGTGGAAGAGCTGAACTTAAAAGAAATAGGGGAAGTGCTAGGTGTGAGTGAGTCTCGTGTGAGTCAAATTCACAGCCAAGCCTTACTGCGTGCGCAGTCTAAACTCGCACAAATCCAAGGGGACATTCCAAAGGAGTAAGCCAAGCATGGATAGCTTGACGGTACTGGGGATCATATTAGCCATTGTAGCGATCTGTGTCGCGCAGATCTTAGAAGGTGGGCAGCTTGCTCAGTTGATGAGTTTGCCGGCTTTTCTGATTGTCTTTGGCGGAAGTTTCTCGGCGGTATTATTACAAACACCTTTTTCGACCTTCAAGCGAGCGATGCGGATCTTCTTCTGGGTATTCGTTCCGCCCAAATATAATGTTAGACGCATCATGAAACAAGTAATTAGCATGAGTGAAAATACACGTAAAGAAGGCATCTTAAGTCTTGAGGAAAGTAAGCGTAAAACCAAAGATGTGTTCTTGAAAAAGGGCATTGATTTGCTCGTTGATGGGAATAATACCGATGACTTGCGCAACTCGCTCATTGTAGAGCTCGAAAGTGAAGAAAAGCGCGATATGGACGCTTGTTATGTCTTTGAGAGCCTAGGGGGCTATAGTCCGACTATTGGTATTTTAGGTACTGTAATGGGTCTTATTCAAGTGATGAATGATCTAGATGATCCGACTGAAATCGGCTCAGGGATTGCGGTAGCGTTTATCGCGACTATCTATGGTGTTGGCTTCGCTAACCTTTTGTTTCTACCAGTATCGTCAAAACTTAAAATGCTGATCATGAATCGTTCTCGTATGCGTGAAATGATCATAGAAGGATTCGCCGCGATGTGTGAGGGTGAACATCCTAAAGTGATTGAAAACCGTCTTGGTGGTTTTATCGAGAAAAAAGCGTAAGTGTTAAGAGGTCGCTATGATGAGACGTCGACCGAAAAAGGAACTTTCGAATAACCGCGATCGCTGGATGGTTTCTTACGCTGATTTTATTACACTGATGTTTGCTGTATTCGTGGTACTTTATGCGGTGGCGAATTTGAGTTTAGAAAAACACAAGGCCGTGATGCAGGCGATGAACGTGGAGTATGCCAATACTGATAAAAAGTTCATCGAAAAACAAGCACAGAAAATCATGGACGATATTTCAGTGATACAACACGTTCATAAGCTAGGGGATAAACTCTCAGGCTCATCGCTTGATAAGTATTACAAAAAGCAGATTCAGACGATTATTCAAAAGCGAGTCGAACAGTTAGAGCAAAAGCTCTCAGGTAAACTCAAGGATAAAGACGCTATTGACATGGATAAGCACGAAACGTGGTTAGAGATTGAATTGCGCTCGATGTTTCCAAGTGCAAGTGCGGTCCCAAAAGAGCAAGCTTACCCTATCATGGGGACGCTATCGAGAGTTCTCTCTGAAGTAGAAAGACCTTTCTCAATCGGCGGTTATACTGACAACATTCCGATTAAAACCGTGCATTTTCCCTCAAATTGGGAGCTTTCCGCCGCACGATCGGCGGCTGTTTTGCGTCTGCTGGTAAATGAAGGCATCAACCCAACGATGGTCTCGGCGATAGGTTTTGGCCCGCTACATCCTATTGGGTCGAACAAGACCAAAGAAGGTCGCCGCCTCAATCGCCGTATTGTGATCATGGTGCCGGTCAATGGACGCTTAGAAACCAGAATAAAAAGTGTGCTTCGTCCTTACACCACTAAAAAGCAATCATTTGAAGAGAGCATTTTCTCACATGATGATTTTTCTGAACCGGTAGGGGTGAAAATCCGTAAGATCAAACTTAAAATTGACGACCATCGCATCCCGCCGTCAGCAGTGAACTCCAAATACAAAGATAACTTCAAAAAGGCCAAGCGACGCTCATCACAACGCTATCACAATCGTAGCCCAAGTTATCGATAATCCTAGTCATCTGCGACCAACTGCCGTTTCTAGGAAAATTGGCACGTCAGTTGCATATTTATCACTAAGAATGAATGACCACCATAGTGGGCACTCAGGCAGAAGGATAAGACAATGATTTGGATCACACTTGCGGCAACAACACTGATACTCCTGCTTGGCGCCGTCAATTTATTGGCTTTCAAGTTGCTCTATAAAAAACTCTCAAGAGAAACGAAAGCGCTGACAGAAGAAATTGCTCATATACGAACGGATATTCGTGCACTCAAAACACCACTTGCCGGTGTGGGTAAGAAGCTTGTTAATGTTGAAAAGCGTTTTCAAAGCGTCATTGAGTCTACCCGTGAGCTCTCTGAAATCGCACAAAGTGAACCCGCTGAGTCGGCCTATCAAACCGCAAGAGAGTTGCTAAAGCGTGGCGCTAAACTTGAGGAAGTGATTCGAACCTGTGGCTTAACTCGAGCGGAAGTCGAGTTATTGCGTCAAATTAGGCAAGGGTCAGAGGCAGATGATGAACAACATTATACCAGCTACGATCAGTTTGCTTCACAAGAGAGAGCACGCAGCAATAACCTTAGACGCAATTTGCGCACCCGCAGCTAACGACACTCGCAACTTTTTCTTTCGGCCCAATGTTGTGGTATAACACTGGCATGGAAGGTGAACTACAATCAAAAATAATTAAAATGCAAGGTACGCGTGTGCTGGTCGTCGATGATGAGCGATTCATTCTCGAGTGTGTCAGTGAGTTACTGGCGCATCATCGGATTCATGCGATCACCGCGTCCAATGGAAATGACGCTGTGCGATGTTTGCATGATGAAAGGCAATCACTCGATCTCGTCTTGATTGATTACATGATGCCTGAGTGCAACGGTTTTGAAGCGGTAGCTACGATATTGGAGCTCTATCCCGCCATGAAAATCATTATCATGAGCGGTTATGCTGAAGCGGATCGCTTTCTGCATGCATACGGTGATAGGGTAAAATATATTGCCAAACCGTTTAACCATGAACAGTTGTTTCTTGCTATGTCGCAGGTGATGACAAACCCAACTTCTCATCTATAAGGATACTCATGAGCATTTCATTTTTACTTTTGTTATTTGTAGGTTTAGGGACCGTGTTACTGTATAACAGGGCATCAATCAGTGTAGCCTGTTTGTCGAGTGTGGTCTTTTTAAGCTTAGTGACCTTGCTAACTGAGACGCACCCCGCACTCCTGTTTTTTTTCTGGTGTCTGACGGTGGCGGCTATGGTTGTGTTCGCCTATAAGCCGCTACGAGCGAAACTTTTTAGTACGAAGGTTTTACGTCTGTACCGAAAGTTGATGCCACGTATGTCACAAACAGAAAAAGACGCGCTGGAAGCAGGGGATGTCAGTTTCGAGTCAGAGATATTTTCAGGTGCGCCTAACTGGAACCGTCTACACGCTATCCCAAAAGCGACGCTTAGTGCAGAGGAGCAAGCTTTTTTGGATGGCCCGGTCGAAAGCTTGTGCGAGATGCTTAATGACTTTGATATTACGCATAATTTAGCCGACTTGCCCCCAGCGGTTTGGCAGTACATGAAAGAGCAAAAGTTCTTTGGCATGATTATTCCTAAGCAGTTTGGTGGACTTGAGTTTAGTGCGTATGCGCATGCTCGCGTGTTAATCAAAATAGGTAGCGTGTCCTGTACAGCGGCTTCAACTGTGTCGGTACCAAACTCACTTGGGCCTGCTGAACTGCTTTATCATTACGGCACCCAAGATCAAAAAGACTATTATTTACCTCGTTTAGCGGTTGGCCAGGAAATTCCTTGCTTTGCCTTGACTAGCCCAGAGGCGGGCAGTGATGCGGCGAGTATGCCTGACTATGGCGTCGTGTGCCAAGGCGAGCACAACGGTGAATCGGTCCTTGGGATCAAACTAAACTGGAACAAGCGCTATATTACGCTAGCACCTGTGGCGACGTTACTGGGACTTGCTTTTAAGCTTTACGATCCGGATGGATTACTCGGCTCACAAAAAGACATTGGGATCACCTGTGCATTGATCCCGACAACGACACCAGGGATCACCATTGGTCGACGACATCTTCCACTC
The DNA here is from genome assembly GCA_030425845.1 of Gammaproteobacteria bacterium. Taxonomy (GTDB): domain Bacteria; phylum Pseudomonadota; class Gammaproteobacteria; order JAUHZG01; family JAUHZG01; genus JAUHZG01. Next base: position 9,699 of record JAUHZG010000069.1, read on the forward strand.
AATGCACCTTTCCAAAATGGCCCCACACAAGGCAAGGATGTGTTCATCCCGCTAAGTTATGTGATTGGGGGTGAAAGTCAGGTCGGCAATGGTTGGCGTATGTTGATGGAATGTTTGGCTGCCGGCCGAGCGATTTCTTTGCCTTCGAATGCAATCGCCGGCGCCAAGATGGCGAGCGTCACGGCCGGTGCTTATGCGCGTGTCAGACGACAGTTCAATACGAGCATTAGTAATTTTGAAGGTATTCAAGAGTTACTCGCGCG